>CAMYNJ010000086.1 GCA_947259795.1 uncultured Alphaproteobacteria bacterium | reverse complement strand
GGTCGACGACGTGGCCGAGGCGGATTTCATCCTGATGGCCGGCACCAACCGCGAGACGCTGGAGCATTACGAGCCGATGCTGCAGGCGGCGCGGGCGCGGGACCTGCCGATGGTCTGCGCCAACCCGGACCTGGTCAGCGTGACGCCGGAGGGCGATCTCGTCATCTGCCCCGGCACGGTGGCCCGCCGCTACGAGGCGATCGGCGGCACCGTGCGCTGGAACGGCAAGCCGGACGCCGCGGTCTACGAGACCTGCCGGGCGCTCTACCCGGAGGCAAAGCGACCGCTGGGTATCGGCGATTCGCTGCATCACGACATCGCCGGCGCCGCCGCGGCCGGGATCGATTCCCTCTTCATCGCTGCCGGAATCCATGCCCCGGCGCTTGGCATCGAATGGGGTGAAGCCCCCGCTATGGCCCGCCTGGAAGCACTATGTGCCGAGACGGGGCAACGCCCCGACTACATGATCCCGACCTTCCGCTGGTAGGGATCGGACCGGTCAGGCCGCGCGCCTGGCCGCCAGGAATGTGCGGACACTGGGGGCCCAGACGATGGCGGCCAGCGCGAGGCCCGCGATCTCGATATACGGCAGCAGCGGGAACAGCAGGCCGATCGCGGCTATGATGAAGCCGACGCGCCGCCATTCCGATATAGCACCGGTCAGGAATTCGGTTTTCTGGATGCCCATGGCGAGCACGGCATATCCCGCGAAGTACCGTAGTACGGCGTAGGCGATCTCGGTGGGCGTGCCGATCAACAGCAGTTCCGGCACATAGACGAAACTGAACGGGATCAGCACCAGCGTCGCCCCGAATTTCAGTGCTGCGAAACCCGTCTTCATCGGGTCCGCGCCGGCAATCGCCGCGCCCGCGAAGGCGGAAACGCAGACCGGCGGCGTCACGTTCGACAGGCATGCCGCGTAGAATACCACCAGATGCGCCGCCACCTCGTTCACACCCAGATGCACAAGGGCCGGCGCCGCCACCACAGCCAGAATGATGTAGGAGCCGGTGGTGCTGCTGCCCATGCCGATGACGATGGAGATAATGGTCACCAGGACGACCGTGAGGAATAGGTTCCCGCCGGCGAATTCGACCAGCACGGCGGAAAATTTGAGTCCCAGCCCCGCCAGCACGATGCCGCCGATAATGATGCCGAGGCTGCCGATCGCGGCGCCGGCCGAGGTATTGTTGTGGCCCCCGGCGACCAGGCCCTGGAAGATCCGGCACGGGCCCATGCGGGTATCCTTGCGCAGCCAGGACAGAACCAGCGTCGAGACGGTGCCGTAGAACGCCCCGTAGTTAGCCGAATAGCCCATGAAGAGGAGCGTGATTACGACAATGAGCGGGATAAAGAAGAACCAGCCGCGGCGCAGCACGTCGCCGACCCGCGGGATTTCGTCGTTGGGCAGGCCCTTAAGGCCCGTGCGCATGGCTTCCAGGTCGACCATCAGCAGGATGAATGTGAAGAACAGCACGGCCGGAATCACGTTCATCATCGCGATTCCCAGATAGTCGCGTTGGGTCAGGGTCGCCAGGATGAACACGCCGGCCCCCATGATCGGCGGCATCATCTGGCCCCCGGTCGACGCGATCGCCTCGATGGCGCCGGCATGGTGCGGTTTGAATCCGATGCGTTTCATCATCGGGATGGTGAAGGCGCCGGACGCCACTACGTTGGCCACTGACGACCCCGATATGGAACCGAACAGGGCCGAACTGAAGGTCGCGATCTTGGCCGGGCCGCCGCGCCAGCGCCCGGTCAGCGCCGTGGCGAGTTCCATGAAAAAGCTGCCGGCGCCACTACGCTCCAGGAAGGCACCGAAGATCATGAAGGGGAAGACGAAAGTCGCGAAGGTCGCCGTGACCACGCCGAAAATGGCTTCCTGGGTCGAAAAGCTGAATTCCAGGATACGCTCGACAGGCATGCCGGAATGGCTGAGTTTGCCGGGCAGGTAGGGACCGAAATAAAGCTGAGCGAGGAACAGGGTCGCAATGATCGGAATGGCGGGTCCAAGCGCCCGCCGGCTGGTCTCAAGGATCACCACGATGGCGATGGCGCCCATGGTGAGGTCCCACTTGTTGGGATCGCTGACCCGGAACATTGCATAGGGAACGTACTGGTCGATCCAGTACCAGATGCAGGCGATCGCGGCGCCGATGAAGAGGATATCGATAATGCTTGGACGGGTGGTCGGCGCGCCGCGCCAGGCCGGGAAAACCAGGAATACGAGGATCGAGGTGAACAGCAGGTAGAAACCGCGGTTGGTTTCGGTCGAAACGAGACCGAATCCCGAGGTGTAGAGATACCACAACGAGAAACCCGCCGCGGTCAGGCTGTAGATCACGGCAAAATAGCCGGAAAGGGTCCGCCCCTTGCCCTTTATGTCGGGAAACCAGCTTTCGCCCGTCATCGGCTCTTACCCGCACCTGTCAGGATTGCAGCAAAAAAACCAGCCGCCGCGAGCGGCGCCGCGGCGGCTGGAACGTTCAGGTGGTGTTATTCCTCCCAGAGGCCCTTTTTCTTGTAGTAGGCCTCCGCGCCTGGATGCATCGGCACGCCCAGGGACAGGAAGTTCTTGGTATCGGGCTCCATCTGGCCCCACGCCTTGTGGCCTGCCGCCAGCTGCTTCTTGATGTCGGGCTGGTAGACGAGTTCGAGGATGTCTTCGACCGCCTTGGCCGAGACGCGCTCATGCGCGACCCAGTAAACCGTCAGATAGGGCAGGTCGACATCCGGCACGCCCTTGTAGGTGGTCGAAGGCATGGTGGCCGGCACATAGAACGGATAGGTCCCGGTGATCGCCTTCATCTCGTCGGCCGTATAGGCCAGCACGACCGCACCCTTGGTCTCCGCCAGTTCCTTGACTGCGGCCGCCGGAGCCGACGACTGGCAGAGCGCGTCGATCTGCCCGTTGCCGAGCGCGCGGCCGGCATCGGCGAAGGTCATCATGCTGGGGTCGATCTCGTCCAGCATGCCGGTCGCCCGCATGATGTTCGAGCAGTTGAACACCGTACCGGACCCGGGAGGTCCAAGCGCAACCTTCTTGCCCGCCAGGTCGGAGATGCTGTTGATGCCGCTGCCCGGCAGGGTCACGAAATAGGTCGGCCCCTTGTAGGCCTTGGCGACGCCGCGGAACATAGTGCCCTTTGCGCCGCCCTCGAACGGGCCTTCGGGCTTTTGCGACATATAGACGTGGGCGCCGTAGACGATGCCCATGTCCAGTTCGCCCTTGATGATGCGCTTGGCGTTCTCGGTCGAGCCGCCGGTGGTCACCTGGGTGATGTTGTACTGCGGCAGTTTCTCGGAAATGATCGTGCCGGCCGTGCCGACCATGTAGTACATCACGCCGCCGGGGTTGGAACCGCCCCAGGCGATGTTTTCTTTTTCCTGCGCGGCGGCCGGCTGGATCAGGGCCAGGCCGAACAGGGCTACCGAAATCAATTTCAAGAGTCGCATCTTTTCCTCCCTGCGATTACTGAGTTTCGCCCGACCGCATCAAGTTTCGCGGTCCGGCAATTGTCGTATCGTTTGGGTTCGGAAAGTCATGGAACACGCATCCCGGCGGCGTAATTGCCCACGCCGCCAGCTTGTACGCCTTGCCATGCCAACCCGCCACCTGCCGTGACTCTTGACCATGCGGCGGTTCCTGCCCGGTAACCGGCCAAAGACAGTTGTGCACAATAACCGGCTTGCGATACTCAATGGGAAGCGGCGGTGGATGTCAACCGACTTGTCGGTGCGCCGCGGCAGCTTCGGCTTTCACGCCTCGGCCTTGCGGACCCAGGCCGGTTTTGCGGGGCGGCCGGATTTTACCAGGCCGTCCACGCCCTCCAGCGCACCGGGGATCAGCTCGGCGGCCTGGAAGCGGGGCAGTTCCACCCAGCCGGGCAGCCGCAGACGTTCCGCCACCCGACGGCTGAAACCGAAGGATTCGTAATAGGCCGGCTCGCCGACCACCAGCACGGCCGGCCAGCACTGCGCCTTCGCCTCCGCCATGCCATGGTTCACCAAGGCTCGGCCCATGCCCTGGCCCGACAGTTCCGGCAGTACCGCCAGCGGGCCCAGCAGCAGGGCCTGCGCGTAGTTGGGCAAAGTCACCGGCCAGAAGCGCAGCGTCGCGACGACCTGGCCGTCGCGTTCGATGACGAAGGACAAGCTGGGCACAGCCGGCGCGGCCTCGCGGAGCCGGTAGACGGTCTTGTTGTGCCGGTGATGGCCGAAGGTGAGGTCGAGCAGCCGCTCGATGGCGGCCCCGTGTTTCGGGCCCTGGGGGATGATTTTCATGATGGCGTTCCCGCGACTTTGTGGTTTCCCTGCCGTCGCGGCCCGCCTGACTTGGATCCTTTATCCCTTTTGGCGCGGCTCAGGCGACGGCATGACGAAGGTTTTCCGCCCGGCCTGCCGGGCAGTGCATTCCTCGTCGTCGCTCTCGTCGCAAATGCGCCAAGGGATCAAGCTCCTCAGTCGTAAACAGAAATGCGCTATATCACGCTGGCCCAATCCGCGCCAGCCTAAAACATTGTATCCATACGGTCTCGATCACAGATGTGTCAGTTTCGGTTTCCGCGGCTGACAGGCGGCGGCGATGCCGCTAGTTTCCATGCAACGGCAGGATCATTCAGTTTGAAAGGATCACAAATATGCGTTGGATGGCAGGGCTGGTTGCGGCCTTCCTTCTTGCCCTCGCGGGGCCCGCCGGGGCGCAGGAAAAACTGGACTGGCGGCAAGTCCAGGACACAGCCCGCGGACAGGAAGTGTTCTGGAACGCTTGGGGCGGCGACGAGCGGATCAACGCCTATATCGCCTGGGTGGGGACGCGCGTGAAGGCGGAATATGGCGTCACGCTGCGCCATGTGAAGCTGTCCGACACCGCCGAGGCCGTGCGCAAGGTGCTGGCGGAAAAGACCGCGGGCCGGAACGAGGGCGGCACGGTCGACCTCATCTGGATCAACGGCGAGAACTTCAAGGCGATGAAGGATCAAGGGCTGCTGTTCGGTCCCTTCGCCGAGCAACTGCCGAACTTCCGCTATGTCGATGTCGAGAACAAGCCGACCACGCAGCTGGACTTCACCGTGCCCACTGAGGGACTGGAAGCGCCCTGGGGCATGGCCAAGCTGAACTTCATCCATGATAGCGCCGCCCTGGAGTCCCCGCCGCGCAGCATCGCCGCGATTCTGGCCCATGCGAAGGCCAATCCGGGGCGCGTCGCCTATCCGGCACCGCCGGATTTCATCGGTTCCACCTTCCTGAAGCAGGCGTTGTACGAACTGGCGGCGGATCCGTCGGTGTTGCAGCGACCGCCGGGCGACAATTTCGACGTGGTGACGGGGCCGCTCTGGACCTATCTTGACGAACTGACGCCCAATCTGTGGCGGTCAGGCAAAATTTATCCGAAGAACGGACCGGCGCTGATCCAGATGCTCGACGACGGCGAGGTGGATTTCGCAATCTCCTTCTATCCGGCGGAGGCTTCGTCGGCGATCGCCGCAGGCAGGCTGCCGGCGACGGCCCGGACCTTCGTGCTGGACAAGGGCACCATCGGCAACACCCATTTCGTCGCGATTCCCTATAACGCCAATGCCCGCGAGGGCGCGATGCTGGTCGCCGATTTCCTGATGTCGCCGGAAGCGCAGGCCCGCAAGGAAAACCCGGAATACTGGGGCGACAATACGGTGCTGGCGATGGACAAGCTGGACGCGGCCGGCCGCAAACTATTCGACGAACTGCCGCGCGGCGCCGCCACCCTGGCGCCCGACGAACTGGGCCTCACCCTGCCGGAACCGCATCCCGGTTGGATGACCCGGATCGAGCAAACCTGGTTGTCGCGCTACGGGTCGTAGTGGTGTTTGCGCCGGGCAAACCGTGATGCTCCGCTGGTTTCCCGCGCTGACGCTGGTCCTGTTTCTGGGACCGGTGGCGGCAGGGCTGGTCGGGACCTGGGCCCCGGCGTTCGGTTATTTGCCGTCGCTGGGCGGCAGCGGGTTCTCGCTCGATCCCTGGCGGCAGCTTTTCGCGCAGCCGGGGTTGGGCAAATCCCTGGCCCTGTCGCTCGGTACCGGCTTCACCGCCACCCTGATCTCGTTGGGCATCGTGCTGGGATTCCTGGCCTCCTGCCATGGGCGCCGGCCAGTCGTCCTGGTGCGCCGGCTGCTGGCGCCCTTGCTGGCAGTGCCCCATGTGGCGGTTGCCATCGGCTTCGCCTTCCTGGCTTCGCCCAGCGGCTGGGCGGCGCGGCTGGTATCGCCTTGGGCGACCGGCTGGGATCGGCCGCCTGATATCGCCACCGCGCCGGACCCCTTCGGCATCGCGCTGGTCTGCGGCCTGGTGCTGAAAGAGGTTCCGTTCCTATTGCTGATCACGCTGGGGGCGCTGGGCCAGACGCCGGCTGACCGTACGCTCGCGGTTGCCCGTTCGCTGGGTTACGGGCCGGCCACGGCCTGGATGAAGACGGTGCTGCCGCTGATCTGGCCGCAAATCCGTCTGCCAGTCTTCGCGGTGTTGGCCTTTTCGCTGTCGGTTGTCGACATGGCGCTGGTGCTGGCGCCGGGAATACCGCCGCCGCTGGCGCCGCGCATATTGCGCTGGTTCAACGATCCCGAACTGGGGCGGCATTTCCTCGCCGCGGCCGGCGCCAGCCTGCAGTTCCTGCTGGTCGCGGGCTCGATTGCCCTGCTCTATGGCGGCGAACGCCTGACGGCCCGCCTCGGCCGACGCTGGATCGCGGCTGGCGGGCGGGGTCATTCGGGGCGGATCGGCCGCCGGGCGGGCATGGCGGCGATGCTGCTGGTCTTTGCCACCGGCCTGGCCGGCATCCTGGGCATGGCCGTCTGGTCGCTGGCGCGGCGCTGGCGCTGGCCGGATGCCTTGCCCTCGGCCTGGACCAGCGGCAACTGGATGCGCCAGGCCGACGCGCTGGCCTGGCCGGGCTGGACGACCGTAACCGTCGCTTTCGCCGCCGCGCTGATCGCGATCGCGCTGGTCCTGGGTTGCCTGGAGAACGAGCAGCGAAACGGCGTGACGCCGGGCTCGCGCGGGCTGTGGCTGATCTATGCGCCCCTGCTGGCGCCGCAAATCGGATTTCTGTTCGGGGTACAGGTGCTGTTCATCTCGGTGGGGCTGGATGGCAGTTGGGCGGCGCTGGTCTGGGGGCATCTGTTGTTCGTGCTGCCCTATGTTTTCCTCGCCCTCGCCGATCCCTGGCGGCGGCTCGACGAACGTTACGCCCGCGGCGCCCGTTGTCTCGGCGCTTCGCCGGACCGGGTATTCTGGCGCATCAAGCTGCCGATGCTGCTGCGTCCGGTCCTGTTCGCCCTGGCCGTTGGTTTCGCGGTCAGCGTCGGCGAATATCTGCCGACGGTCTTCGCCGGTGGCGGGCGTTTCGCCACCCTGACTACCGAGGCGGTCAGCCTGGCGTCGGGCGGCGACCGGCGCGTGATCGGCGTCTACAGCTTCCTGCAGGCGCTGCTGCCCTGGATCGGTTTCATGCTGGCGATCGGCGTTCCGGCATGGTTCTATCGCCAAAGACGCGGCATGAAGATATTCGCGGCATGACACAGCACGAAACATTGCGGTTGCGGGACGTCACCGTAGCGCTGGACGGCCAGCCCCTGATCGCGGGTCTGTCGCTGGCCGTGGCGCCGGGCGAGGTGGCGACGGTCATGGGGCCCAGCGGGTCCGGCAAGTCGACCTTGCTGTCATGGATCTGCGGTTCCGTCGACCCGGCTTTCGCGATAGAGGGCCATATCGAACTGGACGGTCGGGATATCACTCGGACGGTCCCGGAGGCGCGCCGCGTCGGTATCCTGTTTCAGGACGATTTGTTGTTCCCCCATCTTTCGGTCGGCGAAAACCTTGCCTTCGGCATCCCGCGCGGCGTGGGTCGCGAGGAACGCCGCAAGCGCATTGCCGACGCGCTGTGCGAGGCGGAGCTGACGGGCTTCGAGGACCGCGATCCGGCTACCCTGTCGGGCGGTCAGCGGGCCAGGATCGCGCTGATGCGCACCCTGCTGGCCGAACCCAAGGCGCTGTTACTGGACGAACCATTTTCGAAACTCGATGCGGCCCTGCGAAGCCGCATTCGCCGCTTTATCTTCGACCACGCCATAGAGCGCGGCCTGCCGGCGCTGCTGGTAACCCACGACCCCGACGACGCCGCGGCCGCGGGCGGGCCGGTGCTGGAGATCGGCGCCGGTGGGGCAGTGGAGGCCACTGCGGCCGATGCCGGTGCCTCCGCCGCGCGGAAGACCGGCGCATTCTGATCCCTGCGACACTCTGCCGCTTGGCCTCTTTCAATATTAGTGAATGCTGATATTGATTTTACATGACGTGGTTCGTATATTGAATGGTGACGGACGAGGGCCGCAGGAACCCTTTGGGCGGCCTATCCTTCAACCGAATTTGGGGAAGTAACCGACTATGAGCATCGAGCGGATTGTCATGGCCTTCGCCGGCACCGTGATTCTGGTGAGCCTGATTCTCAGCCAGTACCATTCGGTTTACTGGCTGTTTGTGACCGGCTTCGTCGGCCTGAACCTGCTGCAGGCGGCGTTTACACGGTTCTGCCCGCTCGCGGTTATTCTTAAGAAAGTGGGCGGGCGGCCGGGAGTCGCCTTCGAGTAAGCTTTAAGATTTCACTCATAAGTACGCTCTCCTCCCTTTCCTCCCGGCGTGCTTATGGCCACTTTGGGGGCGGCTACGCAAGTCGCCCCCATTTGTTTCTTCTTGGGGGAAATCATTGTCAACGAGCCGTGGTTTCAGCTCGCGCCGAATTCCTCGCGGCGTTTGGCGATGGCTTCCTGGAGCACCGTTTCCTTCATGCTGATGGTCGCCTCGCCAAAGATGACGTGCTTCAGCCAGTCGAAGCCGAGCAGCAGGAGAACCGAATCGTTAGTCTTCAGAACTTCGACCGTTTCGGGTTCGATCTGGTAGGTGTCCAGGAACCGGGTCTCGAAGACGAAGCGGCGAAAGGCGTCGATGTCGGTCGACACCATGTAGAACATGCCCTGCGTCCTGGCCGCAATTTCCTTGCCATAGGGGCCGCCGGTCGAGGCCCAGGAGGCTGCCTTCATCAGGATGTCCATCCAGCCTGAATTGATCTGGTCGTATTCTTCGGTGCCCTGCTCCTTGCGGAACTGGGCGACGCTGAGAAGCTTGCTCTCGTCATGGCCCTTGCAGTGGGATTCCTTGACCAAGAAATTGAAGTTTTCCTTGGCCTCCTGACCCTTCATCTTGATCGCGGCCAGGCCCAGCGGATAGTAGCGGCAGGTCACCGGGCGGTTTTCATAGACGGTGCAGCCCTTCTCGTCGTCGACGAACTGGCAGGGGCCGGTGCCGTCCTCGCCCGTCATGCGCAGCTTGGCGACCGGCAGGCCGGCCTTGTCCCACTGCGCCTGATAGCAATAGCGGTCGAGGAATTCGATCGGGCGGATGCCGAAATGGCGGCTGAGCCGCAGCATGTCGCCGGGCGTCATGACGATATCGGCGCCGTGGCAGCATTTGTTCCAGCAGGAGATGCCCTTGTGACAGGAGAAGGCGAACATGTCGCCTTCTTTGAGCTGGACCGGCAGGATCGGATTGCCGTCATGGCCGCGCACGCCGTCGAAAATATCCACCCGCGCCTCGTCCTCGCCCTTGCGCGCCGCCTGCTCGGCGCTCGCGCTCGGTTCGTGATCCGGGGAAACCGGTCCGTCAAACTCGTCGGCCATGGGCCGTTCTCCTGCTTCTATGGGTATCACTAAACAATAAGCGGAACGGGGCGCCGTTCAAGACGGCGCCCCGAAACCATGTCGGTATTGTTGGGTTGGCTTAGTGGCCGTGATCGACCAGACCCACCCAGTCCTTCTTCATCATCGCCCATTCGCCCGAGTCCGGGTCCATGCGCGAGTTGACGAAGCAGTGCCAGTTTTCCTCGTCCAGGTCCGGGAAGTCGGACCGATAGAAGAAGCCCGGATAACGGGTTTCCTCGCGGAACATGATATGGCGCAGATGGACTTCCGCGGTGCGGACGCGGTGGTAGTTCTCCCACGCGCGCAGCAGTTCGTGGAGGTCCTTGGCGCGCATATGCTCCGCGTCTTCCTTGACCATTTCCAGCAGATGCAGGCCTTGGTCGAGCATCACCTTGTTGGTCTGGTAGAAGGTCGACACGCCCGCGACATATTCGTCCATCAGCTTCTGCAGCCGCATCTGCAGCATGCGCGGCAGGATGTAGTGCGGATTGATGTCCTCGGCGGTGGTCTTGTCCTTGTGCTCGATATAATTGCGCACCGGCTTGTAGATCTCGTCCGTGATCGCACTGATGTCAGCCTTGAAGGACGGGCTGTATCCCTTCTTGTCTTGCACGAACCTCACCATGTTCTTGCCGGCGATGCGGCCTTCGGCATGGGAGCCGGACGAGAATTTATGGCCCGACGCGCCGACGCCGTCGCCCGCGGTAAACAGGCCCTGGACGGTGGTCATGCGGTTGTAGCCCCACTTCCAGTCGTCCGGCGAGTTCAGATCCTCGGGACCCGACACCCAGATACCGCAGCAGCCGGAATGGCTGCCCAGCAGGTAGGGCTCGGTCGGCATCAGCTCGGACACGGTCTCTTCCGGGCGAATGTTCATGCCGGCCCAGACCGCGGCCTGGCCGATGCACATGTCGAGGAAGTCTTCCCAGGCCTCTGCCTCGAGATGCTTGACCTCCTGGGGGGTCATCGACTCGGAGAGCTTCTTCATCGCCGTCGGCGTATCCATGAAGATCGGCCCGCGGCCTTCCTTCATTTCCTTCAGCATCAGATGGTTGCGCAGGCAGGTCGGGACCACGGCCGCGGTGTCGTACGGCGCGAAATCCTTCAGCATGGCGGCGTTCGTGGTTGCGTAATCCTCGCCGAATCCGTTGGTCGCCTTCGACTTGAACAGCAGGAACCAGGCGCCGACCGGCCCGTAACCGTCCTTGAAGCGGGCGGGCACGAAGCGGTTTTCCATCATGGTCATCTCGGCGCCGGCCTCGACCGCCATGGCGTAGGTCGAGCCCGCATTCCATACCGGATACCAGGTGCGGCCCTGGCCCTCGCCGGTGGAGCGAGGCCGGAACACGTTGACCGCGCCGCCGCCGACTAGCAGGCAGGCGTTGCACTTGTAGACATAGAGCTTGTGGTCGCGAACCGAGAAGCCGACGGCGCCGGCGATGCGGTTGTTCTCGTTGGCGTCGAGCAGCAGCTTCACGATGAAGACTCGCTCGTGGATATTCTCGATGCCCAGCGCCTTCTTCGCGGCCTCGGCCACGATCGGCTTGTAGCTTTCGCCGTTGATCATGATTTGCCAGCGGCCGGAGCGGACCGGCTTGCCGCCGTCCTTCAGGGCGACGCCCTCGGTCTCCTTGGTCTTCCAGACCGGCAGGCCCCACTCCTCGAACAGCTCGACGCTGTCGTCCACATGGCGGCCGACGTCGTAGACAAGATCGTCGCGGGTGATGCCCATCAGGTCCGCATGGACCATCCGGACGTAATCCTCGGGATCGTTATCGCCGATATAGGTGTTGATCGCCGACAGGCCCTGCGCGACCGCGCCGGAGCGGTCCACCGCCGCCTTGTCGACCATGATGATCTTTGTATCGTCGCCAGCCCAGCGCTTGGCCTCGTAAGCCGCGCCGCAGGCCGCCATGCCGCCGCCGATAATCAGGATATCGGTTTCGACCTCGACGATCTCGGGATTGCCGAAAGTGCCTTCACTCATGGGTATACATGCCCCCTTGATTTATAGGGTTTCTCAGGCGTCCGGACAGTCCGGCCGGCCCGCCGCGAAACCGCGGGTCAGATGGTCGGAAGCTGCTTGTTCGCCTGGGTGAACAAAAGCTGGCTGTTGATATCGCCTGCCGGCGGCTTGTCCTTGTACGGGTCGATGCTGCCGACCGGTGTCGTACGCACCGGGAATTTGAAGCGCTTGATCTCGCCGTCGCGGAACTTGATGGTCCACATGATGTGGGTATCGGTGCGCAGCGGGATGGCGGCGCCGCCCATCGGCACGAAGTCGGCATAGGCGCGGACCTCGATCGCCTGGCGCGGGCAAGCCTTGACGCAGCACATGCATTCCCAGCACTGGTCCGGTTCCTGGTTGAAGGCCTTCATCCGCTCGGTGTCGAGCTTCATCAGGTCGTGCGGACAGATATACATGCAGGCGGTGACTTCACCACCCTTGCAGCCATCGCATTTGTCGGTATGGACGAAAGTAGGCATAAGAACTGTTCTCCCTCGTGGCTTTGAGGTGGATGCACCGCCTTGCCCACCCCTTGCCGCCGACCCGAAAGTCGAACGGCACTCAACGCTTCCGCCCAGGCGAAATGCAAGCCCGGCTAACCCATTTTTTTTATATTCGGAAATAATAATATTCATGAAAGTGAAATCATGTAAAGTGCAATTCGGTCGCACCCTTGAAAGAAGGGGGCCGAAGTGCAAGGACGCAGGCTTGGAAAGCTCACGACCGGCGTTGTCGAATCGGTGACAAATGGTCGCAATGTCAGTTGGGAGACAGGCGGAGCGGGAGAAATATTGTTTCATGCCGCCGAGGGCTGGCGCGACGTCGTTTCGAAAACCGGAGGAAAAAATTATGGTTTTCAATGTATCAGTGAATTGCGATATAAGTCGCAGCGACATACGTGCATCATGATTTTGAAAGTCAATCGGGAAGAGGCAGCTTGATGTTCTCCACCAATCCGTTTGCCGAGTTGTCGGCAGTCGTACCGCCTGAGGTCATGCAGACATTCGTCGTGGTCATGATTTTTCTGGTCGCAGCCGGCACGCTGTTCGATGTCTGGCATAAAAAAAGCGCGAAATACTTCTTTGCAAATATGCGCAATTCCCATAGCAAGGCAACGAAGCCTGCCGGCGGAGGCGAGAAGGTATCGATCGCCGTTCAGACTGCCGTGGTCGACGTCATGACCTCCGGCGAATTCTGCAACCCGCGCCGCAGGATCGCGCATCTTCTGACGATGTACGGCTTCACCCTTTACGCCGCTACGGCGGCCGTCATGGTCTTCGCTTACCCGACTGTGGACACCCCTACACCGGGCATTCTGCCGGCGCTCTGGTATGTCGGCGCGCTGATATTCGCGTGGACGTTGCCGCAGAGGGTAATTCGCCGTTTCGCCTGGTTCGCGCCGACCTGTTCATCGTCTCGATGGTCCTGAGCACGACTTTCGGCATCATATGGGGGATCCTTCAGGCGACAGGCGGCGGATTCTGGACGACGGTGTTCCTGGCGCTGTTTCTCATCGCCACCACGGTGCTCTTCGCATCGATCCCGTGGTCCAAATTCTCCCACATGTTCTTCAAGCCTGCTGCGGCCTTCGAAAAAAGAGTATCTAAGGCCAATGGTACAGCGTCGAATCTGCCGACGCAGACCCGTGACGATCCCGAACAACAGAAAAGACACTCCATGGAACTGCTGCTGGACGCCCCGATGAAAATGGGGCTTGGCATCAAGCGCGAACCGCCCCGCCACTATTGATAAGCAACACGCAAGTTCTCTTGGATACAGATAAGGAGCCCGAATAATGCCTACCTTCGTCTATATGACAAGGTGCGACGGATGCGGACATTGCGTCGATATCTGTCCCTCGGACATCATGCACATCGATAAGACCTCCTGCGTCAAGGCCTGCCCGCAGCACGCGATCGATGTGCGCGGATATGCCGACTTTGCCCCGCTGGGCCACAGCGTTCGCGTCGACCGCGACGAAGAGAAGGGCACGATCGCCTGGAGGATCAAGTTTCGGAACGGTACGGAAAAGAACTTCCTGTCGCCCATTACCACCAAGCCCTGGGGAACCGCTATCCCCAAGCTTGCGGATGTTCCCGGACCCAGCCAGGAAATGCGCGACAGTGAGCTGTTGTACAGCGAGCCGAAATATATCCGCATGGATGAGGGCGGTTTGCATACGCTTGAGTCCGCCGGCCTCAAGATGAAGAAAGGCGTGTATTACTGATGGCATACAAAACGATCGTCGAAGACGGCATCGATATTCTGGTCGTCGGTGCAGGCCTTGGTGGTACCGGCGCCGCCTGGGAGGCGCGCTTCTGGGGCCAGGACAAGAAGATTGTCATTGCCGAGAAGGCCAATATGGATCGCTCGGGTGCGGTCGCCCAGGGTCTGTACGCTATCAACTGCTACATGGGCACCCGCTGGGGCGAAAATAACCCGGAGGACCATGTCCGCTACGCTCGCATCGACCTGATGGGGCTGGTGAGGGAAGACCTGCTGTTCGATATGGCCCGCCACGTTGACTCCACGGTCCATCAGTTCGAAGAGTGGGGTTTGCCCATCATGAAGGACCCGAAAACCGGGCAATATCTCCGTGAAGGCCGGTGGCAGATCATGATTCACGGCGAGTCCTACAAGCCCATCGTGGCAGAGGCCGCCAAGAAATCGGCCGACAAGGTCTTCAACCGCATCTGCGTTACCCACCTGCTGATGGACGACAGTAAGGAGAACCGGGTCGCCGGCGCCGTCGGCTTCAATGTCCGCACAGGCAACTACCACGTCTTCAAGTCCAAGACCGTCATCTGCGGCGCGGGGGGCGCCTCCAACATCTTCAAACCGCGTTCAGTGGGCGAAGGTTCCGGCCGCACCTGGTATGCGCCCTGGTCGTCCGCGTCTGCCTATGGGCTCATGATCGACGCCGGCGCCAAAATGACGCAAATGGAAAATCGCATCGTACTGGCGCGTTTCAAGGACGGTTATGGCCCGGTCGGCGCCTACTTCCTGCACCTGAAGACCTATACGCAAAACTGTCTGGGCGAAGAGTACGAGTCCAAATGGTTCCCCGAACTGCAGAAGATGGTCGGCAAGGAGTATCTCGATCCGGAAGCCTCGCATCTTACCCACCGGCCAATCCCGACCTGTTTGCGTAACCATGCGCTGATCAACGAAGTGAATGCCGGCCGCGGTCCCATTCACATGGTGACCATGCAGGCCTTCCAGGATCCTCATCTGGAAGAGGTCGGCTGGGAAAACTTCCTCGGCATGACCGTCGGCCAGGCGGTTGTGTGGGCCGCCACCGATGTGGATCCGAAGAACGAGAATCCCGAACTGACCACCTCCGAGCCTTACGTGATGGGCTCCCACGCGACTGGCTCCGGTGCCTGGTGTTCGGGTCCCGAGGACGTTTCCCCGCCCGAGTATTTCTGGGGTTACAACCGCATGACGACGATCGAAGGTCTGTTCGGCGCAGGTGACGCGGTCGGCGGCACGCCGCACGCCTTCTCATCCGGCTCATTCACCGAAGGTCGTCTCGCCGCGAAGGCCGCCTGCAATTACATCGACGACGGAAAGGCCGAAGGCATTCTCGTATCCGATGAGCAGATCAACCGCCGCAAGAAAGAGATCTACAAGCCCCTGGAGCATTACAAGGTCTACCGCAATGCGATCGTGGCAGGCGATGTCAACCCGCACTACATCAATCCCAAGCAAGGCCTGGACCGGCTGCAGAAGCTGATGGACGAGTATTGCGCCGGCGTGACCGTCAACTACATGACCAACGAGAAGCTCCTGCATATCGGTCTCAAGAAGCTCAAGATCATGGAGGAAGACCTTGGGAGCTTGGCCGCAGCGGATATTCACGAGTTGCTGCGTGCGTGGGAACTGATGCACCGTCATCGCGCAGCAGAATGTGTCACGCAGCACACGCTGTTCCGCAAGGAGACCCGCTGGCCCGGTTATTACTACCGAGGCGACGCCATGAAGGTGGACGACGAAAACTGGCATGTGCTGACTGTTTCGCGTCGCGATCCGGAAACCGGCGAATACACAATGGAGAAGGCGCCTTGTCATCACTTGGTTGCACCTGATGAGTAGAAATCCCCAGGCAGAAGCTCATGCCGGGCTTCTGCCTGGCGCAAAGGAGACCGGCGTGTCGGGTGTTGTGAGCCCAGTAAAGCCGATCTCTTCCGGTGGCGGAGAGCCGCACGTGAACATTATCGATAAATCCGATGACGAAATTCTCGCCCTGGCCGATCCGCTGTGGCTGGATCTCGTCAAGCAGTCGAACGAAGGCAAATATGGGGAATTCGTAAAGAATTTTTCCACCGCCTTCGCGCTTGCCATGAACCAGGTCGTGGTCGGCAACCAGTTCGCAAAAAGCGAACTGGCAAGAAATCTGTCCGAAGACATCGATCCGATCGGCATTATCCGCCGGGGCGAGCATGTGACGGTTCTTTACCGGCAGCGCAGCACGAAGCAAAAAGGTGAATGGCTTGGCAGGCTTGTCCTCGGCTATGAAAATGGCGAGGTCAGGATTTTCGGTGCATCCATCTTCTGAGCAATTCATTCTGATTCGACATGAGTGAAACAATCCAGAACGGCAAGTTCGTCGAACTGACCTACAAGGTGACCGACAAGAAATCGGGACATGTGCTGACACGCGTCGATTTCCCGTTGGGCTATATTCACGGATTCAATGAAATCCTGGCCCCTTCCGTTCATATGCAGTTGGAGGGCCTGTCCGCTGGCGAGACCGTCGAAGTGCCAATCGATGGCAATCAGATTTTTGGCCCCAGGGACGAGTCGCTGGTTTTCACCGATCACATCGAGAACGTTCCCGAGGAGTATCGGGAAGTCGGCACCACCATCCTCATGGAAAACGACAGAGGCGAGACCCGCAGTTTTATCGTGACGCGGATGGACGACAAAACCATGACTGTCGATGGCAACAATCCGCTTTGCGGCAGGGAGGTCGTCTTTACGCTCGAGATACTGACCGTGCGCGACGCAACCGACGACGAGACGAAAGCGGGCGGCGTGATCGATACCGGGGCGGATATCGATCCGTCTCTCATAAAACCTGTTTGAGCAATGATGTTGAATGACAATTAACGAATTGCAACCCGGATTACTTGGATTTACAAACTTGGCTATACAGAAAAGAGGGTGACTAATGAGCGAGCAAAAACCCATCACCAAAGTTCCTGACGGCCATACGCGTTATGTGACGACGCGTCAGATGGCGCCGAACGAAAAGGGGTTTGTTGGTTACGAAACCGTCTGGGAATCCTTCCAGAAGGAAGCCGAATACGAGACGCCGAAAAAACCGTAGGCACCATACTGCGGCATAGATGAGCCGGAGGCGAGGATCACCTCCGGCTCGGCTTCGTTTCGGAGCATTGCGGTTTTGCGAAAGGTCATGTCCAATGGACCTCTGCACCGAAACCGCGAGCGCGAGCGAAGCATGAAACCCGACCATGAAGAACTGACCCGTCGCCTGATCGAATTCCGTGACGCGCGCGACTGGCGGCAGTTCCATTCCCTGAAGAACCTGATCATGTCCACCGCGCTGGAAGCGGCCGAGATCATGGAACTGACCCAGTGGAAGGGCGACGAGGCGGTGGAACGCGCCGCCCAGGGCGACACGGGGTTCCGCGCCGGCCCGCAAATACCCGGTCGACAAGGCGAAGGGGAACGCAAAGAAATATACCGAGTTGTAAAAAAAAAACGGGACGGGCCCGATGGCCCGCCCCGTCCAGTGGGGGTTGGGAGGCTGGTGATCAGTCGTCGTCATCCTCATAGCCGCCACGATAGCGACCGCGCATGTCGGATGGGTCGAGGACGCCGTCGCCATTCGTGTCCATGAATTTCACCATGTCGGCGAAGCGCTTGCCGAATTCCTCTGCCGTGACCTTGCCATCGCCGTTGGCGTCATGGTCCTGAAAGCGATCGACCATGCGCTCGCGCATGACATCCAGCCACAGCGCCTCGTATTCGGTAACGCTGAGGGTGCCGTCGCCGTTCTTGTCGAATTTCTTCAACTGCCCGGCGCGGCCCTGGTCGATCTCCTGCTGGGAAAGCTTGCCGTCCCCGTTTGCGTCGAAGCTGAGCAACATTTCGTGCATGCCGTAACCGCCCATGCCGGGACCGTGCATGCCGGAACCGCCCGGGCCAAAACCGCCCATGCCGGAACCGCCCGGGCCGGCCCGGTGCATGCCGTAACCGCCCATGCCGTAATGGCCACCGCCATATTTGCCCCAGCGGCTGTTATCGTTGCTGTCGGCAAGGCCGACCGCGGCGAGTCCGACCAGGCCGATCCCGGCAATGGCACTGGCGGCGAGAATTCGTGTCGTGCTGCGTTTCATGATTTAGTACTCCTTGCTTGAATTGCGCTTGTGCGGCGTTCGATGACCAAAACATAAGCTCGAATTGTCGCAAACATACGCCAGGCTCGACCCACTTTTGTCGCAAGCCGTATCATCGGGGCTGCTCGGTACATTTTGTTACAATTTTCTCCTCCGTTGCCGGGTTGCGCCCTTAGCGAACGGCAAAAAATAGCCTAAATTCAAGTCATGGAGCCCACACCCCACATCCTGGTCGTCGATGACGAGCGCGAGATCCGCGAGCCGCTGGCGAAGTATCTGGCGAAGAACGGCCTGCGCGCGAGCGTCGCCGCCAACGCGGCCGATGCGCGCAAGGAGATGAAGACCAGCGCCATCGATCTGGTGGTGCTGGACATCATGATGCCGGGCGAGGACGGGCTGTCGCTCTGCCGCCATCTGCGCGAGACGACGGACATCCCCGTCATCCTGCTGACCGCCATGGCCGAAGATACCGACCGCGTCGTCGGGCTGGAAATCGGCGCCGACGACTATTTGACCAAACCCTTCAATCCGCGCGAACTGCTGGCCCGCATCAGGGCCGTGCTGCGGCGGGCGAACGCCGTGCCGCGGCCGCATGAGGCGACCGAGACCAGGCGCCTGAAATTCGATCGCTGGCTGCTGGACATGGACCGGCGCGAACTGGCCGGCGATGATGGCGTGGCGATGCCGTTAAGCACTGCCGAGTTCAAGTTGCTGGCGGTCTTTTTGCGGCGGCCCGGGATCGTGCTGTCCCGCGATCAACTGCTGGACCTGACCAGCGGTCGTGCGGCCGAGGTCTTCGACCGCACCATCGACAATCAGGTCAGCCGCCTGCGTCGAAAGATCGAGGCCGACCCGAAGAACCCCGTTTTGGTCAAGACGGTCTGGGGTGGCGGCTATATGTTCACCGCGCAGGTGGAGGACGCGCCGTGACCCGCCTGTTGCCGCAAAGTCTGGGCGGGCAGCTGATCCTGCTGCTGCTGGCGGCGTTGACGCTGTCGCATCTGGTGAGCTTTCTGATCTTCGCCGACGAGCGCCGCCAGGCGATGCGCAGTGTTCATCACATCGAACTGATGGAGCGCACGGCCGCGATGGTGCGCGTGCTGGAAACGACCTCGCCGGCGCTGCGGGAAGAAATTCTGCGCGCCGTGGGTTCGCCCCGCCTGCGCTACTGGATTACGGCCGAGACGGCGCTGGCCGACGCCAACGCCGTGGATATGGAGCGGTGGCTGGCCGCAAGGTTGGAAGATCTGCTTCCGGAAGGCCCCCGCGCGCCGGTGCGCGTGCATGTGACCGACGAAAGCTGGCCAAACGAAATCATGGAATATCACGGGCGCGGCCACCGGGGAATGGCCTCGCATCACAATATGAACGCGGATCCTGACGATGACGATGACGACGATGACCGTGGTTTCGGCCCGCGCAACCGTCGGTGGCCGGATGGCGGCATGGGGCTGACGCTCTCGGTGCCGTTGCCGGATGGACAATGGCTGAATGTGGCGACGGGCTTCCGCCTCGAACAGACCGGCTGGGCTTGGCCTTCCGTTGTCTCCATGGCGCTGACGGCATTCGCGATCCTGCTGGTCGTCGCCTTGACGGTCCGCCGTATTACCCGGCCGCTGAAGGCCCTGTCGAACGCCGCGGAGAAGCTGGGGCGTGGTGAGGATATGGAGGCGCTGGTCGAGACCGGCCCGGCGGAGCTGCAACGCACCACCGCCGCTTTCAACGCCATGCGGGAACGCCTCACCCGTTTCGTGCGCGACCGTACAGCGATGCTGGCCGCCATCAGCCACGATCTGCGCACACCACTGACCTCGCTCAGGCTCCATGCGGAACTGGTGGAGGAGGGGGAAACGCGGAACAAGCTGCTAGCGATCCTTGAGGAAATGCAGCGCATGACCGAGGCGACACTGGCCTTCGCCCGCGAAGAGGCGGCGCGCGAGGAAACGCGGCCCGTGGACCTGTCGGCGCTGGTGGACAGCCTCTGCGACGACTTGGCCGAACTGGGTATGGAGGTGAGTTTCGCGGGGGCGGAGAGGGCGCCCTTGTCCTGCCGTCCGGTCAGCCTCAAACGCGCCTTGCGCAACATGATCGAAAATGCCGTCGCCTATGGCCACCGCGCGCGCGTCGCCCTGGAAACGTCGGCGAACGGTTTTGCGGTCGTCATCGACGACGACGGGCCGGGCATCCCGGAGGAAGACCGGGAGCGCGTCTTCGGCCCCTTCGTGCGGCTGGAGGAATCGCGCAGCCGCGAGACCGGCGGCATCGGCATCGGCATGGCCATCGCGCGTTCCATCGTACGGGCCCATGGCGGCGACATTACCCTGGATAACCGGCCCGAGGGTGGGCTGCGCGCTACGGTGCTCCTGCCGAAGGACGCGCCATGAGAAGGTCGCCACTGGTCGCCGTCAATTGGCTCATTTTCAACGTGGCTTGGTATTAGGCCTCGCTGAAAATATCCACCAGTTTGGCCTTGCCCTTGTTCCGCGCGACATCCAGCGGTGTGTTGCCGTCTCCATCGGTCGCCGCCGGGTCTGCGCCGGCGGCGAGCAGCAATCCGGCGATCTCGGCATTGCCGCGCGAGGCCGCCCAATGCAACGCGGTGCCGCCATTGGCGTCGCAGCTGTCGGGGTCGGAGCCCTTCTTCAGGAAGGCATGGACGACCGCCGGGTGGCCCTTGCGGATCGCTTCGATCAGGTCGCGCGACGGGTTGGACTTGCCGGCGTTCCACCCCGCCACGCCCGTATGCAGCAACTCGCCGTCGATGACTTCCTCGGCGGCCGGGTAGTAGGCGCGCGCCAGCGTATCCACCACCACCGCCCCCTCGCCATAGTCCAGCGCCACCGCCTTCGCGGCTTCCGGCCGGTCATAGCCGGTAATCATGCGTCCGTCCGGCGAGCGGACATAATAGCGGTGCGGTTCATCGGTCATGGGCTAATAAATGGGCCGATGTCTCGACGTAGCAAGTGAGGGGCTTATTCCCTCCCCCTTGATGGGGGAGGGCGTTCTTGCGCGCTTTCCGCCAGACCCTACTTCAGCGTGTCGTAGTAGGCCTGCAGGACTTTCAACACCTCGGGGCGGCTGAATTTGGTGGAGACCGAGTCACGGTTGGCGAACATTTCGCGCAGTTTCGTGCCCGAGATATTCATCCGGTGCTCCTCGCCGTGCGGGCAGGTCTTCGAGGTCGCCATGCCGTCGCACTTGTCGCAGTAGAATGTGATGTCGATCTTCAGCGGCTTGGTGACCAGCGCGTCGTCCCACAAGGTGTCGAAGATATGCTGCGCATCGAACGGGCCGTAATAGTCGCCGACGCCGGCATGGTCGCGCCCGATCACCAGGTCGGAGCAGCCGAAATTCTGGCGAAACAGCGCATGCAGCAAGGCCTCCCGCGGGCCGGCATAGCGCATCTCGATGGGATAGCCCGACTGGATCGCCGTACCGGGCACGAAATAATTCTCGACCAGCGCGTCGATGGCATTGACCCGCACCTCGGCCGGAATGTCGCCAGGTTTCAGCTTGCCCAGCACCTGGTGGATCAGCACGCCGTCGCAGATCTCGACGCCGATCTTGGCGAGGTATTCGTGGCTGCGATGCATCGGGTTGCGGGTCTGGAAGGCGGCGACGCGCGACCAACCCCGCTCGGCGAACAGGGCGCGGGTCTCGGCCGGCCGCATATAGAGGCCCTCATATTGATCGGGATAGACGCCTTCCGACAGCGCCGTCACCCGGCCCGCCAGATTGACCGGCCCCTGTTCCAGCACTTTCTGCACGCCGGGATGCTTCTCGTCGGTCGTGCGGTAGATATGCTCGCATTCGAGCTCGCGATCGATGACGTATTTTTCTGTGACTTCCAGAATGCCCATGATCTCGCCGGAGTCGGCGTCGACCAGCGCCACCTCTTCCTCGATGCCGATGGAATCGGCCAGGTCCTGTTCCGCCGACAGCGTGATCGGAATCGGCCAGAATAGCCCGTCGGCCATCTTCATGTCGGTGCAGACGCCGCGCCAGTCGGCCTCGCCCATGAATCCGTCCAGCGGCGTATAAGCGCCCATCGCCAGCATCACCAGGTCGGATGTCTCGCGGCTGGACATCGGAACCTTTTTCAGCATCGCCGCCCTTTTCAGTTCCTCGGCGCGTTCCGCCTCGGGGGCCAGCAGCGGCTTCAGCGTTCCGCCGCCATGGGGGGGCACCAGTTTCGACATTGCGTCTTCTCCCTTTGCTTCCTTGCCTGACCTTGCGTTTTTGCGGACTGGCGGCCTTGCGACCCCACGCCGCATATCCCTACACAAAATACGAGTTTTCATTCTCACACAAGAATGTTCTAATATGCGAATATAATTGTCGCAGCGCTTCCCTGCGCGGCGCAGTGTATGTAACAAAGTGACCTTCAGAGTAACCGGGACAGGCATTCTGATATGGCGAACCAAGGTCCAAAGAGCCAGACAATCCTGGTGGTCGGCGGTGGCATCGCTGGCGTCACCGCTGCGGTCGAGGCGGCCGAGACAGGCTACGACGTAATCATGCTGGAGCGTGGCCCGGCGCTGGGTGGGCGCGTTGCGCAGCTGAACCGCTACTTCCCCAAACTATGCCATCCGACCTGCGGGCTGGAGATCAATTTCCAGCGTATCCGCAAGCTGAAGAACCTGCGCGTCGTCACCATGGCGAGCGTGTCGGAGGTCAAGGGCGAGAAAGGCGATTACACGGTTTCGGTCAGTGTCGCACCGCGTTACGTAAACGCCAATTGCACGGCCTGCGGCGCCTGTGCGGAGGCCACGGATATGGAGGTCGACAGTCCCTTCAACTACGGGCTTTCGAAGACCAAGGCCGCCTATCTGCCCCATGAGCACGCCTTCCCCATGCGATACGTTGTCGCACCGTCGGCCATCGGCACGCCGGAAGCCGACAAGATCAAGGCCGCCTGCAAGTATGATGCGGTCGATCTGGAAGACAAGGGCGAGAGCTTCGACGTCAATTGCGGCGCCGTCATCTGGGCGACGGGCTGGGAGCCCTACGACCCCGAAAAGCTAGAATCATACAATTACAATCTGTCCGCCGATATCATCTCGAACGTGCAGATGGAGCGGCTGGCCAATCATGATGGGCCGACCGCCGGCAGGATTGTCCGGCCATCCAATGGAGAGCCGGTGAAAAAGGTCGCGATGATCCAGTGCGCCGGCTCGCGCGACCACAACCATCTGCCTTACTGCTCGCGGATTTGCTGCCTGGGGTCGCTGAAACATGCGGTCTATGTGCGCGAACAGTATGAAGATGCGGAAGTGGACATCTATTACATAGACCTGCGCGCTCACGACAAGCTGGAGGCCTTCTACCAGCGCGTCGCAGCCGACCCGCAGGTCAATTTCGTGAAATCCAAGCCGGCCTCGATCAGGATCGACGAGGAGGGGCGCCCGGTGCTCTGTGGCGAAAACACCATTACCCGCGAGCTTTATGAGGCGCCTTATGACCTGGTCGTGCTGGCCACCGGTATGAAACCCGCGGCATCCGAAGGCTATGTGCCGAATATCGCGATGGAGCAGGACGAGTACGGCTTCCTGGTGCCCTCGATTGAGGGTGACGGCGGCATTATCCCGGCTGGCGTGGCCGCCGGGCCGCTGGACGTATCCATGTCGGTGCAATCGGCGACGGCGGCGGCCCTGAAGGCCATCCAGGCCGTCGGGCCGAAGAGTTAGGGAGGGGCGACCGATGAGTGACAGGAAACCCGGCGTCTATATCTGCAAGGGCTGCGGCATCGGCGAGGCGGTCGACACGGGCGCGCTGGAAGCGCTGGCAAGCGGCGATCTTAAGGTACCGGTTTGCAGACAGCATGATTTTCTCTGCGGCGCCGACGGAGTCGCGACCATCGAAAAGGACATCGCCGCCGGCGCGGTGAACCAGCCGATCATCGCCGCCTGTTCACAGCGCGTGATGACCGACCAGTTCAATTTCGACGGTGCCCAGACGGTGCGCGCCAACCTGCGCGAATGGGTGGCGTGGGCCATGCCGGCGGGCGAGGAAGATACCCAGATGGCGGCGGCCGACCAGGTCCGCATGGGCGTGGCGCAGGCCGGCAAAATGGATGTGCCCGAGGCCCGGGTCGAGGAAGGGCTGAGCACCAGGATCATGGTGGTCGGCGGCGGCTCCACCGGATTGAACGCGGCGCTTGAAGCCGCGGCAACCGGCCATGACGTGCTGCTGGTCGAGAAGACCGGAAAACTGGGCGGTTGGGGCGCGCAATGGTCGAAGCGTATGCCGCATCGCCCACCCTATCGCGACCCTCAGGACAACAACGTCTCGTCGCTGATCAAGGCGGTGCAGGGCAACAGCGCGATCACGGTGATGACCGACACCACGGTCGCCGAGACCGACGGCATGCCGGGCCGGTTCAGCGTGAAGCTGGCCAATGGGGCGGGCGAGAAACAGGAAGCCGTTGGCGCCATCGTGGTGGCCACCGGCTGGCGCCCCTACGACGCAACCAAGCTGGGCCATCTCGGCTATGGCGCCTCGCCCGACGTGGTGACCGGCGTCGAGCTTGAAGGCATGCTCGCCAATGGCGGGGTCAAGCGCAAGTCCGACGGCGCGGCGCCCAAGACGGTGGCCTTCGCGCTCTGCGCCGGGTCGCGCGATCCGGAACATCTGCCCTATTGCTCGTCGGTCTGCTGCGGCGCGTCGATCAAGCAGGCGCTGCAGATCGTCGAGGCCGACCCGGAGGCGATGGTCTACATCATTTTCCAGGAACTGCGCACCCCCGGCACGGCGGAAGAGTTCTACCGCCAGGCCCAGGAAGCCGGCGTCATCTTCATGAAGGGCAAGGTGAAGTCGGTCGGCGCGGACCTGACGGTGACCGTCGACGACGCACTGCTGGGCCAGGAAGTCCCGATGGAGGGGCTGGACATGGTGGTGCTGGCGACCGGCATGGTGCCCAACGCCACCGACCCGGACAAGCCGGCCGCCGAGGACGGCGCGGAGCAGCTCGCCAACGACATCGACCCGGTGGCGCCGATCGCGCGCGCCGGCGCGGCGGAGATTGCGACCCCGGCCTGGGGCGAGGCGGCGCCGGAAGGCGGGCCGATCCTGAACCTGCAATACCGCCAGGGCCCGCATCTGCCGATGCTGGCGGACGGTTTCGCGGATTCGCATTTCATCTGCTTCCCTTACGAAACCCGGCGCACGGGAATCTATACCTGCGGCCCGGTGCGCCGTCCGATGGATATGGCGGAGAGTGCCGAGGACGCCGCCGGAGCGGTGCTCAAGGCGGTGCAGTCGATCCGCAGCGCCCAGGCCGGCATGTCGGTTCATCCGCGCGTCGGCGACCTCAGCTTCCCGAAATTCGGGCTGGATATATGCACGCGCTGTCGCCGTTGCACGGTGGAGTGCCCGTTCGGGGCGATCGACGAGAACGAGGATGGCTGGCCGGTGCTGAACGCCTCGCGCTGCCGCCGCTGCGGCACCTGCATGGGCGCCTGCCCTGTGCGCACCATCAGTTTCGACAATTATAATGTTCAGATGGTCAGCGAGATGATCGGTGCGGTGGAAATCCCGGACGAATTCTCGGAAAAATACCGCATCCTGATCCTGGCCTGCGAGAACGATGCGGCGCCTGCGCTCGACATGGCCGGCATCAATCGCCACAGCCTGAACGCCGAGGTCCGCCTCATTCCGGTGCGCTGCCTGGGCTCGGTCAGCATGCTGTGGATTTCCGACGCCTTCCAGCGTGGCTACGACGGCGCGATGCTGATGGGTTGCCGTTCGGGCGATGACTACCAATGTCATTTCGTAAAGGGCAGCGGCATCGCCCAGGAGCGCATGGCCAATATCGGCCAGACGCTGCAGAGCCTGATGCTGGAAGAAGGCCGCGCCAAGGCCGTCGAGGTTTCGATCGCGGACTCGGCCAAGGTCGGCAAGATGATCGACGAATTCGTGGAGGAAATCCGCGGCTTCGGCATGAACCCCTTCAAGGGCTTTTAGTCTAGAGCGGGAGAGACAGATGACCATAGCACCACCGGAACAGGCGGCCCGAAAATACGATCTCGGCTTTGCCCGCTGGGTTCGCGGGAACGTGGTGAATGGTGAGAAGATGTCGCTCTGCATGCAGTGCGGCATGTGCTCGGGGTCCTGTCCCATCGGTACCGAGATGGATCACGGGCCGCGCAAGCTGTTCATGATGATCCGCGCCGGCATGAAGGACGAAGTCTTCAACTCCACCACCATCTGGAACTGCACCTCCTGTTACAACTGTACGGTGCGCTGCCCGCGCGGCATTCCGGTGACCTCCATTATCCAGGACCTCGCCGCCAAGGCGGTCGAGATGGGCTACGCCAAGGACGCGCAGAACGCCCGCTTCGCCAAGGCATTCTGGTGGTCGGCAGTGAAATTCGGCCGCACCGATGAGCGCCTGGTGACGACGAAATACTATTACTCCGGCGGGCTCGTGGACTTCTTTAAGAAGGGCCTGGGCAACCTGAAGATCGCGATGGGCATGGTGAAGACCAAACGCATGCATATCGGTATGCCGCACAAGATCAAGGACACCAAGGGCCTGCGGGCGATCCTCGCCAAGGCGGCCGAAATCGACGCACGCGAAAGCAAGGGCGGCGCACAATGAGCGACACCAAGAAATTCACCTATTATCCCGGCTGCAGCTCGCTAGGCAGCGGCGCGCATCTGGACCGCAGCCTGCGCGCCATCGCGCCGAAGCTGGGACTGGAATTGGAAGATTTGGACGACTGGAACTGCTGCGGCGCCTCCGTCGGCCATATCGAGGGCGGGCAGCTCGCCAACACGGCGCTTTCCGGCCGCAACCTGGCCCATGCGCAACAGCAGGGCCCGCAGGATATCGTCACCGGCTGCGCGGCCTGTTACCTGAATACCCATGGCGTGGCCGAGAAAATCAAGGCCGACGTGCATCTACGCGAGAACGTCAACGAGGCGCTGGGTGCCGCCGACCTGAAATATGACGAGGACCGCCGCGTGCGCCACGCCTGCGAGGTGATCGTCAACGAGGTCGGGCTGGACAAGGTCAAAGAGGCGGTGACCAACCCGCTGAACGGCCTGAAGGTTGCCGGCTATGTCGGCTGCCAGACGGTGCGTCCCTTCGCCGCGACCGAGGGCGGCGGCGAATACGACACCTTCGACGACCCGGAATTTCTCGACAACTTCATCGCGGCCTGCGGCGCCGAGGCGGTGGAATACGATGTCAAGACCGCCTGCTGCGGCGGCTCGGTCGCGGTCATGAAGCCGGAGAAGACCTTGCACCTGATCAAGAAAATTCTGGATGCCGCAGTAGAGGCCGAGGCCGACGTGATCGCCACGCCATGCCCGCTTTGCCAGACAAACGTCGAGATGTACCAGGACGCCATCAACAAGAAATACGGCACCGACTTCAACATCCCGGTCGTCTTCTACAGTCAGATCATGGCCGTCGCCTTCGGCATGGACGGCAAGAAAGACGCCGCCCTCGACCAGAACATCATCAAGGCGAAGAAGCTGGAGGAGAAGGCGAAGTAGGGGTGAAACGCCACGGAGTTACGGAAGGCCGGCTTCTTTGGGTAGCCGGCCATTTTTGTTGCACCCACGCCGTTTCGCGCGGCATGGCAC
>CAMYNJ010000085.1 GCA_947259795.1 uncultured Alphaproteobacteria bacterium | reverse complement strand
GGGCGGCGGGCGTCGGCGGGCCGACGACGCCATCGATCATTCCGTGGGGCTGACCGGCATGTGCGCCCTGGGCGAGACCGTGGACGGCGACCGGCCGCTGGCCATCGTCCATGCCGCGGATGAGGCCGCCGCGGAGGCTGCCTGCAATGCGCTGCGCGCGGCGGTATGGGTTGGCGGTGAGGCGCCCACACCTGCCCCCGCGATCATTGACTGGATAGGTGATTCATGAACCGTGCCTTCATCCTCGTGCTCGACTCCCTTGGGATCGGGTCCAGCCTGGACGCGGACCGCTTCGGCGATACCGGCGCCGACACGCTGGGACATATCGCCGAGCAATGCGCGGCCGGTCTGGCCGACGGTGCCGGGCGCAGCGGCCCGCTGGCGATCCCGAACCTGTTGCGCCTGGGCCTCGGGATGGCGGCGGTGGAAAGCCGCGGCCGCCCTTCGGCCGGTCTGGATACGATATCGCAGCCCCACGGCGCCTGGGGCTATGCGGTGGAAAAAAGCAGCGGCAAGGATACGCCCAGCGGCCACTGGGAAATCGCCGGCCTGCCGGTGCCCTTCGACTGGCATTACTTCCCGCAAACGCAGCCCTGCTTCCCCGCCGACCTGATCGCGGCGCTGGTCGCGTGCGGCGATCTGCCGGGCATCCTGGGCGACTGCCACGCATCGGGTACCGAGATCCTCAGGGAATTGGGCGAGGAGCATGTAAGCAGCGGCAAGCCAATCTGCTATACTTCGGCCGATTCGGTCTTCCAGATCGCCGCCCATGAGGATCATTTCGGGCTCGACCGTCTCTACGCCCTGTGCGAAATCGCGCGCGAACTGGTCGACCCCCTGAATGTCGGTCGGGTTATCGCCCGGCCCTTCGTCGGCGAGGAAGCCGAAAGCTTCACCCGTACCGCCAACCGGCGCGACTACACCACGCCGCCCTTCGCCGAAACGCTGCTGGACCGCGCCGTCGCGGCCGGCCGTGAAGTCGTGTCGGTGGGCAAGGTCGCGGACATCTTCGCCGGGCACGGGATCACCAGACGGGTCAAGGCCGGCAACAACATGGAACTGTTCGACCGTCTGATGGAGCAGGTTGACGAGGCCCCGGACGGCGCCATCGTCTTCGTCAATTTCGTCGATTTCGACACGCTCTACGGCCATCGCCGCAATGTCGCCGGCTATGCCGCCGCGCTGGAGGAATTCGACCGCCGGCTGCCCACCCTGGAATACCGGCTGCATCCGGGCGATCTCGTGCTGATGACCGCCGACCATGGCTGCGATCCGACATGGAAGGGAACGGATCATACCCGCGAACATGTGCCGGTGGTGTTTTTCGGGCCCGGGGTGCGGCCCGGTTCGCTGGGCCGGCGCGAGGGCTTCGCCGATATGGGCCAGACGATTGCGGCCCATCTGGGACTTGGCGCGCTGCAACATGGTGCGCCATGCAAGGTGACATGACCCGCACAATCCCGAAGGCGGAACTGCATTGCCATCTGGAAGGCACGGCGCCACCCGCGCTGGTGCGCCGACTGGCGGACCGCAACGGCATAACGCTGCCCGAGGGGCTGTTTGCCGATGAGGACAATTTCGCCTGGACCGACTTTCCGGATTTCCTGCGCGCCTATGATGCGGCCAGCATGTGCCTGCGCAAGGCCGAGGACTACCGCGACATCACTTACGAATATCTCGCTGCCTGCGCCCGCGAAGGCGCGATCTATATCGAGATGTTCACCTCGCCCGACCACGCGGCGGAGGTGGGCATGAGCTATCTCGACCATCTCGAGGGCACGGTGGCGGGCATCGAGGATGCCGAGCGCGATTTCGGCATCGTCGGCCGCATCATCGTCACCTGCGTCCGCCATCTCGGGCCCGATCGCGGCCTCGTCGTGGCCAGGGACATGATCGCCGAGCCGCACCCCTATGTGGTCGGCTTCGGCATGGGCGGCGACGAGACGGCGTTTCATTTGCGCGATTTCCTGCCAGTCTTCCGGCTCGCCGCCGATGCGGGCCTGGGCTGCACGGTCCATGCCGGCGAGGTCTGCGGGCCAAAGAGCATCTACGCCGCGCTGGATGCGCTGCCGGTAACGAGGCTGGGCCACGGGGTTCGCGCCATCGAGGATGCGAAGCTGGTCGAACGGATTGTGCGCGACGGCATCGTGCTGGAGCTCTGCCCTCACAGCAATGTGGCGACGGGCGTCTATGAGGACATGGCGTCGCATCCCTTCCCGGCGCTGGCCGCCGCCGGCTGCAAGGTGACACTGAATTCCGACGACCCGCCCTATTTCGCCACTTCGATCGGCCGCGAATACGCCACGGCCGCAGAGGATTTTGGCTTGGACGACGAGGCGCTGCGCGCGGTGACGCGGACTGCGCTGGAGGCCGCCTTCGTTGACGCGTCGACGCGCCGGCGCTTGCTTGACCGCCTGGACGGCGGGGCGCCGAATTTGATGAAGGAAAGACAGCAACAACTCTGAAAGGGAAAAGCATGAAACGTACAACTTTGCTGCATGGCATCGGCTTGATGGCGGGCGGTTTCGCCCTGATATCTCTTGTGGCGCCGGTCGCGGATGCCGCGGAACAGAACGATAATCTGAACGCCACTTTGTGGATGCAGTCGTCGGTCGAATATGCCGGTGTGACGATGGGCGCCTATCAGTTGGCCACCGTCATGCTCGACAAGGCGCTGGCCGATGCGAATTGGACGGCGATCCCCGGCGAGCAGGGCGACAGCTACAAGGACAAGCCGCCGGCGGTGATCCTGGATGTCGACGAGACCGTCCTCGACAATTCCAAATACCAGGCCTGGATGGTGATGAACGACAAGACCTTCCATCCGAAAACCTGGGGCGAGTTCGTCAATTCCGTCGATTCGATGCCGATCCCGGGTTCGCTGGAATTCACCAAATATGCGGAGTCCAGGGGTGTGAAGGTATTTTACGTCTCCAACCGGACCGGCGACCTGGAAGACGCCACGCGCAAGAACCTAGAGAAGTACGGCTATCCAATGGGCGGCAATGTCGACACCGTGCTGTTGAAAAAGGAAAGGGAAGAATGGGCCTCGTCGAAGAAAAGCCCGCGCCGCACGCATGTCGGCAACGATTACCGGGTGCTGCTGGTGCTGGGCGACAATTTCGGCGACTTCGTGGACGGCTACAAGGGTAGCCTCGCCGCGCGGCGGGCGCTGATGGAACAGAACAAGGGCATGTGGGGCACCAAATGGATCGTGCTGCCCAACCCGTCATACGGTTCGTGGGAATCCGCACCCTATGGCCATAACTACAAGGAACCCGACCAGCGCGGCATGAAACAGGGCGCGATGTCCGTGTGGGCGCAGTAAGGCTCGCCGAACCTCAAACCGACTGGGCGCCCCGCGGGGCGCCTTTTTATTTGGTGCCGAAAATCCGGTCGCCGGCGTCGCCGAGGCCAGGCAGGATATAGCCGTGGTCGTTGAGTTCCCGGTCTATGGCGGCGGTATAGATGGGCACGTCCGGATGAGCCTGACCGAAGGCCTGGATACCTTCGGGCGCCGCCAGCAGGCAGACGAATTTCAGGTTTCGGGCGCCTGCGGCCTTGACCCTGTCGACCGCCGCGATCGAGGAATGGGCGGTCGCCAGCATCGGGTCGACGACGATGCACAGCCTTTCGCCCAGCGAATGCGGGACCTTGAAATAATACTCCACTGCCTCCAGCGTCTCCGGGTCGCGATAGAGCCCGACATGCCCGACCCGCGCCGAGGGGACGAGATCCAGCATGCCCTGGAGCAGGCCGTCCCCGGCGCGCAGGATCGATACGAAACAGAGTTTCTTCCCCCCCAGAACCGGCGACTGCATTTTTTCCAGTGGCGTTTCGATTTCCTCCATGACCAGCGGCAGGTCGCGCGCCACCTCGTAGAGAAGGAGCAGGCTTATTTCCCGCAATAATTCCCTGAAAACCGCCGTCGGCGTGTCTTTCATGCGCATCAGGGTCAGCTTGTGCTGAACCAGCGGATGGTCGATGACTGTGGCGTCGGCGTTGCTCATGGCCCTTGCTTCTCCTGCTTGGCTCCCCGGGGACGCCCGGCGCAATTGGGCGCGGAACTACCTAGCACAATGGAAGAACGCCCGGAAACCGCCATCACAAGAAAAATCGACGCTCCGTCGACCGGGCCGACGCGCAGCCGTTTTCCACCGCCGAAAGTGGCGGCAACCTGCCTGATCCTTATTGTAATCGGTCGTGAGTATTTCTTAGAGTCGGCGGAAAACGCATATGTTGACTTCTTGTTAATCATAAAAACGGCCAAAAGAGGGCAATTTTCGAAAAAAATGCTTCCGCAAGCCCGGAAATAAGTATTTGAGTCGTAAAGAATCTTCCCGTTCTTTAGTGAATTTGGGTGACGAAGTTCTTAAAACTCTAATTGAATTGTTTGCGATTTCAGGCCGTTTTGGCCCATTCGGGTCATGAGGCAAGACGCGCATTTTGTCATTTTCTATCACAGAGCCATACGCTCATTTCGGATGTTGTTCGGTAAATATCCGTTCGTACCATACTCATACGTATAGATTTATTTGTTCGGGAGAATACCATGTCGTTTCTGAAAGCTTTTTTGAAAGATGAGTCCGGCGCCACGATGATCGAATACGGTCTGGTGGCTGCGCTCGTTTCGGTCGCCGCGATTGTTGCCCTGCAGATTCTGGGCAGCGAGCTGCAGACCATCTTCAACACGGTTTCCAGTTATCTGTCGGCCGCTTCGGGTAGCTGACCGAACGATTTTGTCAGGTCGGTTCCGGTTCGGCCGGAACTGAGAAAAGGGCAGTGCGGTAACGCACTGCCCTTTTTTGCTTTGGAGCGTTTCAAACGGGCTGCCGCGCGGGCCTTCATCCCAGCCGTCGTCACAGGGCGGCTGCTCGACGAATCCCGATCGCAGGCTATCGCGCCGGCCGCATGGGCGATTGCATCGACGCGCCGCGCGGCACATGATGCGGCCTGCTAAGGCGGAGGGCTCAATAATGAATGACAGCGTGGCAGGCGAATCCAGGGTTTCATCAACTGTCGATTTCGCCGCGAACGGCAAGCATTTCGGCCGTCTGAGCATTCCGCATTCGCGCGATGAGTCGGGCTGGGGCGCGGTGCATCTGCCGATCGTCTCGATCCGCAACGGCGATGGGCCGGTGCTGGTTTTCACCGGCGGCAACCATGGCGACGAATACGAAGGCCCGATCGCGCTGATGAAGCTGGTCCGCGCGCTGGACCCGGCGGAAATCAACGGCCAGATCATCGTCGTCCCGGCGCTCAACCTTCCGGCCGTAATGGCCGGCACGCGGGTCTCCCCCATCGACGGGGTTAATATGAACCGGGCCTTCCCGGGCCGACGCGACGGTGGCGTTTCACAGATGATCGCCCATTTCCTGCAGCATAAAGTCCTGCCGCGCTGCGATGCGCTCTGCGACATCCATTCGGGCGGCAAGAGCATGTATTTCTCGCCCTTTGCCGCTTATCACAATTTGCCGAACAAGCCGGTCATGGAGAAGGCGAGGGCGGCGACGCTGGCTTTCGGGGCGCCGATTGCGCTGGAACTGGTGGAGCTGGATGCCGAAGGCATGCTGGACAGCGCGGTGGAGGAAATGGACAAGACCTTCGTCAGCACCGAACTCGGCGGTGGCGGCACAGCCACAACCCATACGGTTGCCATCGCCGATGCCGGAGTGCGGAATCTGTTGGCGCATTTCGGATTGGTCGACGGGAAACCCGCGACGCGGGAATCACTTGGTCTGCCGCCGACCCGCATGATGCATATGCTCGACCCGGGCTGTTTCCTGATCAGCGACGACCGGGGTATATTCGAGATCCTGGTTGATCTCGAGGCCAAAGTCGCCGAGGGCGAGCCCATCGGCCAGATCCACTTCCCCGAACGCCCCGAGCGGGAACCCGTTGTCTACCGCGCCGGCAAGTCCGGCACGGTTATCGGCCGTACCCACTAGACCCTGATGGACCCCGGCGACTTCCTGGCTTTGATTGCGCAGGATATGTAAAAGCTAGATCTCCGCCGCGCAATACAGCCTCTCTCCCGCCACATAGGTGGCCAGCGTGGCGCGGTCGTCGCCCAGGGTCATCAGGACGAAGAGCTCCTCGGCGAGATTGCCCTGTATGGTTTCCATGCGGTGCGCCATTGCGGGGGTTGCGCTTGCGTCCAGCACGGTGATGTCGGCGTCGCTGCCGGGCTCCAGCGTGCCGATGCGGTCTGCCAGACCAAGGGCCTCGGCATTACCCCGGGTCATCAGGTGGAAGGCCTGCAGGGCAGGCAGGTTCTGATTGTTGAGTTGCAGCACCTTGTAGGCCTCAGCCGCCGTGCGCAGCATTGAAAAACTGGTGCCGCCGCCGACATCGGTGGCCAGCCCGACATGCACGCCGCGTGCGCGCAGACGCGCCATGTCGAACAGGCCGCTGCCGATGAACAGGTTCGAGGTCGGGCAGAAGGCGACCGTCGAATCGGTTTCCGACAGGCGCGCGATCTCCTCGTCCGACAGATGGATGCCATGACCGAAGATGGCGCGCGGCCCCAACAGGCCGAACCGGTCATAGACATCGGTGTAGGAACGGCTCCAGGGGAATTGCTCCCGAATGGCGGCGATTTCCGCATGGTTTTCAGCCAGATGCGTCTGCATATAGACACCCGGATGGTCGCGCAGCAGCGCGCCGGCGGCTTCCAGCTGCGCCTCGCTCGAGGTGACGGCGAAGCGCGGGGTTACCGCATAAAGTTGCCGCCCGAGGCCGTGCCATTTTTCGATCAGCGCGGCGCTTTCTGCGGCGCCGCGTTTCGCGTTGTCGGTCAGGTCGTCTGGGGCATTGCGGTCCATCATCACCTTGCCGGCGATCATCAGCGTGTTCAGCCGCTCGGATTCGGTGAAGAAGGCTTCAACGGACTGGGGATGCACCGTGCAATAGACCGCCGCCGTCGTGGTGCCGTTGCGCAGCAACTCGTCGAAGAAGAAACGGGCAACCGCGGCGGCATGCTCCGGGTCGGCGAACTTCTGTTCCTCGACGAAGGTGTATTTGTCGAGCCATTCCAGCAGCTGCGCACCGTAAGACGCGATGACACGGGTTTGCGGGTAATGGATGTGGGTGTCGATCAGGCCCGGCAGGATCAGCGCTTGCGCATAGTGGTCCACCGGCATATCGGGCGGCAGATCGGCGGCGGCGCCAATGGAGACGATCTTGCCATCGTCGACGACGACGGCGCCGTCGGCAATATAGCGATAGCTGCCGTCCTCGCCGGCCTCCGCTGGGTCGGCGATGAAGTCCAGCAGCCGGCCGCGGATCGCCTTGCGTCCGGGTCTGTTCATCGCTAACCCTCGCCTCTCGCCAGCCAGGCGGCGATCAGATGGCGTTCCTCTTCGGTCATCTCCGTTACATTGCCCGGCGGCATGGCGCGCGACAAGACCGCCTGGGTTTCGATCCGCGAGGCCTCGCGCAGGATATCGGCAGGCGTTTCCAGCCGCACATTGAGTGGCGGGATTGCAACGCCCTCCCAGACCGGCTCTTCCGAATGGCACATGGAACAGCGGGACAGCACGATCTCCTCGACCGCGACGAAGACCGCGTCTCGTTCCAGCGCGGAGGCCTGGCCGGCAGCCGGAGCGGCGACCGGAAAACTGTTCAGCCACAGGATCATCAACCCGCCCGCCGCGGTGATACCCCAGGTCCACCAGGGGGTCGCCTTGCCGGCATGCCGCGAATTGAAGAAGTGGCGGATCGAGACGCCCATTACGATGACCACGGCGACGATCACCCAGTTCCACCCGGTCGCGAAAGTCAGCGGATAGTGGTTGCTGATCATCAGGAACAGCACCGGCAGGGTCAGATAGTTGTTGTGCAGCGAGCGCTGCTTGGCTTGCTTGCCGAGGCGCGGGTCGGGCTCCTCATGGGCAAGCAGCGAGGCCACCACCTTGCGCTGGTTGGGAATGATCACGATCAGCACGTTGGCGACCATGATGGTGCCGACCAGCGCGCCGATCTGGATGAAGGCGCCGCGGCCGCTGAAGATCTGCGTGCAGCCCCAGGCAATGCCGACCAGCAGCGCGAAGCCGACCAGCATCAGCAGCGCGTCGTTGCGGCCCAGTGGCGAGCGGCACATCAAATCGTAGGCAATCCATCCGGCGGCAAGCAGCACGAGGCTGGCGATCACGGCGGTGGCCGGGGTGAGGTCGAGCACGCTGCGGTCGATGAAATAGAGATCGGCGCTGGTGTAGTAGACGGCGAGCAGCAGCAGGAAACCGCTGATCCAGGTGGTGTAGGCCTCCCATTTGAACCAGGTCAGCTCTTCCGGCATTTCCGCCGGCGCCACCAGATATTTCTGCATGCGGTAGAAGCCGCCGCCATGAACCTGCCAGGCCTCGCCGCCGACACCGGCGGTCAAACCTTCGCGCTTGCGCAGGCTCAGGTCCAGATGGACGAAATAGAAGGAAGAGCCGATCCAGGCGATGCCGGCGATGACATGCAACCAGCGCAGCATCATGCCGATCCATTCGGTGACGAGTGCGTCCATGGCGGTTACTCCCTGAAGCCTTTTTCCACGCCTGTCTTGCTACCTTCTTGACGCTGGCGGCGCTAGCCCCCCGCAATTCGTATCACTTTCAAAAAAAACCAAACAGTGGCATGATTTCGGCAGGGAAGGGATAAAATGGCGCTTCTGGAAAACATAAAGGTCTTCGTGCGGGTGGTCGAGCTCGGCAGTTTTTCCGCCGCCGGGCGCAACATGCGCCTGTCGCCCGCCGTCGTCAGCCATCGCATCCAGCAGCTCGAGGGCCATGTCGGGGTGCGGCTCTTGAACCGCACCACCCGGCAGGTGCAGCCGACCGAACAGGGCATGCTCTATTACGAGGCCTGCCTGGAAGTGCAGCGCGCGGTCGAACAGGCAGAGACCAGCGTGGCGGGGGCGGGCGCCGCGCCGCGCGGCACGCTGAAGGTCACTGCACCGCTGGTTTTCGGGCGACGCATCCTGGCGCCGCTGATCCCGGAATTCCAGGCCGCGACACCGAATGTCGAGGTTCAGCTTCGCATGTCGGAACATCTGCTCGACCTCATCAAGGAGGGGGTGGACGCGGCAGTGCGGCTTTCGGTGCCGATGGATTCCAGCCTGGTCATTCGCAAGATCGCCGATTGCCGGCGTGTGATTTGCGCGTCGCCGGCCTATCTGGCGGCCCATGGCGAACCCGCCACGCCGGACGATCTGAAGGACCATAACTGCCTGCTCCTGCGGTTCTCCGGTTCGAGACAGTTCCGCTGGACCCTGAACAGCCCGAAGGGCCAAGTGACGCTGAATGTCGGGGGCCGGCTGGATGCCGACGACAGCGACGTGCTGACCCACTGGGCCGTCGCCGGGCAGGGCATCGTCATGAAGCCGGTCTGGGAGGTCGCGGATCACCTGCGTGCGGGGCGGCTGACACCGATATTGACGAATTTTCCACCGGAATCCCTGACGCTGGGCGTGCTCTACCCCCATCGCCGCCTGCTGCCCGCCAATGTGCGCGCCTTTGCCGATTTCCTGGTGGAACGGGTGGCGCCGATGATGGCGGAAGCTACGGACGGCCTGGAACTGCCGGCCGCCGAATAGGCTCCGGCCGCGAGGATCGCACCCCGCGGCCGGAGCCTTAAATCAGCTTTGTACGCCTTGGACGTACCAGTCCATGATCGCCAACTGTTCGTCGGTCAGCGACTGGCCGGCAGGCAGCATTTCCTCGCCTTTCTGGTTCTTGATCGGCCCGGTGAAGGCATGCATCGAACCGTCCAGAATGCCCTTGCGCACCTTTTCGGCGGCGTCGCGCGCGGCGTCGGTAATCGAGTCGCCATCGGGCGCGAACTTCACCATGCCTTCCTTCATACCGTACCAGACGTTCTGGGACTTCCATGTGCCGTCCATCACGTCCTGGGTGCGCTGGATGTAATAGTCGGACCAGTCGTCCAGGATCGAGGTCAGTTGCGCGCGCGGCGCGTAGGCTTTCATGTCGGAGGCTTGGCCGAAGCCGAACACGCCCCGGCTTTCGGCGACCTGCAGCGGTGCCGGGCTGTCGGTATGCTGGGTGATCATGTCGGCGCCCTGGTCGATCAGGGTCTTGGTCGCGTCGCTTTCCTTGCCCGGATCGTACCAGCTGTTGACCCAGACCACCTTGGTCTTGAAGGTCGGATTGACCTTCTGGGCGGCCAGGGTGAAGGCGTTGATGCCCATCACCACCTCGGGAATCGGGAATGAAGCGATATAGCCGGCGACGCCGCTTTTCGACATATGGCCGGCGATGGTGCCGATTACCGCGCGGCCCTGGTGGAAGCGCGCATTGTAGACGCTGACATTCGGCGCGGTCTTGTAGCCGGTCGCATGCTCGAACTTCACATTCGGGAACTGCTTGGCGACCTTGAGGGTCGGGTTCATGAAGCCGAAGGAGGTGGTGAAGATCAGTTGATGTCCGCTGCTGGCCAGCTGGCGGATGACGCGTTCGGCGTCCGGACCCTCGGCGACGTTCTCGACGAAGGTCGTCTTCACCTTGTCGCCGAATTTCTTCTCGACCGCCTTGCGGCCGAGATCGTGCCCGTGGGTCCAGCCATGGTCGCCGACCGGCCCGACATAGACGAAGCCGATCTTGATCTGTTCCGCCGCGAAAGCCATTGGGGCGCCCATGGTGAGTGCGGCGGCCGATGAGGTGGCCAGGAAGGTGCGTCGTGTAAAGTTGAAATCGCTCATTTGTTCGTTTCCCTGTTCTTTGTTTGGTTAGGTGTTACTCAAAAGGGATTCGCGCCGCCGGTCAAGAGGCCGGCCGGAAAGGCTTGCCCAGACAGGCCGGCGCCTTGAGGCGCGCCCGCCACGGGCCGGCCGAAATGATCGTCAGCACCAGGATCGTTGCGATATAGGGCAGCATCGACATGACCTGCGACGGCACGTCGAACCAGCCTTCCGCCTGGGCCCTCAACTGCAAGATCGTCACACCGCCGAACAGATAGGCACCGAACAGCACCCACCAGGGCCGCCATGTCGCGAAGACGACCAGCGCCAGCGCGATCCAGCCGCGCCCGGCGGTCATGTTCTCGATCCACAAGGGCGTGTAGCTGAGCGACAGGAAGGCGCCAGCCAGCCCGCTGGTCAGCCCGCCGAACAGCACCGCCATATAGCGCACGCGAATAACGTCGTAGCCGATGGAATGGGCGGATTCGTCGGACTCGCCAACGGCGCGCAGGATCATGCCGCCGCGACTGCGCTTCAGGAACCAGGCGACGCCCGCGGTCAGCGCGACCGAAGCATAGATCAGGAAATCGTGGCTGAACAGCAGCGGGCCGATCACCGGCATCGTGCTGACGCCCGGGATATTCAGCTTCGGCAGGGGATCGACGGCGATACCGACGAATCCGGCGCCGACCAGCGAACTCAGCCCAATCCCGAAGATCGTCAGCGCAAGCCCGGTCGCGACCTGGTTGGCCATCAGCGACAGGGTCAGCACGCCGAAGGTGAAGGCCATGGCCATGCCGGCTGCCATGGCGCAGACAATGCCCAGGGTGGCGCTGCCGGTGGTCACGGTGACGGCGAAGCCGGTCACCGCGCCGGCCAGCATCATGCCTTCGACGCCGAGGTTCAGCACGCCGGATCGCTCGACGACCAGTTCGCCGAGGGCCGCCAGCAGCAACGGCGTTGCCGCGCTGATGATGGTGACGAGGCCAAGGACAAATGATTCGTTCATTGGGCCGACGCCTCCTTGCGCGCGGTAGTCCTGGATGTGGGCGCCTCGAACCGGATCCGGTAGCGGGCCAGGAAATCGGACGCCAGCAGGAAGAACAGCAGCAGCCCCTGGAACAGGCCGGTCACCGCCTGCGGCATGCCGGCCTCGACCTGCGCGTTCTCGCCGCCGATATAGGACAGCGCCATGATCAGCCCGGCGCCGATAATGCCGATCGGGTGCAGCCGCCCCAGGAAGGCGACGATGATCGCGGTAAAGCCGTAGCCCGGCGATATCGAGGGGATCAGCTGGCCGATCGGACCTGCCACCTCGAACAGCCCGGCCAGCCCGGCCAGCCCGCCACTGGTCAGCAGCGACAGCCAGATCATCCGCTTGCGGCTGAAGCCGGCGAAGGCGGCGGCCGCCGGGGCCTGGCCCACGACGCGGACCTGGAAGCCGATGATGGTGCGGGTCATCAGCACCCAGCCGGCCACGGCCACCAACAGCGCGACAATGACGCCCAGATGCAGCCGGGTGCCTTCCAGCACGATGGGCAGGATCGCCGAGTCGGAAAACATTTCCGACTGCGGAAAGTTGAAGCCCATCGGATCTTTCCATGGGCCGAAGACCAGGGTGCTGAGAAACAGCGTTGCCACATAGGTCAGCATCAGGCTGGTCAGAATTTCATTGACGTCCCAGCGCGCTTTCAGAAAGGCAGGGATCGCCGCCCAGGCCATGCCGCCCAGGATGCCGGCGATGCAGATCAGCGGCAGCACCCAGAAACCCTGGACATCGATCAGGGCCAGCGCCAGGCCGCCGCCCGCCACCGCGCCCATGGTCAGTTGCCCCTCGGCGCCGATGTTCCACACATTGGCGCGGAAGCCGATTGCCAGCCCGACCGCGATCAGGATCAACGGAGAGGCCTTCAGGCCAAGCTCTGCCAGGCCGTAACCGGACAGGAGCGGCGAAATGAAGAAGTAATAGATGCCCAGGAAGGGATCGTAGCCCATGAACATGAACAGCAGGAAACCGGCCAGCACGGTCAATACCACCGCCAGCACCGGCGTCATGTAGAACATCCGGAGGTCGAGTTCCTGGCGTCTCTCGATTTTAAGCGACAATGGCGTTTCCTCCGTTCGGACCCGGCTGGTGCTCGGTCATGCCGTGCAGCCCACCCATCAGCAGGCCGATTTCGGCGATCGACGCTTCCGCCGTCACCATGCCGGGTGACAGCGTACCCAGATTGATCACCGCCAGATGGTCCGACAGCGTCAGCAACTCGTCGAGATCCTGCGAGATCACGACAACGGCGGAGCCGTTCTCGGCCAGGGCGAACAATGCCTGGTGGATCGCCGCGGCCGCGCCCGCATCGACGCCCCAGGTCGGCTGCGAGACAATCAGCACGCCAGGGTCCTGCACGATCTCGCGCCCGACGATATATTTCTGCAGATTGCCGCCCGACAGGCTGCCCGCCGAGGCGCCGACGCCGGCGGTTTTGACGTTGAACTGCTTCACCACGCGGCACGGACTTGCAAACGACCTTCAGTAGCCCCGAAGCAGCATCGCGAGCAGTAAGCTGATACCCACCGTCGAAGAACTC
>CAMYNJ010000084.1 GCA_947259795.1 uncultured Alphaproteobacteria bacterium | reverse complement strand
CCGGCTTGCTGCGCCGCCGCCAGCGCGGGCAGGAAGATCATCGCCAGGATGAAGACCAGGATGCGCATGGATTCACCTATTCGCCGAGGCCCATCTGGATATAACCGCTGGGGCAGACATCCTGGCAAATATGGCAGCCGATGCATTTGTTGTAGTCGGTTTCCACATAGCGGCCCATCGTGCGCTTGTCCTTCGGCACGCGGTGGATGGCGTCCTGCGGGCAATAGATCACGCAGTTGTCGCATTCGACGCACATGCCGCAGCTCATGCAGCGGTCGGCCTCCTGCTGGGCCTCTTCCTCGCTCAGCCCGTGGATGCGTTCCTCGAAATGGCCCAGCACGGCGTCGGGGCCGATATGTTTTTCCTTGCGCCTGCGCCGCGCATCATAGGTCCAGTGGCCGAGGAACAGCTCGTCCGCGGGCACGATTTCCACATGCGAGCGATCCTCGTAGTTATGGACCGCATAAGCCGCCTCGTCGGTGCCGGTTGCCTGGACATGGTCGTATTCGGCCGGCGCCAGTTGGACTTCCTGCAGTTTTTCCAGCAGGTCGTAGTGATGCTTGTCGACCTTGGGCCGCTTCAATGGGTCCTTGCCGGACAGGATATGGTCGATTCCCTCCGCCGCCACCGAGGCATGGCCGATCGCGGTGGTCAGCAGATGCGGCTTGATGATGTCGCCGCCGATGAAGATATCCTCCTGGCCCTGCGCGCGATAGAAGGAGTCGGCGTTGATCAGGCCGCGGCCATTGTCGAGATATTCCGATCAGGTCACACTCGATATCGAACTCCGGCGTGTCCTTGACCGTCATGTTGTTGCCTTCCCACTCGACCTCCTGGACGCGCAGCGCGGTGGCGCGGCCATCTTCGCCGACGACGACCGAAACAGGGGCCAGCGAGCTGCGGATCTGCACGCCTTCCTGCGTCACATGCTCGATCTCCATCTTGGTGGCCGGCATCTTCTCGACCGGGCGCCGGTAGACGATGGTAACGTCGGCGCCCTGGCGGTGTGCGACCGTGGCGACGTCGTGGGTGACATGGCCCAGCACGACCGTTTCCGGCCGGTCTTTTTCATGGGTCTTGGTGATATGGCCCAGGCGCCGGGCAACCGCCGCCACGTCCATCGCGGTGTCGCCGCCGCCGATGACCAGCACCTTCTCCGCGCCATGCTTCAGCCTGCCGTCGTTGAAGGCTTCCAGGAAGGCGATGCCGCTGATGCAGTTGGGCGCGTCGCCGCCGGGGACGGGCAAGGCGGTGCCGCTCTGCGCGCCGACGCCGACGAAAATCGCATCGAATTCCTCGCGCAAGTCATCCATGGAAACGTCCACGCCGACCTTGGTGTTCATGCGCGTCTCCACGCCCAGATCCAGAATCCGCTTGATCTCGCCGTCCAGCACGCCGCGCGGGGTACGGTAGCCGGGAATGCCGTATCGCATCATCCCGCCCAGCTCTTCGTGCGTGTCGAAGATGGTGACGGCATGGCCCATGCGGCGCAACTGATAGGCCGCCGCCAGGCTGGCGGGACCACCGCCGAGGCAGGCGACTTTCTTGCCGCTGTCCGGGCCCGGGTCGCGCAGCTTCAGCCCATGCTCCAGCGCATAGTCGCCGATATACTGCTCCACCGCGTTGATGCCGACATGATCCTCAACCTCGTTGCGGTTGCAGCCGTCTTCGCAGGGCGCCGGGCAGACGCGGCCCATGATCGCCGGCATCGGATTCGAATCCGACAGGCGATAGAAGGCGTATTCCTGCCAGTTCATGCCCTCCGGCGGCTTTTCGATGCCGCGTGCGATGTTCAGCCAGCCGCGGATGTCCTCACCGGCCGGGCAGCTGCCCTGGCAGGGCGGCGTGCGATGCACATAGGTCGGGCATTTGTGCGACTCGTCGGCGTTGAAGATTTCCTCCTGCCACGGAAGATGCTCATGGTCGCCGTCCTTGTATTTGCGGAACGTCAGTTTGGTTTCGTCCATGTTCTGCCCATCCTGGCCTTGCTTGCTCGGTGTTCCGTCCATGACAGTCTATTCCTCCGTCTGGGGCGCCGCGTCGCCGCCCAGTTTGTCTGTCTCTTCACCCGTTACCTGGCCGTCCAGGACGATCGCGTCGCTGACCAGCTGGTGCACGCTGACGATCCTGTCCATGCCGATGCCGTATTCAGGCATGACCTTGGAGAATTGGCTTTTGCAGATGGCGCAGATCGCCGCCATATGCGTGACGCCGTCATTCTTGACGACCTGGGTCAGCGCCTCCATGCGGGGCTTGGCGCCCTTGACGCGCAGCTCCATCAAATCGTCTGTCAGCAGGCCGCCGCCACCACCGCAGCAGTAGGTGCCCTCGCGAATGGTATCCTCGGCCATGTCCACGAAATTGTTGCAGACCGCCTTGATGATATTGCGCGGGATTTCGAACTGCCCGCCGGGCTTGTCGCCCATGCGCGTGGCGCGCGCGATATTGCAGGAATCGTGGAAGGTCAGCGTCATATGGTCGTTCGCCGACTTGTCGAACTTCAGTTGGCCCTTTTCGATCAGGTCCCAGGTGTATTCGCAGATATGCTGCGGCACCGGATAGTTCGGATCGAGGAAATCCCAGGGGCCGGCCAGTGTGTTCAGGAAGCCGTAGGCGACGCGCCAGGCATGGCCGCATTCGCCGAAGACGAGTCGCTTGACGCCCAGGTCCAGCGCTGCCTTGCGAATGCGCAGCGCCACCTCGCGCATCTGCTCGTAGGAGCCGATGAACATGGCGAAATTGGCGGCTTCGGAGGCGTATGAGCTGATCGTCCAGCTTGCGCCGGCCTGATGGAACACCTTGGCGTATCCGATCAGCCCGTCGACATGGGGCTCGGCGAAGAAATCGGCGCTGGGGGTGACCAGCAGGATGTCGGCGCCTTTCTCGTCCAGCGGCAGCCGGACCTTGACGCCGGTTTCCTCCTCGATATCCTCTTCCAGGCCCTCCAGCGTGTTTTCCAGCGCCGGCCCGGGCAGGCCCAGATTGTTGCCGATCTTGTGGACCTTGGCGATGATCTCGTTGCAGTATTTCTGGCCCTTGCCGATATGGTCCATGATATCGCGCGCGGCCATGGAAATCTCGGCGGTGTCGATGCCGTAGGGGCAGTAGACCGAACAGCGGCGGCATTGCGAGCACTGATGGAAATAGCTGTACCAGTCGTCCAGCACTTCCTCGGTCAAGTCCTCGGCGCCGACCAGCCAGCGGGTCAGCGGGAACTTGCCCAAGGCTGTGAAATGGCGGCGATAGACCTTGCGCAATAGGTCCTGGCGGGCCACCGGCATGTTCTTTGGATCGCCGGTACCCAGGAAATAGTGGCATTTGTCGGTGCAGGCGCCGCAGCGCACGCAGCTATCCAAGTAGACGCGCAGCGACCGGGTTTGGTCCAGCAATTCGCCCAGCCGGCCGATCGCCTTGCCATGCCAGTCCTCGACCAGCTCGCCGGGGAAGCCCAACGCCTCCTGATGTTCGGGCGCGGCGACATAGGGATGGGAGTGGGACATCGCCCCTTCGCAGACCGGCGGGATTTCGGCGTATTCGCCCAGCTCGGGTATCTTGTAGTCGCCCATGCTACTCGCCCCCGGCTTCCAGTTTCGCCGCCCAGGGCGCCAGATGACGCTTCTCGCGGGCATTGTCGACCTGGTTGCGGGTCGGGCTGAAGAACAGGCCCGGCGCATGCAACAACTTGGAGAAGGGGAAGACGATCATCAGCGCGATCACCATTCCCAGATGGGCCATCAGGATCGGTTCGGCCGGCAACGGCTGCCAGTTGAAGCGCATCAGGCCCAGCATGAACTGTTTCAGCGCCACGATATCGGTGCGCGAAACATAGCTCATGGCCAGGCCGCTGGCCGTGATGCCGATCAGCAGCACCAGCATCAGGTGATCGGACGGACCGCTGATATAGCGGATGCGCTGGACGAAGATGCGCCGGAACCACAGCGCGCCCAACCCCGCCAGCATGGCGAAGCCGGCATACAGTCCGAACGGCTGCACCAGCACCACCCAGTCCCAGACCGGGTGGATGAAATAACGCAGATGGCGCATCATCGCCAGCAAGAGGGCGCCGTGGAACATATAGCCGAACAGCCAGATCCACTTGTTCGACTTGAACAGGCTTTCGAACAGCACCACCTCGCGAAGCATGCGCAGCACGACCCCGCCGGTGGTGACCGGTGCCGGGGTCGTGGGAATTTTCAGGGGCGCAGGCGTGCGCGCATATTGCACGACCTTGAACGCCAGCCCGACGGCCAGAACGGCCGTGGCGGCGTAGAACAGGATAGCAAACAGCGCAGTCATTGCATGCGTACTCCCCCATTGTCCCGGCGCGCGGCTGCGCCGGAACCGTTGGCGTCAACTGCCCGGTCGGATCAGATGCAGCCGGTCGGCTTCGGCAGTCCGGCGATCTTGCAGGCCTGTTTGGCCGGGCCGTAGGGGAACAGTTCGTAGAGATACTGGCTGTTACCCTTTTCCGGTCCCATGGTCTTCTTGATCGACTTGGTCAGCACGCGGATGGCCGGCGCGATCTGATATTCCTCGTAATAGTCACGCAGGAAGTTGACGACTTCCCAGTGATCGTCGGACATCTCGATCTTCTCATCCTCGGCGATCAGTATGGCCAATTCCTTGGACCACAGGCTGATATCCGTGATGTAGCCTTCCTCATCCGCTTCGACGCTCGTACCGTTGAGCTGATATGCCATATTTTCGATTCCTCCTATTAACGTATCTTCACAGTGGCAAGGGCTACGGTCCCTCTCATAGCCACGCCTGTTGCGCCTCGCGTTCGGCCGCGAGATCCACAAATCCCCCGTAATCCACGATCTTGATGCCGTCGATCAGCGGGGCTTCGGAAAGCCCACGGGCGGCCAGATCGGGTCCCAGGGCATAAAACGTAAAATCGCCCATCCGGCCGCTGATCTTTTCCGCCGCCTGGCCGCCCGCAAGCGCGCCGTAAACGCCGTCTTCAATCAGCAGGATGGCGCTGCCCTTGGCCGCGAGCCGCAGGCAACTTTCCAGCGTATTACGCTCCAGGGGCGACTTGTTGACTGTATGCAGCATGCTCATCGCCCCTAATTAGTAATGACCACGTCCTGCGCGGCCATGATCTTGCTCAATTCTTCCGAGTTCAGGACTTCGACATCGACTACGAGATCGTCTTCCGTCAGCCCGCGGGCCTCCAGCGACTCCTTCTCGACGTATAGTTTTTCGACGTCGTAGCCCTCCAGAGCGCGGAACGTTGGCGAGAAATTCTTCATATTGATGCCGGTCGTGTCCTGGCCCTTCTTGAGCTGGAACACCCCGTCATCGGCGAATACGACGCTGACATCCTGGTCGAATGCCGCTGAAATCAGCACCGTTTCCAGCGATTCCAGAGCGTAGACCGTGCCATAGGGTGCCTTGCGATTCACAAACAAGAACCGCTTCACCACTTCCGGATCGAAATCGTCTTCTTCCATCATTGCTGCTGCCCGTTTCTTAGTCCCTGTGCTTTGCTTCAGTCCCCGAAGACGACCAGCCGGTCGCCGACGATGCCCGCCTCGATCAACTGGCCGAGCCCGGAGATACGGAAACCCGGCGCCAGGACATCGTCCTTGATGCCGCGGCGAAGCGCCGCCGCGACACAGACCACGAGATCGACATTGTGCTCCGCCGCCAGTTCGGACCAAAGTTTGACGAGATTGCGGTCGTCCGCCTGCGGCTCCGACAGCTTGTTCCCGTTGTTGACCCCGTCATGGTAGAAGAACACACGCCAGACCTCGTGACCCTTTTCGAGGGCTGCCTTGGCGAACTGGTAGGCCGAATCCGACGCTTGGTGCGTAAACGGCCCTTCATTGACCAGAATTCCGAACTTCATCGTTTGCAACCCGTATTGCTCAGAAATGCAGTTGTGCCGAGGCGTTCAGGCTACGCCGCGCGCCGCGCCAGTCGTCGATATGGTGGCGGGTAAAGGCGAGATCGGTCAGCTCGAAGAAACGCGGCCAGCCGATGCGCTCTATCCATTCGTTCATACGCTCCCACGGGCGGCCATCTTCCTTGTAGGCGTAGAGGATCTTCTTCACGATCGCGGCCGCCTCGGGCCAGCGCGGGGGATTGTTCGGGATGCCGGCCGCCACCAGCTTGTGGAAGGTCGGCTTGGACCGCGCATTGGAATGCTTGCCGCCGACCCAGATCGCCAGCTTGGTCGATTCGTCGCTATTGATCTGCATGGGCGGGCAGGGCGGGTAGCAGGCGCCGCAGCAGATGCACTTCTTTTCGTCGACTTCCAGCGATGGCTTACCGTCCACCAGCGCGGGGCGGATCGCCGCCACCGGACAGCGTGCTACGACCGCGGGGCGTTCGCATACATTGGCCACCAGGTCGTGGTTGATCTTCGGCGGCTTGGTGTATTGCACATTGATCGCAATGTCGCCCTGGCCGCCGCAGTTGATCTGGCAACAGGAGGTCGTGATTTGCACCCGGTTGGGCATCTCCTCCTTCTTGAAATCCTCGTAGATCTCGTCCATCAGCGACTTCACCACGCCCGACGCGTCGGTGCCCGGGATGTCGCAGTGCAGCCAGCCCTGGGTGTGGGAGATCATCTTGACCGAGTTGCCGGTGCCGCCGACGGGGAAACCTTCGGATTCCAGTTTCTCGATCAGCGGCGCGACCTTGCTCTCGTCGTCCACCATGAACTCGCAGTTGGAGCGCACGGTGAAGCGCACATGGCCGTCGGCCAGATTGTCGGCGATGTCGCACAATTTGCGGATGGTGTGGATATCCATCTGCCGCTGAGTGCCGGCGCGCACCGTCCAGATCTCGGCGCCGGTATGAGCCACATGATGCAGAACGCCCGGACGGGGCCGTTCATGCCATTTCCACTTCCCGTAATTTTCCTTCATTACCGGATGCATCTGGGGGAAGGGATCCGGCACGCCACTTTCGATCGCGCGGCGCGGTTGCGTTGCCTCACTCATGATATCAGTTCCCGTTCTTGGTGTCTCGTGATGCTTCCTCGGCCTTACTCGGCTGCTTCGGCCGCCTCTTTGGCGGCCTTTCGATCGAACCATTTCCTCGCTTGATCGTCCCAGTCGTCGGTTCGGACATAGGAAGACGTGCGCGGGTGGTTGATCATGTTCGGATCGACCTCGACCCCGACGGCGTCGAGGAAATTGGCCAGTCCGATGCGATCGATGGTCTCGCCGACACGCTCATGCTCCAGTGCGTTTTCGGCGAAGAAGTCGATGACGGTCTCGGCCAGTTCGGTCAGCTTCTCCCAGTCCTCGTCCGTATCCAGCTTCATGAAGGGGACGATGACGGTACCCATCTGGTCGCCGATCTTGAGCGAGCGCTTGCCGCCCATCAGGATGGTGATGCCGCGGTCTTCGCCCGGCGACAGCGCCTTGGTCATGGCGTTGATGCAGTGCATGCAGCGCACGCAGCTCTTGTTGTCCACGTCCAGCGTGTCGTCGTCGTTCAGGCTCAGCGCGCGGGTCGGGCACATGGCGATGATCTCGTCGATCACCTGCTTGCGGCCATTCCGGCCGACATAGGCCTTCACTTCTTCCTGGTCAACATTCATGTCGTCGCGCCAGGTGCCGATGACCGCGAAGTCCGAACGGTGGATGGCGTTGGAGCAGTCGTTGGCGCAGCCCGAGAACTTGAACTTGAACTTGTAGGGCAGGGCCGGGCGATGCATTTCCCCCAGGAATTCGTTGAGGATGCTGCGGTGGGCGCGAACTTCGTCAAAGCAGGAATGCTCGCAGCGGGCATGGCCGACGCAGGAAATCGAGGTGCGCAGGGCCGGGCCGGCGCCGCCCATATCGAGGCCGATCTCCGGTGCGTTCAGTGCGTCGAAAGCCTTCTGCACGTTTTCGGTTGTGGCGCCCTGGAACATGATGTCGCCACTCTGCCCGTGCAGCGCGATCAGGCCGGAGCCATGCTCCTCCCAGATGTCGCACATCTTGCGCAGCAGGTCGGTGCTGTAATGCATGCCGGCCGGCGGCATCACGCGCAGGGTATGGAATTCCTTGGATGCGGGATAGTCTTTGGCGACTTCGGAAAAGCGTGGGATGACGCCGCCGCCATAACCGAACACGCTGACGGTGCCGCCCTTCCAGTATCCCAGACGGGTCTCGTAGGAATGCTCCAGCTGGCCCAGAAGGTCTTTCATCATGTCGGCGTAGGGTTTGCCGTCGTCGTCCGCCAGCCGTTTCAAGCCGCTGACGAAGCTCGGCCAGGGGCCGGATTCAAGCTCATCGAGCAGCGGGGTGTCATGTTTCTTCTTGGTCATCGCGATCTCCTCCAGAACTCTCCAACTCTAAAAGAACTCTCTATGTGACCCGTCTTTAACCCCGAGGGGCGCGCGAGCTTCATCTGTTGTTGGGGCCGTTTCGCGATCTTGCAGTTACATAATTGCGCGCGCGCAAACGAACCCTGTTGCTTCCTTATACCGTATATTCGTAAAACATCATATTCGAATAGCTGCACATGAATCCAGCAGAATTGTCGCACCCCCATTATGGTTATATAAGCGTCTTCTAAGTATGGTTATAAATCACTTAACTAACTAGGGTTTTTGGAACGATTCGAATATGATCAATTTTCCAGTTTTCGATCTCGGTAGCTAAAGGAGGGACGGAAAATTGCCCGCATTAGAAGAATCTGCATCCGGTTTTCCGCAAGGCGGCCCTTTCGATCCCTATGATTCGGAAGCTTATCTTCGCTGGCGTGACGCGAAACTGGCGGCCCGGCCCGGGCGTGCCGAGGATCTGCTGGTGGAGATCGGCGCGCCGGGCCGGCCGAGCGAAACGGAGCAGAGAGCGATCCGCGATCGCTGCCGCCGCGCCAACATGGCAATCTATGCCTGCCGCGATTTTAGTGGGAGGCTGGCGCCGGCGGACCTGAAGGCAGGGCTGGAGGAACTGGGCGCCGCCTTCGGGCTGCATCGGCTGGACCGAAATCTCTGCGCCGATGAGGATGGTATCACTGCGCTGGAAGTTCGCGAGGGCGGCGCGGCCGGCGAATATATCCCCTACAGCAACAGGCCGCTGAGCTGGCATACCGACGGTTATTACAACAGCGCCGACGAACAGGTGCGTGCGGTTATCCTGCATTGCGGCCGGCCGGCGGCCAGTGGCGGCGCGAACGGGCTGATGGACCCGGAGATTGCCTATATAAGATTGCGTGACGAAAATCCTGAGTTCATCACCGCGCTTATGCACCCGGCGGCCATGACCATCCCGCCCAACATGACGGGCGGCGAGGAAATCCGGCCGGCGCGGGTGGGCCCCGTATTCTCGGTTGACCCGGGCAGCGGCGCGCTGCATATGCGCTATTCGGCGCGCAAGGTGAATGTGGTCTGGCGCGGTGACCCGGCGACGAAGGCGGCGGTGGCGTTGCTGGTCGGCCTGATGGGCAGGGAAGATCCGGACATCCTTCACTGGCGCCTGGAGGCCGGACAGGGTTATATCGGCAACAACGTGCTGCATAATCGCTCCGGCTTCGAGGATGGCGCGGCCGGCGGGCGCCTCATCTACAGGGCGCGTTATTTCGACAGGATGGACGGAACGGAACCGGGCAATGATTAACATCAGTCAGATCATCATCGAAAATCCGCAGATAAACTCCTTCAAGGCCTTGCTGGATGTGGTGGAGCAGGAGGCCAAGCTCGGCACCCTGCACATGCAATTCGACGTGAAGCCGGATTTCCGCGACACCCCGCGCAACTGGGAATTCCTGCTGGAAGCCGCTTTCTACCGGGGCCGGCCGTGAGCGAGGAAACCGTCAGCGAACTCGACCGCTTCGACGCGCCCTGGAACAAGAAGGTGACGTTGCAGGATGTGCGCCATGAAAGCGGCCTGCGCATGCTGCGCATCCGCATCAAGGAAGGGACGCGCTTCACGGTTATGGATATCGACGAAGAAACCGCGGTTCGCTGGGGCAAGGCGATGAGCGGCTGGGCCGCCGGCGGCGGCGGACAGGGCGGCGGGCAGGACTGACATGGATCTGCTTCCCCTTTTCATGGCAGTGAAGGATCGCCCCGTGCTGGTGGTCGGCGGCGGCAAGGCGGCGGCCCGCAAGGCGGAACTGGCGTCGCGCGCCGGCGCCGCGGTCACCGTGCTGGCGCCGGAAATCAGCGGCGACATGGCAACCCTGATCGCAGAGCGCAAGCTGTCGCACGTCACCCATGAGGTAACGCGCGAGGACCTGGACGGCTGCGTGCTGGCCTACGGCGCCTCCGACGACGAGGCGTTGAACGAGAAGGTCCACGCGCTGGCGGAGGCCTGCGGCGTGCCGGTCAATATCGTCGACCGGCCGGAGCTCTGCCAGTTCATCATGCCGGCGATCCTGGATCGCGACGGCGTGGTGGTGGCGGTGTCGTCGGGCGGCGACGCGCCGCTGCTGACCCGCATGATGAAGGCCCGTTTCGAGACCCTGGTGCCCGCGGCCTACGGGCGGCTGGCCCGCTTCGCCGGGCGCTGGCGCGACCGGGTGGGCAAGGCGATCCGGGACGGCGACCGGCGCCGCCGTTTCTGGGAAGAGGCCTTCGAGGGCACGGTGGCCGAGCTGGTCTTCGCCGGCCGCGACTCGGAAGCCGAGCACGCCATGCAGGCGCAACTGGAGGCCGCCGCGAAGGGCACTGAGGGACCGCCGCGGGGCGAGGTCTGGCTGGTCGGCGCCGGGCCGGGAGACCCGGATTTGCTGACTTTCCGGGCGCTGCGGTTGATGCAGCAGGCCGAGGTTGTGCTCTACGACCGGCTTATCGGCGACGGCATCATGAACCTGGTGCGCCGCGACGCCGAGCGCATCTATGTCGGCAAGTCGCCGAAGAACCACACCATGGCACAGGAGGATATCTCCGCCCTCTTGGTCCGCCTGGCGAGCGAGGGCAAGCGGGTGCTGCGGCTGAAGGGCGGCGACCCCTTCATCTTCGGCCGCGGCGGCGAGGAGATCGAGGCGCTGGCGGCCAGGGGCATCCCCTTCCAGGTGGTCCCCGGCGTCACCGCGGCCAACGGCTGCGCGGCCTATGCCGGCATCCCGCTGACCCACCGCGACCACGCCCAGGCTTGCGTCTTCGTCACCGGCCACGGCCAGGAGGACCAGGCCCCCGACTGGCAGGCGCTGATCCAGCCCGGCCAGACCATCGTGGTCTATATGGGCCTGTCGGCGCTGCCGGAACTGGCGGCGGGCTATATCGCGGCCGGCGGCGACCCCAACATGCCGGCCGCCATCGTCGAGAAGGGCACCCGGCCCGACCAGCGCGTCATCGCCGGCACCATTGCCGACCTGCCGGCCAGGCAGGAGGCCGCCAATCTGGGCCAGCCCTCGCTGATCATCATCGGCACGGTGGTCACCCTGCAAGGCGAGCTGGCCTGGTTCGAGACGGCGCAGGGGTGATGTAGATTCATACAGGTTCGCGCGCCGCGACGAGGCGGCGATTCGGCCGTCAGATCAGGGTCTCCGCGGGCGAGTCACGGCCCGCCGCGCAAAAGATGCAGGACGGGACCACGAAAGATACAGGTGCGATGCAGGCAAGATGCAGGAAAGATGCATGAAAAGGCCATGCAAGGAGTATCGCATGGGTATGGAAAAGGTATGCCCGCGGGAGCCTGCCCCGGGCGCCGGGACGAGCCATCCCGGGTTAGCTCAATCCCGTTGGTGGGCCCGCCCCTACCAGTAGGCGATGGCGCGGCCGCAGGCGACGATGGCCAGCCAGAGCAGCAGCGAGAGGATGGCTGCCGGTCTCACCGCCTTCGACCCGCGCGCCTGCATCCGGGTGAAGACGAGGAAATTCAGGCCGGCCAGGGCGATCAAGGCCAGTTTGGCGCCGAGAAACGGGTTGGCGCCGAGAACCCGCGCATCGGCGGTGAACATCAATATGCCGCTCGCCGCGGCAATCGCGAAAGCGCCGAGCATGATCGGCCGGGCCAGGCGCAGCAGCGCCGCCGCCATCTCGCGGGGGGCCGCGCCGGCCAGGCAGAGGTCGCACAGCAGGACCGATCCGAATAGGGTCGCGATGGCCAGGACATGGGCGATGTTGACCACCGGGTAGAGCCAGAAGGATGCGCGCATCGCCACGCCGAGGGCCGACATTTCGATAGCGAGGAACGGGTCCGACACGGCCCCCGCCGATCACAGCCGCTCGGGATAGATATCGTGGACCGCGCCGTTGACGGTCAGCCGTTCGGTCTTCATCTCGTGGGTTTCCGGCTTGCGGTGGCGCTTGCCGAGGGCGGTGACGACGTCGCCGATGGCGATGCCGCCGGCGTCGATCCCGGCGCGCCGGTTCCGGCTGGGCGGGCCGAGCACGACATTCCACAGAACGCCGTCGGCGCGGACCATCAGATGGCCGTGCGGCTGGCCGAGGTCGACCTGCTCGACGGTCCCGGTCAACTGGAAAGGCTCGTCGCCATAGCCGGCCCAGCCATGATGGGCCAGCGCCGCCGTGACGGTCGCCATGAAGGCGGCAAGCCCGATCGCCAGGACCGCCGGCGCAACGAAGAATCGTTTCAAGACCTGTTTCATCGACATGATGGGCTCCTTTTCGGAATTGGGTGCCATACCTGCCTTCGCCGAAGCGGCTACGCGCAGGCAGGCCGCGCGCCCGAGCTTACCTCATCCTGGAGGCCTTTGCACGAAACCGACGGCTGCGCGTCACCCCCCTCCCCAACCCCTCCCCCTGTCAAGGGAGAGGGGCTTTTATTGGCTGAAATTCGCTATTCGGCTCCTCTCCCGCCTGGGCGGGGGAGGGGTTGGGGAGGGGGTGGGACGACCGGCAGAGCCGGATAAATGCATCCGCGCAAAGGTCTCCACCTGAGGGGGCCAGTCCGCCCTGTCCCCGATATCGGAACTCGGACGGTCAGCCGGGCGGATGTCTGGGACATTTCATATGTCACCGCCCCGGGCGGCTGAAGCTCTGGCGGGCGCGCTCGACCTCGGCCCTGATCGCGCAGTCCTCGACATGATCGTTGATCAGCCCCATCGCCTGCATGAAGGCGTAGACCGTGGTGGGGCCGACGAATTTCCAGCCCTGTTTCTTCAGGTCCTTGGACAGCGCAATCGACGCCGCCGAGGTCGAGGCGGACTGCGGCGCGGCGAGCTGCGCCGGGTCCGGTTCGTAACGCCAGACGAAGGCGGCCAGCGAACCTTCCCGTTTGACGAGCTCCCCGGCCTGCCGCGCGTTGTTGATGACCGCCTCGATCTTGCCGCGGTGGCGGACGATCCCCTGGTCCGCGAGCAGGCGCGAGACATCGCGGTCGGTGAAGCGCGCCACCCGCTCGAAATCGAAACCATGGAAGGCGGCGCGGAAATTCTCGCGCTTGGCGAGGATGGTGCGCCAGCTCAGCCCGGATTGAAAACTTTCCAGGCTCAGCTTCTCGAACAGGCGCCGGTCGTCGTCGACGGGAAAGCCCCATTCGCTGTCGTGATAGGCGAAAAATTCCGGCGCCGCGCCGCACCATCGGCAACGCGGCCTGCCGTCGGGGCCCACTATTGTCGTGCTCATATTGTTTATTTTCCTCGCAGGGAAGCAATTCAGCCGAGCAAAAAATCCAGCCGTTCATCGGCCTTCGCCGGCGCGAGTTCGAGGATTTCGGCGCTCACCACGCCTTCGGCCACGAAGGGATCGCCGTTCACCCGGCCCTGCAGGTCCGCCAGCGACGTATCATGCGCCAGGATCCCGCCGCCCGGATTGGGCTGAAGACTGCCGGACAGCAGAAACACGCCGTCGTCGAACCCGCGTTCGAGCCATGCCTTGTGGCCTTCCATGAACTGGCCGGCCTTATCCTTGTTGTCCGAGAATCTGAGAAGGACGATGAACATCGGATTTACGCTCCCATCGATTTTACGGTTCTGAATCCTCGCACGGCACGAGGGACTTCACCCAATCCTGCATCTGCCGCACTTCCTGCCTGATGAAGTCTTCGTCGTGATAGACGCTGGCCAGCGTGGCAACCCCCTGGCTGCGGGCGATCAGATGCATCGCCAGCCGGTCGGCGTCGGCCGCGTGGCCGAGCAGGGCGAACTGTTCGCTGAGCCAGCTCCGGAACAATGAGAACAGCGCGTTGGCCTCGCCCTGCAGG
>CAMYNJ010000083.1 GCA_947259795.1 uncultured Alphaproteobacteria bacterium | reverse complement strand
TTTCAACAAACCGGCGAAACAGGTCACGGCCTACGAGGCGGCGATGCTGGCCGGGCTCCTGAAGGCGCCGTCGCGCTACAACCCCATGTCCGACCCGGCGCTCGCCGACGGCCGTGCGGCGCAAGTGTTGCAAAGCATGGTCGAGGCGGGCTGGCTGACCGAGGCGCAGGCCGCCGCCGCGAAGTCGGGCCGCGCCGTCCTGCGCAGCGACAGGATGGGCGGCCAGTCCCGCTATTTCGCCGACTGGGCGCTGGACCGCGCGCAGGACTATATCAGCCATGATGGCGGCGATCTGATCGTCCGCACGACGATCGACCCGCGCCTGCAGCGGTTGGCGGAAAGCGCGGTGCGTAACAACCTCGCCGCGGCTGCGGAACGCAAGGCAAGCCAGGCCGCGATGGTGGCGATGCGGCCCGACGGGGCGATCGCCGCGATGGTCGGCGGCGCCAGCTATGGCGATAGCCAGTTCAATCGGGTCACCCAGGCGCTTCGCCAGCCCGGTTCGGCCTTTAAGCTGTTCGTCTATCTGGCCGCCTTCGAGGCGGGCTTTCGCCCCGGCGACATCGTCGAGGATGCGCCGGTCACCATCGACGGCTGGACCCCGCGTAATGCCGGCGGCGACTATCGTGGCGCGGTCTCGATCCGTGAGGCGGTGGCGCGCTCGATCAATTCGGTGGCGGCCTCCATGGCCGAACGGGTGGGCCGCGAGAAGGTGACCGCCACCGCGCGGCGCCTCGGCATCACCGCTGAAATCGGTACGGACCCGGCGTTGGCGCTGGGGGCCTATGAGGTGACGCTGCTGGAGTTGACCGCCGCCTATGCAGTGATGGCGAATAACGGCATCGGCGCCTGGCCCCACGGCATTACGGAAGTCATGGATGGCGAAGGCCGGATCCTGTTCCGGCGGAGCGGCGGCGGGCCGGGACGTGTCGTGCAGGCCGAACACGTCGCCACCGTCAACGATGTGCTGACCGCCGCCATGGCCTGGGGCACCGGCAGGGCGGCCAGGCTGGCCCGCCCCGCCGCCGGTAAGACTGGCACCAGCCAGGACAGCCGCGACGCCTGGTTCATCGGCTATACGCCCGACCTCGTGACCGGCGTCTGGTTCGGCAATGACGATAACAGCCCGATGGACAGAGTCGGCGGCGGCTCATTCCCCGCCCGGGCCTGGCGCGACTTCATGAAGCCGGCGCTGGACGGCGTGCCGCCGAATCCACTGCCGGGGTTGGCGGCCCCACTTTCCAATTAGCGCTCTATTCCGCCTCGCCAGCCTCGCTGCCGCGGACAAGCATGAGGTGGGCCGCCAGCGCTGCCATGCCCATAAACGCGATTATCACCGCCATGGGCCGCGCGGTGCCGTCGAAGGCGGCGCCGACGGCGATGCCGACGGCCGCGGCGATGGTCATCTGAGTGAAACCGAGTAGGGCCGAGGCGGCGCCCGCCATGGTCGGAAAGGGGCCGATCGCGCCGGCTATGGAATTGGGCATGACCAGCCCGACGCCGGCGCAGAACAGCATCATCGGGCCCAGTACCGACCAGACGGTTTCGATCCCCGCCAGCGCCAGCCCGGCCATCGTCAGGCCGGCGAGCGCGCAGATCGCGGCGCCGCTCAGCACCATGCGCTCGATCCCCAGCCGCATCACCGTGCGGGCGGAAAAGATTGTCCCGGCGATATAGCCGGTGACCGCGGCCGCGAAGCAGAGGCCATAGAGATGTGGCGGCAGCCCCAGCACCTTGATGAACACGAAGGACGAGCCGGAAATGAAAGCGAACAGCCCGGCATAGGTGGCGCTGTTGCACAGCACATAGCCCAGCCACGCGCGGCTTTTCAGGAAGGTGCGGTAATTTCGCAGCATCTGGCCGAGGCTTGTGGCCTCGCCGCGATGCGGGTTGGTTTCGGCCAGGGCCGCCATAATGCCGACCAGGATCAGCGCGCCGTAGAGCGTCAGCACCAGGAAATTCGACCGCCAGCCGAACCAGACCGTCAAGTAGCCGGCGACGATGGGGCCGATCAGCGGCGCCAGCGCCATGGCCGCGCCGATCAGGGCCAGCATGCGCGCCGCCCCCTCTCGGCCGTAAACGTCGCGCACCACCGCGCGGCCCAGCACCGGCCCGGCGCAGGCGCCAATGGCCTGCACCAGGCGCGCGGCAATCAACATCTCGATGCTGGTTGCCAGCATGCAGGCGACGGAGGCCAGGGTGAAGATCGCGACTCCGGCCAGCATCACGGGCCGGCGCCCGAACCGGTCCGACAAGGGTCCGTAGACCAGCTGCCCGACCGCGAACCCCGCCAGGAAGACGCTGAGGGTCAACTGCACCGACGCCACATCGGTTGCGAAATACTCGACCAGCGAGGGTAGCGACGGCAGATAGAAATCCGTCGACATCGGTCCCATCGCCACAGCCAGCGTCAGCAGCACGGACACAATTGCCGATTTGGGATTCGGCATCGCGGAATCAGCCCTCGCCGGCGGCGGCATCTTCGGCGGCGGCGCTCGGGGCCAGAAACAGGAATCCAGTGGCCCCCAGCGCCGCCAACATCGCCATGACGAGGGCCAGCGACAGCGCCGTGCCGTCATAGACCCGCGACAGGATCAGGCTGCCCGCCGCGCCGACGCCCATCTGCAGGAAGCCCATCATGGCCGAGGCGCTGCCGGCAATGCGCGGGAAGGGGTGCAGTGCCGCGGCGGTGCAGGCCGGCATCAGCAGTCCGAAACCGAAGACGAACAGCATCATCGGCCCGATCACCCGCGCCAGCGACAACTCGCCCGCCAGCAGTAGCATCAGTGCCGTCGCCAACCCGGCCGCGGCGAGCCCCATAATGGCCGTGCGCCGGATGCTGAGCCGTCCCTCCAGCCGTCCGGCCAGCCAGGACCCGGTGGCATAGGTGCTGACCGTGAAGATCGCCAGCATGCCGAACCGGTCCGGCGACAGGCCCAGCCGGTCGATGAACAGAAAGGGCGCGGCGGCGTTGTAGGCGAATAGCCCGCCGAAACAGAAGGTGATCGGCGCCAGGTAGCCCAGATAGCGGGCGTTTGACAGCAGGCTGGCATAATTGCGGATTAGCCGCGCCGGGTCGGTCGCACTGGGGTCGCGTTGGGGGACCGTCTCTTCGAGTCGCGCCAGTACCAGCGCCGTCATCAACAAGCCGTAACCAACGAGGAACAGGAAGGCCGACTGCCAGCCGAACCAGACCTCAAGGAAGCCGCCGATCAGTGGACCCAGCGCCGGGGCCAGCGCGATCGCGGTGCCGATGAAGGCGAAGGCGCGTACCGCGTCGGCGCGCTCGAAACGGTCGCGTACGATAGCCCGCACCACCACCGGCCCGACGCAGGCACCCAGCCCCTGGACAAGACGCGCTATCAGGAATTCATCGATGCTTGTGGATAGCGCGCAGGCCAGGCTGGCGGCGATATAGAGGATCAGCCCGCCGATCAGAACCGGCCGGCGCCCGAACCGGTCGGCCAGCGGACCGTAGACAAGTTGCGCCACGGCGAAGCCGATTACGAAAATCGTGAAACTCTGCTGCACCAGTGCGGGCGTCGCCCGGAATTCAGCCGCCAGCGCCGGCATCGAGGGCACATAGAGCGAGACCGACACCGGCCCTAGGGCCACCAGCGCGGTAAGCAGGCTGACCAGCGCCCGGCTCCCTGGCCGGTTCATCGGCCGTACCGGTGCAGATCCATGCCCTCACGCCGCAGCCAGGCGCGGCCGGCCTTGGCGTCGGGATTCAAGCGGGCGACCGCGGCCCAGAAGGCCGGCGAATGGTTCGGCTCGGCGATATGGGCGACCTCGTGGGCGACTACGTAATCCAGCACCCAGGCGGGGGCCAGTACCAGCCGCCAGTTGAAGGACAGTCTCCCGGCCGGCGCGCAGCTGCCCCAGCGGCTCTTCTGGTCGCGAATGGTAATGCGGTTGACCGCGCGGCCAATTTCCGCCGCCATGCGATGCGCAGGTGGCTCGATGCGCCGCCGTGCCTCGGCGCGCAGCCAGTCGCCGGCCCGGCGCGCCATATGGTCCGGGCTGCCGGTAACCAGGATCTCGTTGCCTTCGAGGCGCACCGGCGCGCCGCGCCCGCCAACATGGCGCAGGACATGCGGCGCACCGCCCAGCGGCAGCACCGCCCCATCGGCGAAGGGCACACGCGGCGGCATCTGCTCCAGCCGCTCGATCACCCAGTCGGTGCGCGAACGCAGAAAGGCCAGCCCGTCAGCCTCCGCTGTGCGGGCGGGGAGCACCAGCTCGACCGAATCATCATGGCCGGGAATGCGCAGGGCAAGCCGCCGCGCCCGCGCGCTGTGCCGCACCACCAGCGCCACTTCGCGCCCGCCAAGCTCGATCGTCCGGGATTCGACCATCCATCCCTGATAGCCCTGCGGGACCGGTGCGGCAAGTGCGATCGGATACCCGCGGACATTCGACGCAGTGAAACGGACGTCTCTAATGCGTCGGTTCGAAGGTCTCGTAGACGATGTTGCTGACCGCCAGCAGAGGTTCGCGCGGGATGTCGCCGGTGATGGCGTAACCCATTTCGGGCTCCAGCCAGACGAAGGCGCCGTCCTGATAGCGGAAGGCTGTCTCCTGACCGGACTCGTAAAGCGAGATATAGACGGTGACGCGGCGGCCTGTCTGGTCCTCATACATGAACTGGGCCGCGGGTTCGCCGCCTTTGGCCGGCAGCAGCCGCCCGCCGACCAGTTGAAAGCCGAGCGGCGCCAGATCCGGCGTTCGGATGTCGCGGCCCAACCGCTTGGACAGCCATTTGACCAGATGCGCCTCCTGATCGGCAAAAACCTCGACCGGATGCAACACCTCGACCGCATAGACCCGATGCGCCGACATTGCTTCCTGCGCAACATGGCGCGAGGCGTCGACCAGCGCCCGGTCGCCCAGCCAGCCGTTAGCCAGCCAGCCGCCGGCAAGCCCGATCGCCAGCCAGGCTACCGAAGCCGCCACGGGTATCAGCCAGCGGCGGCGGGACTGGCGGGATGCGATATTCGCGACGCGAAGCCGTTCGGGCAAGGGCTCGTCCGCCACGCCCCCGAACAGGGCCCTGATCTCGCGGTTCTGCTCAGCATAGGCATTCGCTCGCGCGGCGAGTTCGGCATCGGCGGCGATGGCGGCTTCCACCGCGCCGGCGCGGTCGCTGTCAAGTTGCCCGTCGATCCAGGCGTGCAATTCGGTTTCGTCGATCTCATATGGTTTGTCGTTCATTTCACCACCCTCAGCGACGGTGCGCCCTCTTCCATCAGTCGCCGCAGCCGCTCGCGCCCGCGCGACAGGCGCGACATTACGGTGCCCTGGGCAATGCCGACGGTCTCGGCGACCTGGCCGTAACTCATTCCTTCCAGCGCGACCAGCAGGATTACTTGGCGTTGTTCGGCCGGCAGTTCCTCCAACGCCGCGGTCAGTTCCAGCCCGACGATCCGCGATTGCTGTGAGGCGGGACGGGAATAATGGCCGTCCTGATCGTCGATCGGCACGGGAGCCGGGCGGCTGCCGCGCCGCCGCGTGTCGTTGGCATGGATGTTATGCATGATCGTGAACAGCCAGGCCCTCGTGTTGCCGTCTTCCTTCCACAAATGCCGCCGTGAAAGCGCCCGCTCCAGGCAATCCTGGACCAGGTCGTCCGCCTGCTCGGCGTTGCGGGTCAGGGCCCTCGCATAACGCCGCAGGTTCGGGCTCCATTGTTCGAGTTCCTGCAAGAACAAATCCAACTTCCTGCCTTTCCCATCTGCCGCCGTCACTCAAGTATACAGCGTTATCAGCCAATTATTCCCTGCCCGTTTTCCGCATATCTGCAGGGAGCTTTTCGTTTCGCGGCCAACCTGATATCGGGCATAAGCGAAGCTTATTATTAAACACTTTCCCGGGGGCTGGCCCATGTATTCGGCACTGATGGCGGCGTGGGCATTACTGCTAGGCATGGCGTTCATCATGCTCGGCAACGGGCTGCAGGGAACGCTGCTGGGCCTGCGCGCCACGCTGGAGGGATTCCCCACCACCGTCACCGGTTTCGTCATGACCGGCTATTTCGTCGGTTTCCTGGCCGGATCGACGATCACGCCCAGGGTCGTGGAGCGCGTCGGCCATATCCGGGTGTTCGCGGCGCTTGCCTCGCTGGCTTCGACCTCGGCGCTGGTGCATGCGGTGTTCGTTGACCCCTGGACCTGGGGTGCGATGCGCATCGTTACCGGCTTTTCCTACGCCGGGCTTTACGTGGTGGCGGAAAGCTGGCTCAACGACCGCGCGACCAACGAAACCCGCGGCCAGATCCTGTCGATCTATATGGTGGTGACCTATGGCGGCATGACCGCCGGGCAGTTCCTTCTGAATGTCGGCGACCCGACAGGTTTCGACCTGTTCGTGCTGATATCGGTGATGGTGTCGCTGGCCCTCGTGCCGATCTCGCTGACCGCGGCGCCGGCTCCTGCATTCGATGCACCGTCGCCGGTCGGGCTGCGGCAGCTCTATGTCATCTCGCCGCTCGGCGTAGTCGGCGGCCTCGCCACCGGTCTCGCCAACGGCACTATTTTCGGGATGGGCGCCGTGTACGGCAAGATGGCTGGCCTATCAAACGCTGAGGTCTCGCTCTTCATGGGCCTGATTTTGCTGGGCGGGATGCTGCTGCAATGGCCGGTGGGGCGGATTTCCGACCTGCTGGACCGGCGCAAGGTGATCGTCGGCGTTACCTCGCTGGCAGCGCTGTTCGCAGCGATTGCCGGACTGGTCCCCGATTTGCCGTTATGGTGGCTGCTGGGGCTGACCTTCCTGTTCGGCGGCATGACTTTGCCGATGTATTCGCTCTGCGGCGCGCATCTGAACGATTTCCTGGACCCTAAACAGATGGTCGCGGCCAGCAGCGCCTTCGTGCTGGTCAACGGCCTGGGGGCGATCCTCGGGCCGACCAGCGGGTCCATCGCGATGCAGCTGGCCGGACCGGAAGGGTTCTTCATGTGGCTGGCGCTGGTGCATTGTTTCATCGCCCTGTTTGCCCTGTGGCGCATGACGCGCCGCGCTTCCAGGCCGCTGGAAGATCAGGGAAACTTCGTATCCATGCCGCCCCGGGGGTCGCCTGTGGCGGTCACCCTGAATCCGGAAACGCCCGATGACGCCGCGGATTGGGAGGAAATACCATCGGAGTTCGACCCGATGGGAACGGAGCCCGGGGAATCCTGAGATGTCCGGGTTCGACTTTGGTCTCCATATTGACGTAGCTCAATGCCGGATCGCCGCGATAGGATCACGCTGACGCAAAATCAGGTAACCGGCGGAGGGAATAGCGATGCCCGATATCAGTACCGACAAAGTCTGCTTCCTGATCGTCAAGGCCCGCGAGTTCGACGTCAAGGTCGATGTCGAGGAGCCCGATCCCGGCGGCAATCCTTCCGACTCCGGTTCCCGCGAGGTTCTGCAGGACTATGCGGACGATCCGACCCTGCAGGAAATCAAGATGTTCGTCGACGACCTGAATGAAGACGAGCAGATCGACCTTGTCGCCCTGATGTGGTTGGGACGCGGCGACTTTGACGTGTCGGAATGGGAAGATGCGCGTACCGAAGCGGTTCGGGCCCGCGACGAGCATGGCCATACCGCCGAATATCTGCTGGGCGCGCCGTTGCTTGGCGACTTTCTGGAGGAGGGCCTCAGCCAGTTCGGCCTATCCTGCGAGGACATCGAACTGAGCCATCTATAGCGCGTCGCGGATCTTCAGATTTTTCCCGAATGTCGGCTGAGCCGACGCACTCCGCCATCGACTGAGAACCCTCCCGTCAATGCGCACGAAATTTCTGGAATGAAATGGCGGTATAGACGTCGAAACGGCCTTGCCGACAGCGATATAACAGCGCGGCATTTCGGCGGTTGTCCGACCTTTGACGCCGGGCTGTCCGTTAACAAATTCTCAATCAAATTTGTCTTTAATTCGGATTTTCGTCCACTCGAACAAGAAGTGGGGAAGAGGCTGCATAGATGAATACAACCATAGGTATATAAAATGCTTCAGCCTGCACCTCCCCCTGTCCCACTGGATATTGCCATCCGCAACCTGATGGCACGGACCAAAGACCGGCGGTTGGCACATCATGGATGATCGATTTCTCGGCCTGAACTTCCTGCCGGCCCAAACCGCCATGCTGGACTCGAGCGGGCGTATCGTCTTCGTCAACGACGCCTGGGTCGCCTTTGCCCACGCCAACGGGTATGGCGGCAGGAGTTTCGTTGGCACGAGCTATCTCGGCGTCTGCGAGAGAGCTCAAGGGGCAGAAAAATTCCAGGCTGATCTTTTTGGCGCGAATCTGCGAGCCGTGCTCGACGGTGCTGTCGAGACCTTCGAACTTGTTTATCCATGCCACGGGCTCGACGCCAAGCGCTGGTTCAAGGTCATAGCCAGGAACCTGGGACAACGGACGCTGGTAACCCATGTTGATATTTCCGCCCAGCACAGGCAATTCCCACCTATCGGGAACTTTTGCGAGAACGCCAAACTGATGCATGATTTGCGCTCGCCGCTTACGACCATTCTTGGTTTTTCAGCGGCTTCCGAACTCCTGCCGCCACATCAGCAGAACTGGACCAAGGCGCGCGAATATTTCCAGCTCATCCATAAATCGGGAAGCCGTATGCTTGATCTCGTCAACGACATCCTCGAGGCGGAGAGCCAAAGGAGCCTGGATAACGGCCTGACCGAGACAGTCGTACTACTCCATGCTCTGGCCCGGGAGATTTGCAGCGAGCTGTCCCCCATGTCCCAAGAAAACAACGTGCGCGTCGAATGCAACATCACGGACGGCGTTGCCCTGCATGCCGATGAGAAGAAACTGTGGAAGGTCTTCACCAACCTGGTCTCCAACGCGATCAAATATACCAGACAAAGCGGTTCGGTGACTCTGTCCGCCTGTTATAACCGTTCCGGCGGTATCGAGGTAACCGTCAAGGACACCGGCATCGGCGTGGCGGAGGAGATGGTCCCCACGATCTTCGAGCCGTTTACCCGTGTCGCCGACGAGACGACAAAGCAGGCTTGTGACGGCACCGGGCTCGGCCTGTCCATTGTTCGTGACCTGGTCCAGCAACATGAAGGCAACATTCTTGTCACTAGCACCGTCGGCCAGGGCACAGAGTTCGTCGTCCAGTTCCCCGCCTGGCGAACGGCGCACACGGAAATTGCCGCGATTTTGAACGTCGGATCTAACGCTTGACCGGCTTTGCTAAACAGCAGGGACAAAATTCCGTAACGGTGGCTGGGGCGGCAGGGATCGAACCTGCGATCACGGGATCAAAACCCGGTGCCTTACCGCTTGGCTACGCCCCAATCGCGACCGGCGGGCCGCAACATAGGGCGAAGCCGGGGCGCGGGCAAGAGGGTAGCGCCGTTCCGGCGCCTGCAATCCCGCCATGTATTTACGATCCCGAAATTCGCCTGCCTCATGACTTTTCCCCGATCCATACGATAGGATGAACGGGATGGCCGCAAAGACAGCGAAACAAAATCGGAAAGCCTCTGGCGGCCAGGGTCTGCCGCCGGGCCGTCCCCCGAACGAAACTGCTCTCACGGGCGCCGCGCGCGAACCGCTGTCCAGGAGCGAATCGCTTTTGCGACAGGCGCAGCGGGTGGCCCGGCTGGGACATTGGCGCTGGTCGGCGGCCGACGGAAAGCTGGTGAACTGGTCGGATGAATTCGCCGCAATTGTTGGTGTTGAGCCGGACCGGCTGGATCCGTCGGCAGAAGCGGAGATGGAACGGACCCACCCGGCTGACCGCGAGCGCGTGCAGCAGGTATATCAGTCGACCGACGGCATTCACGGGGTTTTCGATATCCAGTACCGCATCGTCCGCCCGGACGGTGAAATTCGCCATATCCACGAAGTCGGCGAGCCTGAATTCGACGAAAACGGCGATTTTCTTGGGTATTTCGGCATCATACAGGACATAACCGAGCAAAAAGTGGCGGATGAGGCGCTGCGCGAGAGAGAAGCAATGCTTCTAGAGGCCCAGCGGCTGGCCCGGCTCGGTTACTGGCGCTGGTCCCAGGACGCACTTGTCTACCTTTCGGACGAAGCGCTACGGGTAATCGAGGGTTGGATGAAGCCGGATGCCGTCTCCAACGAGGAAATGTACAGGAACGTACATCCCGAGGATCGCGACCGGGTGCTCGCCGAAATGATCGCCGCCGATGAAGAGGAACGGGCATTCGATACGGAATACCGGGTTGTCCTGCCCGCCGGCGAAATCAGATACATCCATGAAATCGGCAATCCAGAGATAGACGAAGAAGGAAATTTCGTCGGTCAGTTCGGAACGATCCAGGACATTTCCGACGTCCGAAGAGCGGAGGAATCCCAAAGGGAAAGCGAGGCGCGGCTGGCGGATTTCGCGGAGGCCGCGTCGGACTGGCTGTGGGAAATGGATGCGGAGTTCCGGTTTACCCGTTTTTCCGCCAAAGTTGGGGAAATGAGCGGGGTTGACCCGGACAGTTGGCTGGGACTGACTCGTTGGGAGGTGGCAGGCGCCAGCCCCGACGAACCAGTCTGGCGCAACCATATACGAATTCTGGAAAAGCACGAGCCGTTCCGCGATTTCCGTTATACCTACGATGACGAGGCCGGCACCAGGCATTACCTGAGGATCAGCGGCAAGCCCGTTTTCAGCCCCGGCGGCGACTTTGTGGGGTATCGCGGTACCGCCGCCGACGAGACTGAGGAGGTCCTCCGGCGCCGATCGCTCGAGACGTTGCGGCAGCGCTTCATGGACGCGCTGGATAATACCTCGGAAGGTATCGCGCTTTGGGACGTAGAGGACCGGCTGGTCCTGTTCAACGAAAACTACCGCCAGCGAATGGAAGCGCTGGCCCCCGGCATTTTGAAGACCGGCATGCGTTTCGAGGACTTCATACGTGGCGGCGCGGCGCGCGGTTTTTACGCGGTCCCGCAGGAAGAGCGGGAGAGTTTCGTCCGGCGGCGGCTGGAGGGTCACCGCAATCCACCGTCCAGCAGCGTCCATGAAGTTGGCGACGGGCAATGGGTACAGGTGAACGAATATCCGACCCGCGAAGGCGGTGTCATACTTGTCCGCCGGGTGATAACCGATCAGATGGCACGCGAGAAGGAACTTACGGTCGCCAAGGAGCAAGCGGAACTGGCGAACCGGGCCAAAACCGAGTTTCTGGCCAATATGAGCCACGAACTGCGAACGCCGTTGAACGCGGTTCTGGGGTTCTCGGAGATGATCTCGCGTGAGTCTTTCGGTCCGCTGGACAGCCGCTATGTCGACTATGCGCAGGACATTCACACCAGCGGCCTCCATCTTCTGGACCTCATCGGCGACATCCTGGACCTGTCCAGGATCGAGGCCGGGCATATAGACCTTTCCGATGATGATATCGACAGTGCGCGACTGGTGGAAAGCTGCCTGCGGCTGGTCGAGGACCGGGCGAGAAAGGCCGGCGTGGCGTTAGTCAAGACCGTGCCGGCGCCCGCACCCCAGTTCAGGGCCGACGAACGCAAGATGAAGCAGGTATTGATCAACCTTCTTTCGAATGCCGTAAAGTTCACAGGGCGCGGCGGCCGGGTCACCGCCGCAACATCGCTCGACGAGGCCGGAAACCTCACAATGGCTGTAGAGGATACCGGTATCGGCATGAAGGCGGAAGAGGTCGAATGGGCCCTGGAGCCCTTCGTGCGTTTGGAAAGCTCGCTAACGCGCCGTTATGAAGGAACGGGTTTGGGGTTGTCGCTGGTAAAGGCGTTGGCGGAACTGCACCAGGGCTGGATCCGGATCACCAGCGAACCCGGGGAGGGGACAAAGGTGACTGTGACGATCCCGCGATCGCGGGTCCTGCCGGAAAATTACGTATCCGACCCGGATTGAAGCAGACGGGTCGCCTGAACCCACCAGCCGTCCCGACTTAGCGCGCCCGCCGCATTCATGGCCGACGCCTCGTCATCGAACAGGCCGAAACAGGTGGCGCCACTGCCTGTCATGCGTGCCAGATGGCATCCAGGGGCCGATTCCAGGGCGGCAAGAACGTCCGCGATTACGGGCGCCAGCGCGATTGCCGCCGCGGCGAGATCATTGTCGCGTTCGCGCAGCAGGGTGGCAAGTGCCGCAACGGATGCTGGCGACTCGGAAAACCGCCCGGGCGGCGAGAACCCGCCGCGGCGCCCGGCGAAAACCGACGGCGTGGCCAATGCGACGCCGGGATTGACCAGCAGCAACCCGACATTGGGAAGTGTCGGTGCGGTCTCAACCTGATCGCCGACGCCGCTGACGAAAGCAGACTTCGCCGCCAGGCAGACCGGTATGTCCGCGCCGAGCCCCAGGGCAAGCGCGGGCAAATCGACGGCATCCGGCGCGATGTCCCATAACCGCATCAGGCCCCTTAGCGCCGCCGCCGCATCGGCCGACCCGCCGCCCAGTCCGGCCGCCGCCGGTATATTCTTTACCAGCCTGGCCGCCATGCCCTTGTCCATGTTCGCCGCCCCGGCCAGCGCCCGCGCAGCGCGCAGCACGAGATTGTCGTCATCCGGTCCGGCATTGTCCGCGAACGCGCCTTCGACGGCAAGCGACAGGCGGTCCGCTGGCCTCAATTCGAGCCGGTCCGACACTGCGGTGAACACGACCAGACTGTCCAGCAAGTGGTAGCCGTCGGCACGCCGCCCGGTAACATGGAGATAGAGATTGACCTTGGCCGGCGCGGCCAGCCGGAGGGCGCCTGGAGCCTCGTCGATCACCCGCTGCCGCCGCGCGGCTCACTCGCCGGCAAACCTTCCTCCAGCTTGTCCTGGATCTGGTCGCGCAGCTCGTCTTCAGGACTTAGCCCCAGGGCGCGGCGCCACTGGATCCGCGCCTCGTCCCGCCGGCCGACGCGCCAGTAGGCGTCGCCCAGGTGATCATTGATTACCGGGTCCTGCGGGTGCAGGGCCACCGCGCGCTCCAGATAAACGACGGCATCTGTAAATTCGCCCAGCTTGTAAAGCGCCCATCCCATGCTGTCGACGATATAGCCGTCATCCTGGCGCTGCGCCACGGCGCGCTCCAGCATGTCGCGGGCCTGGGCGAGGTTCTTGCCCTGTTCGACCCAGCTGTAACCCAGATAGTTGAGGACGAAAGGCTGGTCGGGCTCCAGCTCCAGGGCCTTCAGGAAATCCTGTTCCGCGCGGTCCCATTGTCTGGAGCGTTCAAGCGAGATTCCGCGGCTGTAGAGGATGGTCCAGTTGCCGCCCGTGATTTCGCCTATGCGCGCCACGGCACGGTCATAAGCCACCACAGATTCGGTGTAACGTTCCTCGTAGCGCAGGATATTGCCGAGACGCACCAGCGCGTCGCTGCGTTCCGGCCGCTCGTCGGCCATCATTCGCAGAAGCGCGGTCGCGCCCTCGACATCACCCAACTCGTACAGATCGTCGGACAGCCGCAATCGGGCCACCCAACCATAGGCGCCCGCCTGATCGATGCCGCGATAGATTTCGGCCGCTTCCGCGTAACGTCCGAATCCTTCGTAAACGTCGGCCATCAGGAGTTGGGCCAGCGGAAAATCAGGCCGCAGATACAGCGCCAGCCGGCAATAGATCAGCACGATTTCGCCAGCCCTTTCCTTGGGGAGGATCGAGGCGATATCGAAAAAACCCTCGGCCATGCCGGAGGCCGCCGAATCGATCCTTGGATCGGGCTTGCGCCCTGCCGCGAGACGTTCACGCGCGGCTTCGAACAGCAGTCCGTTCATGTCACCGCCGGTATAGCCGTCATAGAGCGCGGCCGCTTCACTGGCCCGCCCACCGCGCTCCAGGAACGCGCCATAGGCCCGGACCACGCGGTTCGCCCCCGTAGCGGGATCGTCGCCGAGTGCGGCGCGATATGCCTTTTCGGCCTGGCCGGGCTGACCAGCGAAATCCTGGATGAAAGCCTCATGCAGTTGCCGCAGGGTTTCGAAGCCGCTTTCCCGGTCCAGCGGCGCCAGCGCGGCTAACGCGCCGGAGGTCTCGTTCGCGCCGGCATGAGCCCAGGCCAGCGCCAGGGGGACCGAATAGCGCGCCAGGTCTTCGCGATCCATGGCCTCCATCCGCAGCAGGGCATTCGCGAAATCGTCATTGGCTACGGACTCGGCGGCCAGCAGAAGCTGGGCCGTCGAAACTTTCGTGCCGGATTCTTCCAGCTTGTGCGCCAGCCGCAGGGCCGTGTCCATCTGGCCAGCCTGCAGGGACAGATAAAAGGTCCGCCGTATCAACGCGACATTATCGGGGAAATCGTCCAGGGCACGGCCGAACGCCGCCGCTGCCTGTGCGAAATCCTTCTGCCGCTCGGCAAAACGCCCGGCCAGATAGTTTCCATAGGGCGAACGCTGCCCGACGGGCTCGATAACATTGAACCGTCGTGGCGATTCACCTGCATTCGCTGAACCGGTGTTACTGGGATTGTCGGTCGCGCAGCCGGCGACCAACAACGCCGCCGCGATTGCGGCGCGCCAGATCCCTCGGTGACGGAAGAACTTGTATGTGGACAGGCCGGCTAGCCCCATCATGATCCCCTTGTAAACGAATCGGCGGGCGAACAGTACCGTTCCGCCGCCGCCGCGTCCAGCGGGGCAGCGCCAATTCCGGGCGAGCGGAAATCGGACTACATCCCGGAATAGGCGGGCCCGCCACCGCCTTCGGGCACCACCCAGTTGATGTTCTGCGTCGGATCCTTGATGTCGCAGGTTTTGCAGTGGACACAGTTCTGCGCGTTGATTTGCAGCTTCGGCGCGCCGTCGCCCTCGGTGACGATCTCGTAGACCCCGGCCGGGCAGTAGCGCTGCTCGGGCGCGTCGTAGCGGTCGAGGTTCACCGCGATCGGCACGGATGGGTCTTTCAGCGTCAGATGGGCCGGTTGGTCCTCTTCATGGCTGGTATTGGAGAAGGCCACGTTGGTCAGCCGGTCGAAACTGATAACGCCGTCCGGCTTGGGATAATCTATCGGCTTGCAGGCCGATTTCGGCAACAACCTGTCATGGTCGGAATGCTGACGGAAGGTCCAGGGCGCCTTGCCGCGGAACAGATAGGTGTCCAGCGCCGACCAGGCCAGCCCGATCCAGCGCCCGCGGGTAAACGACGGCCGGATATTGCGCGACTTGTAAAGGTCGCGCCAGACCCAGGTTTGTTTCAGCTTTTCCGCATAGGCGGTGACTTCGCGCGGGCTGTCGCTCTCGATCAGCGCTGCGAACACTGCTTCCGCGGCCGTCATGCCCGACTTGATCGCCGTGTGCGAACCCTTGATCTTCGGCACGTCCAGGAAACCCGCAGTGTCGCCGACCAGCAGCCCACCGGGGAAGGTTAGCTTCGGGATCGACTGGAAACCGCCTTCGTTTAGCGCCCGTGCGCCATATTCGATGCGCCGCCCGCCCTCGAAGGTGGGCCGGATGGCGGGGTGGTGCTTGAACCGCTGGAATTCATGGTAAGGACTCAGGTAAGGATTCTCGTAATCCAGCCCGACCACGAAACCGACCGCCACCTGGTTGTTTTCCAGGTGGTAGAGGAACGAACCGCCATAGGTGCGGCTGTCCAGCGGCCAACCGATGCTGTGCATGATCGCGCCTGGTCTGTGCCTGGCCGGGTCGACCTCCCACAGCTCCTTGATGCCGATGCCGTAGGTTTGCGGGTCGCAGTCGCGGCGCAGGTCGAATTTCTCGAACAGCACCTTGGTCAGCGAGCCGCGGCAGCCCTCGGCGAAGATCGTCTGGCGGGCGTGCAGCTCCATGCCGGGCTGATAATTCGGCCCCTGCTCGCCGGTCTTGGTGATGCCCATGTCGCCGGTCGCCACGCCCTTGACCGAACCGTCCTCGTGATAGAGAACCTCGGCCGCCGCGAAACCGGGATAGACCTCGACCTCCAGCGCCTCGGCCTGCTCGCTCAGCCAGCGCACTACATTGCCCAGGCTGATGACATAGTTGCCGTGATTGTGCATCTGCGGCGGCGTCGGCAAGCGATACGCCTTCGAGGCGGTCAGATACAGGAAGCTGTCTTTCCCGGCCGGCATGTTCAGCGGCGCGCCCTTCTCCTTCCAGTCGGGGATCAATTCGGTCAGCGCGCCGGGATCCATCACCGCGCCCGACAGGATATGCGCGCCGACCTCCGCGCCCTTTTCCAGGACGCAGACGCTCAAATTCTGGCCCTTGTCCGCGCAGAGCTGTTTCAGGCGGATCGCCGCGGCCAGCCCCGAAGGGCCGGCGCCGACGATCACGACATCGAATTCCATGGATTCGCGTTCCATACCCGTGCTCCTGTCCGATTGGCAACGATACCTATAACACCACCGAAATGATTTCCAGAACCAATGCGGCTGATACTAGTATGACAGCGGCCTCTTTGCGGGGGCGGCAGGCGATAGCGCAAACGGAGTGGATGCAATGACCGACCGGCGGCGGAGACTGGCCGCGCTGGACTGGATGGCGGCGATGGGCGCGGACGAGGCCATCGGCGAGGAGCCGATTGATCGCCGCAGGACCGGGCGGCCCGCCGCAGCGCCGGAACCCCCGCCGATCACGCAAGAACCGATCGGGGCCTCCGCGCCATCGTCACGCGACCCCGGCCCGGATGCACCGCTGGCGCCGGCCCAGGGCGCGGCGGATGCGCGTGAGGCCGCGGCGGCGGCCGACGATCTCGACTCGCTGCGTGCGGCGCTGGAGAAATTCGAGGGCTGCGCGCTGAAACAGACCGCCACCAACCTGGTCTTCGCGCGCGGTAACCCGGATGCGCCGGTCATGTTCATCGGGGAAGCCCCGGGAGCCGAGGAAGACAGGGAAGGCCTGCCCTTCGTCGGCGCCAGCGGACGGCTGCTGGACCGGATATTGTCTTTCATCGGGCTGGACGAACAGTCGGTCTATATCACCAACATCATCTTCTGGCGGCCGCCGGGAAACCGCAGCCCGACCGATGCGGAAACCGCCGCCTGCCTGCCTTTCGTGCGGCGCCATATCGCGCTCGTCCGGCCGCGCCTGCTGGTTACGCTGGGCCGGCCGGCGATGAACACGGTGCTGGGGCTGAACAGCGGCATCAACAGGGCCAGGGGGCGCTGGGTCGAATATGGCGAGGGGCTGGAGGCGCCGATTCCGGCGATGCCCACCTTCCATCCTGCCTACCTGCTGCGCAACCCGGCACAAAAACGAGAGACCTGGATGGACTTCCTGTCATTGAGAGAAAAGCTGGACGAACTAACCTGACGGCCCACCCAGGATCGGTAAGAAACAAGTCCTGCTTTATTCGATTCGCCCTTTACCGGCCTTATGGCTTGCCGAATTTCAGCCTATACGATTTCTTTACGACAAGATTCTATCCTGATGCCATGATATTCATTGATTCGCTTGGCCCGGCAAAAGGGCTGCTCGGGCTGGAGGGCAAATTGATTATCGCTGGATTTCGGACTATCCCCGCGGCATTTGCCGCCTTATTGGGGATGCTGGTCTGCCTGACGCCGAACAATGCGGCGGCGGAGATCGGTGACGCACTGCCGCTTGCCGGCATACAGTTCCCGCACGTCGACAGGAATAGTGAGATCGCGGAAACCCTCACTGTCCTCAGCGACAGCGATGCGCGGCTTTACCGCGAGATTTTCCGCCTTCAGAAGGGCGGCGAATGGAAAGCTGCGGACAAGCGCATCAAGCAGCTCTCCGACCGGCTGTTGATGGGCCATGTGCTTTACCAGCGCTATATGCACCCGCGCGCCTACCGGTCCCGCTACGAGGAACTGAAGGACTGGATGCGTGACTACGCCGACCATCCGGAAGCCGAGCGGATTTACAGGCTTGCCGTAAAACGCCGGCCTGCCAACTGGAAATGGCCGCGCAAGCCGGCTATTCCCTCGGTCAATATTTCCTGGACGAAACCGGCGCCGCGGCAGGCCGAGCCCGCGAACGCCGCGCCGAATCCGCCGGTGCGCCGCCGCAATAGCCGGGACCTGCGCTATGCCGAACGGCGTATCGCCCGCTGGCTGCGCATGGGGGCACCGACCAGGGCATTGGAGTATCTGGAGACCAAGAGCGTCGCGCGGCATTTCGATTCGATCAGTTATGACGAAGCGCTGGCCGATATAGCCCGGGCCTATTACCAGGCCGACAAGAACGAGAAGGCGCTGGAACTAGCCTTGAGCGCCGCCAACCGGTCCGGCGAATGGGTGTCGGATGCTCATTGGTGGGCCGGGCTGGTGGCCTGGCGGCTGCGCCAGTATGACGTGGCGGCTGAACAGTTCGCGGCGCTGGCGAATTCACGCACCGGCAGCGACTGGCTGGTATCGGCTGGCGCCTACTGGGCAGCCCGGGCCTATTTGGTCGACCGCCAGCCCGACAAGGTCGTGGCGATGCTGCAACTGGCGGCGGCGCGTCCGATGACTTTCTATGGCGTGCTGGGCCAGGAAGCCCTGGCGCTGGAACATGCGATCGACTGGCAGGTTCCCGGCGCCAGCCCCGACGCGGCCCGCCAGATCCTGAATGTCCCGGCGGCGCGGCGCGGCCTGGCGCTAATGCAGATTGGCGAGGAGCGACAGGGCCTCGCGGAGCTCAAGCGCGTTTTCTCGCGCATGCCGCCCGATATGCTGAAGACCCTGATGGCCTACGCCGACAATGAACAGATCGCCGCGCTGTCCTTCCAGGTCGGCTATGCGATCAACAAGCGCGACGGGCATTGGCACAATGCGGCGCTGTTCCCCCTGCCGGGGTGGAAGCCGAACGGCGGCTTCCAGGTGGACCGCGCGCTGATTTTCGCGCTGATGCGCCAGGAATCCAACTTCAAGACCGGGGCCAAGAGCCGCGCCGGCGCGCGCGGACTGATGCAGCTTATGCCCGGCACCGCGGGCTTCATTTCGGGCCAGCGCTATCGCGGCTGGCGGCGCGACAAGCTGTACGACCCGGAGTTGAACGTTACGCTGGGCCAGAAATATATCCGCCATTTGCTGGATACACCGGCGATCGACCAGAATCTGTTCATGGCGGTGGCGGCCTATAACGGTGGGCCGGGGAACCTGCGGAAATGGATGCGCGGCGTCGATTTCCGCAACGATCCGCTGCTGTTCATCGAGAGCATCCCGAACCGTGAAACCCGCGACTATGTAGAGAAGGTGTTGGCCAATTACTGGATCTATCGCGACCGTCTGGGCCAGCCGCGTCCGTCGCTGCGGGATGTTGTCGCCGGCGACTGGCCGGTCTACAGTGCGCACGACCCGCTGAATCGGCAGGTCGTTGCATTCAACAGGACCACCAGCGAGAACTGACGTGCAAATCGAAGGCCGCCGCGATTTTCTTCCTGTGAACATCGCGGTCATGACGGTTTCGGACACAAGGACCGAAGCCGACGACCGTTCCGGCAGCACCCTGATCGAGCGGCTGGAGGGGGCCGGCCACAAGCTGGCTGCCCGCGCCATCGTGCGCGACGAAGCCGATCTCATCGCCGCCAGGATGCAGGACTGGATCGACGATCCGGAAATCGACGTGATCATCTCCACCGGTGGCACGGGTGTCACCGGGCGCGACGTCACGCCGGAAGCGCTGAATCGCGTCGCGGAGAAGGAAATCCCCGGCTTCGGCGAGCTGTTCCGCTGGATCAGCTATCAGAAGATCAAGACTTCGACCATCCAGAGCCGCGCCATGGGGGCGGTCGCGAAGGGCACCTATATCTTCGCCTTGCCCGGTTCCACCGGCGCCTGCAAGGACGCCTGGGACGACATCCTCGTGCATCAGCTGGACGCGCGCACCACGCCCTGCAACTTCGTGGAACTGATGCCGCGGCTGCAGGAAAAATGAACCGCGCGCGGCCCGGCGCGGCGCTTTGCCGGCTGGCCGGAATCCTGTTGCTGTGCCTTGCTTGGCTGCCCGCCCAGGCCCAGACGGACCCTTGGGGGACCGCCACCAAGGCCGGTGTGGAGGCGTTCGGCAAGGGCGAGCTTGCGGCGGCCGAACGGCATTTCCGAAAGGCGCTGGCACTGGCGGAATCCCTTGCCGAAGACGATCCCAGAAGGCCCGTCGGCAACGGCAATATGGGCGTGCTGGCCTACGAACTAGGCGCCTTCGCCGAGGCGGAAAGATTTCATGGCCGGGCGCTGGAACAGCGCCTGAAGCTGTATGGCGGGATGCACCCGGCGGTCGCCGAGTCGCTGACGCTGATGGGGCTGGCAATCCGCGAGCAGGGCCGATTCGCCGAGGCTGCCGCGGCATTCGGTGATTCGCTGGTTATCACCAGAACGCTTTCCAGCCTGGACAATCCCGAGATCGCGATCGGCCATTTCCGGCTGGCCGGCGCGCTGATGATGATGGGTGATCTGGCCGATGCCGAGCCGCATTACCGCGAGAGTCTGGCGCTGCGGCGCGCGACGCGGCCCGGCGCCGACGCGGAAACCGCGAACAGCATCCATATGCTGGGCTGGGTGCTGCGCGAGCAGGGCCAGCTCGAGGAGGCCGAGGCGCTGTTTCGTGAAGCGATGGCGATGCGCGAGGAACTGTTCGGCCCGGACCATCCCGGCATCGCATCCGGCTATAACAATCTGGCGAAAATCCGCCAGACCCAGGGCCGTCATGCGGAATCGGAAATCCTGTTCAGGGAAGCGTTGGCGCGGGCCGAAAAGGCACTGGGGGCCGACGACCCGGATCTCGCCCAGGTGTTGAGGGATTATGCGGCGCTGCTAAGCGAGATGGGCCGCAAGGACGAGGCGGCGAAACTGGAAGCGCGCGCCAAGGCGATTACGGGCGGTTAACGCTATCCCGCCAGCGCCGCCAACTTTCCGCATCATCGACATCTTCCAACATGTCGACCAGCACATGGCGGCGGCCGGCAGGCAGGTTCGAAGCCGTGTCCGCCAGCGCATGTTCGCCGGACCAGCGCACATTGCGGAACAGCCGGCGCAGCAGGCCCTTGTTCCGTATTCCCACCAGCCAGTAGCCGCCGTCGCGCGCGGGGCCGAACACCGCGTCGGCCGATTGGAGTGCATGGAAGGCGCGGGCGATGCCGTCGGCCGTTATGCCGGGAACGTCACTACCGACTAGGAGGACGGGGCCTCGCGGCGCAGTCCGTAGTGCATTGGCCATGCGCGCACCCAAATCATGGCCATGTTGGTTCATGCGCGGCAAATGAGCGGGCCATCGCCAGGGTTCGGGCGTGACCGCTAGCATCGTGCGCCAGCGCCGGTCGCGGCCCAGGCGGCGGATCAGCGATTCGGTATTGATGCGGTGAAAGCGCAGCGCCGCGCGGCAGCCGATGCCGGCGGCCAGCCGTCGCTTGACCCCGCCCAGCTGAGGGGCGCGGGCGAAGACGATCAGCGTGCCCCTCACCGGTAATAGATCCGCATGATGCGTTTAAGCGGAATGCCGAGGAGCCAGAGCAACAGGCAGAACTGGTTGCGGATCGGCCGGAGCCAGAAACCGTCGTGCCGGTAACGCGCGGCCGAGGTGACGGCGGTGGCCTTCAGCATTTGCAGCCGGCCGCGTCCGATGCGGCGGACGAGGTCGACATCCTCCATCAGCGCCAGCGGCCGGAAGCCGCCGAGTTGGCGATAGAACCCGCGCGAGACCAAAAGCCCCTGGTCACCGTAGGGCAGACCGAGGATGCGGGCCCGCAAATTGGTCAGCCACTGGATGCGCCGCGCGCCCAGCCGGCTGTCATCCAGCGCGAAGCGGAAATAGCCGGCACAGCGCAGATTTTCAGTGTTGCTGATAAAATCGCGTACCGCCCGGCCCCAGCCCGGCTGCAGGATCGTATCGGCATGCAGGAACAGCAGCCAGTCGCCGCGCGCCGCCTCCGCGCCGGTGGCAAGCTGGACGCCGCGTCCCTTTTTCGCCTGTATGAAATGTGCCCCCGCAGCCTCGGCGATCGCCAGAGTTTCGTCGGTCGACCCGCCGTCGGCGACGATGACATCGCGGATCAGATCCAGCACGGCGAATTCCGCCAGCGGCGGCAGGCTGCGCCGCAGCGCGGCGGCGGCGTTCAGGGTAGGGATGACGATGCTGATCTTTGCCATGGCGCCACTGTTTAGCACGGCAACAGCGGCCAGCCCAACAGGGGCGGAAGCCACAGCCCAGGCGCGATCCAGCGTAATTCGAACTTTACTAACTTGCCCTTGGAGGGATTGCGGCACTATCAATGCGCCACCCTTTCGCCAGCGCCTGGACCGATGACCCCGCAAGACCTCGATAGTCTGCATGCCGCACTTGTTACCCGCCCCGGCTTCGAGACGGTTCCGCGCGATGCGCTGGAGCCGATGAAGCAGAAGGGGCTGGCGCATGACCATGTGATCATCCGCGATACCGGCGCGCTGCTACGGGTGCCGCGCCAGAGCCAGTTCGCCCTGGCCGCGCGCGAGAACCTGGAGTACCAGCTCGCCGGCTTCGCCCGCTGCGCCGCGGGCGGCCATGCGCCGAGGCCGCATGGCGTGATCGAGCCGAGCGAGGACCTGCCGATGGGCGCGCTGATCGTTGATTGTATCGAGGGCCGCCCGGCGCGGCTGCCCGCCGACCTGCCGGCGCTGGCGGAATGCCTGGCCTCGATCCACAACCTGCCGGTGCCGGATCCCGAATATCGCCCGCCGCTGGCCAACCATATGGACCCCGTGGCCGGCGCCTTGAATTTCATCGAGGAACAGACCGGTTTCCTGGAAGAGGGCTGCGCTGACCGGGACGCCCGGCGCATGATCGGGGAAGAGATCGAATGGGCCCGCCGGTTCGCCGGGGAAAGTGTCGGCAAGCCGCAACCGGTCACTCTGGTCGCCACCGATACCCACCCCGGCAATTACGTGGTACGCGCCGACGGCCGCGCCTTCATCGTCGACTTGGAAAAGGCGCTCTATGGCGCGCCGGCCATCGATCTGGCCCATTGCACGCTCTATACCTCGACTACCTGGGACGTGGACTCGGGCGTTGAGATCGCGCCCGCCGACGTGGCCGGTTTCTACCGCCATTATCTCGGCGCCATCCCGGCCCCGCTGGCGCATCAGTTGCAGCCCTGGCTGATGCCGCTACGCCGCATGACCTGGCTGCGCTCCACCACCTGGTCGGCGATGTGGCGGGTGCAGTCACGCAAGCAGCGGGTCGAGGCCAAGCATGCCGCCGCGGCGACCGAGGACTGGTCGGCCGAAAATCGCGACGCCGCCCTCATCGCCCATGTCGAGTCCCGCACCCGCGACTACCTGACCGCCGCCACCGTGGAGCGCATCCGGGCCGAATGGCGGAACCCGGGCGGGTTGGCGGCGAATTTCGAAAACCCGATGGCTTCACGACGGCTCTTGACCTAGAGCAATTACCCGAAATTAATAATTCGTTAACATCCCGATCGTTCTCAAGCGGTGTCCATCAGCAATTTCGAGATTGTTTCAATGAATGCGGGCAAAGGCTTTTTCAATCGAATATGGAGCCGAAGACTGTTGATTCTTCCGCCGATCATGATCGGGGCGGCGGCGATCTTCTTCTCCCCGCAGATAAAAAGCGGCCCGCAAACGACGGGTCCCGTTGAGCGCGCCACCAAGGTCCGCGTCATGACGGTTTCCCAGTTGGCGGTGGCGCCGCGCGCGGTTGGCTACGGTACCGTCCGTCCCGCGCGCACCTGGGAAGCGGTGGCCGAGGTCGCAGGTCAGGTGGCGTGGGTCTCGAAAGACCTGAAGAACGGGCGCACGGTTTCGGCGGGCGAGGAGATGCTGCAGATCGAGGACGTCAATTATCGTCTCGCCCTGGCGCAGATCGAAGCACAGTTGCAGGCCTCGGACGTCAAGGCCAAAACCACCGGCATCAGCCTTGCCATCGCCGAAAAGGAATTCAAGCTCCTGCGGGACGATCACGCGCGCAAGAAGGGTCTTGTGGCCAAAGGAGCGGTTTCGAAATCCGCCGTCGAGGCGGCCGAACTGCAAATGCTCAACGGTGAGGCGCAGGTGCAAAACCTGAAAAATGCCATCGAACTCAACAGGGTCGAACGTCAGGTTCTCCTTGCGCAAAAAGCCAGCGCCGAACTCGACCTGGAACGCACCCATGTCGTTGCACCCTTCGATGCACGCGTGACCGATGTAAGGATTGGCTTGGCCCAGTATGCCAACAAGGGTCAGTTACTATTTACTGCGGATGGCCTGGACGTGGCCGAGATCGAGGCGCAGTTTCCAGTCGGGGCCCTGCGCCCGCTCATCGGGGCAGTGGTCCGGGAAAATGAAAGCGCCGCAAGAATTGGCGTCATGGGGCTAAGCGCCATGGTGCGCCTGCGCACGGCCACTCACGTCGTGGAGTGGCCCGCGCGGATCGCGCGGGTATCCGGCATTATCGATCCGCAGACGCAAAGCCTCGGCGTGGTGGTCGCCATAGACCGTCCCGCGGATTTGGCGCAACCGGGAAAGCGTCCCCCATTGTACCGCAATACCTTTGTCGAAGTGGAGCTGAAGTCTGGCCCCATGAAAAATCAGATTGTAGTGCCGCTTTCGTCGCTTCACCGAGGCCGGATTTACGTGGTGAACGAAGACAACCGCCTGGAGACGCGAAAGGTCGAGATCGGCTTCACGCTGGGAGGCTATGCGGTACTGAAAGAAGGAGTGAAACCCGGCGAGCGCATCGTGACATCCGACCTTCCGAGCGCCATCGATGGAATGCTGCTCGATCCCCAGGATGACAAGAAAACCAAGAAACGCATGGTCATCGAAGCGACGGGCAAGGAGCCACGACAGTGATCCGCTATTTCGGAAGCCACCCCACCGCGGCAAACGTGTTGATGATCGCCGTGGCGGTACTGGGGCTGGCCGCGCTGCCTAACTTGCAGCGCGACACCTTCCCTGTGATCCCGCCGACCGAGGTGGAGATCCGCGCCAGCTATCCGGGCGCGACCCCGGATGTGATCGAGGACGCCGTCTGCCTGCGCATCGAGGACGCTCTCGACAGCGTCGCCGGCCTGATCGAGATGCGCTGCGAAGCCCGCGAAAGCATCGCTATTTTTACCGCCCAAATGCGTGACGGCGCCGACATGGTCGAATTTTTCGAAGACGTGAAGGCGCAGGTAGAGGCCATCGCCTCATTCCCCGCCAAGGTCGAAAAGCCGTCAATCGTGAAGCTTGAACGTACCGCCACGGTCGCCAGCATCGCCATCACGGGCGATATGTCCGCGGAGGGACTGAAAGCCTATGCGGACAAGGTCAAGGAGCGTCTCAAGCGCGATTTGCGAATAGCGCAGGTGCGCATCCAGGGCTTTTCCGATCAGGACATCGCCATCGAGTTTCCGGCGGAGGCCTTGCAACGCTATGGCCTCGGCGTCTCAGACATTCAGGCTGCCATCGAGCGCCAGAGCGTCGACATGCCCTCGGGCACGATGCAAACCCCCGACGGCGACCTGATCGTGCGATTCGACGAGCAGCGCCGCACGCCGGGGGAATTCGACAATCTGATTATCGTATCCGGCAAGACCGGCGGGCGAATCCGTCTGGGCGACATTGCCGATGTCCGTACAATCTTCGACCGGCCGGAAGACAGGATTCTGTTCAACGGCCGGCGCGCCGCGCTTCTGGAAATCTCCAAAACCTACAATCAGGACAGTTTGCGCGTCATGGACGCCATCGAGGAGAACCTGATCCGCGAGCGTGAATTTGCACCGCGTGGCATAAGCTTGGAGATCAGCACCGACGTCACCACCAACATCCGCGACCGCCTGCGCATTCTGGCCAGCAACGGTGCGCTAGGCCTGGTCCTGGTGTTTTTGACCATGTGGCTGTTCTTCTCGTTTCGTTTCAGCTTCTGGGTCACCATGGGCCTGCCTGTGTCCTTTCTGGGGGCGGTGTTCGCCATGAACGCCCTGGGCTACTCGCTCAACATGATAACCATGGTAGGGCTTCTGGTCGCGATCGGCCTGTTGATGGATGACGCCATCGTCATTTCCGAAAATGTCGCCGCTCATCTGCGCCGCGGGAAGAAGGCGCTGGACGCGGCCGTCGACGGAACGCGCCAGGTGATGCCGGGCGTATTGTCGTCGTTCCTGACCACGGCCATGGTGGTCGGGCCGTTGGCGTTTCTGTCCGGCAAGATGGGCGCGGTGCTGAAATTCCTGCCCGCGGTGTTACTGATTACGTTGAGCATCAGCCTGATCGAGGCGTTTCTGATCCTGCCGGCGCATCTGCGCCACTCCATGAAAAAAATGGAGACCGCCGAACGCAAGGGCGTTCAGGCATGGTTCGATGCGCGGTTCGAGCGCTTGCGCGATGGATTTTTCATCCCCCTGGTCGGCAAAGTCACTCGTCAGCCGTATCTGTCCCTCGGCGTCATGATCGGCTTGGTGATGGCGTCCTATGCGACCATCCCGGCGGGTTTGCTCAAATACCAGGCTTTCCCCAATCTGGAAAGCGATGTGATCCAGATGCGCATTCTGCTGCCCCAGGGCACGCCTCTGGCCCGCACGGAGGAAGTTGTTGCCCGGGCAGTCGAGGCGCTGCACCAGCTGGATGAGGAACTTTCCGCCCGGCAGTCCGGTGGCAAGCGGTTGGTGAAAAACGTCTCGGTACTGTTCAACACCAATGTCGGCGCATTCGAAAGCGGACCGCATCTGGCCACGGTCAGCGCCGATCTGCTGCGCGCGGAAGAACGCATCGGCACCGTTGACGAGATGCTTGGCCGCTGGCGCGAATTGGTGGGCGGCGTGCCCGACGTCATCTCCCTGAAATTCACCGACAAGGAGCGCGGAGTCGCGGGCAAGGCCATCGACCTGCGCCTTCAGGGTGGCGGGCTGGAGACGCTGAAGCAGGCGTCCCTCGACTTGCAAGCCTATCTTTCGCGTTTTCGCGGGGTGACGGATTTGTCCGACGACCTTCGCCCGGGCAAGCCCGAACTGCGACTCCATATGAAAGAGTCCGCGGGCATTTTCGGCATGACCGCTCGCACCGTGGGCAACGAGGCCCGCGCGGCGTTGCACGGCGGCACCGGGATGGAGGTTCTGTTCAACACCGAGGCTTATGACGTCACCGTCCGCCTTGCGGACCCCGATCGCAATAGTGTGGATGACCTGCGTTATTTGAAAATCCGCGCTGCCGACGGCAGTTTGATACCGCTCAGCGCCGTGGCAGAGATCGAGGAAACGCGCGGCTTCGCCCGCATTCACCGTGTCAACGGCCAGCGCACGGTCACCGTACAAGGCACGCTCGACACCAACGTTGCCAACGCGCGGGAAATTATGGCGGCGCTGAAGAAGCACTTCATGCCCCGACTCAAGGAAAAGTATCCGGGCCTCCGGTTCTCGTCCCAGGGGCAGGACAAGGATACCGCCGACACCGGCAATTCCCTGCAGACCAACTTGCTGATCGGGCTGGCGGGCATCTTCCTGATCCTCGCATTCCAGTTTCGTAATTACGTGCAGCCATTCGCCGTGATTCTGGCGATCCCGATGGGGCTGATCGGCGTGGCATGGGGGCATCTCGCACTGGGCCTCGATCTCACCATGCCCAGCCTGGTCGGTTTCGCCACCCTGGCCGGCGTGGTGGTGAACGACAATATCCTGCTTGTGAGATTCCTGAAGGATCGTCTGAAGGAAGGGGCGGACGTCGCCGAGGCCGCCCAGCAGGCGGCGCGCGAACGCTTCCGCCCGATCATGCTGACGTCGCTGACCACCATTGCGGGGTTGTTGCCGATGCTCACCGAAACCAGCACCCAGGCTCAGCTCCTGATTCCGCTGGTGGCCAGCCTGGCGTTCGGGCTTTTGACGGCAACGGTCTCGTCGCTGTTCCTGGTCCCCGCGTTTTTCGTCATTCTTGAGGATGTCGGCCTGCTCTCCGATGGCCGGTAGCGGAAATTCGCGGAATGGGCGGGCCAGCGGACGATGACCCATAATGGGGATATTGCCGATTGATTGTTCGCTTTTTGTTCTTTATGCTGGCCGCATGGACGAAACTCTGGCGGACAGGTTGCGCAAGGGGCGCGCGGCGGTGGGGAACCCGACCGGGCGGTTCGAGCCGGAGGTTCGGGTCGCGACCGACGACGGCTGGGGGCTGGGCGACGAGGAACCGAGGCCGCTGCGCACAACGCTGGGCGTCGACAGCGCGCGCAAGATCATCACACGCAACCAGTCGCCGGACATCCCCTTCGACCGGTCTATCAATCCCTACAAGGGCTGCGAGCATGGCTGCATCTATTGCTTCGCACGGCCGACGCATGCCTATCTGGGCCACTCGCCGGGGCTGGATTTCGAGACCAAGCTTTACTGGAAGCCGGACGCGGCGGTCTTGCTGGAGGCCGAGCTGCGCGACCCGAAATATCGCGCTGCGACCCTCGTGCTTGGCGCCAATACCGACCCTTACCAGCCCATCGAGCGGGACCGGAAACTGACCCGGCGGATCCTGGAGGTGCTGGCCGATTACCGCCACCCGGTCGGCATCGTCACCAAATCGAACCTGATCCTGCGCGACCTGGACATTCTCGCCCCAATGGCGGCCGAAGGGATTCTGCGGGTGGCGGTCTCGGTAACCACGCTGGACCGCGCGTTGGCCCGGCGCATGGAGCCCCGCGCACCGACCCCGGCCCGGCGGCTGGAGGCGATCCGCGGGCTGGCAGCGGCCGGCGTGCCGGTGACGGTTTTGGCTGCGCCGATCCTGCCCGCGCTCAACGATCACGAGATCGAGAAAATTCTGGAGGCCGCGGCCGAGGCCGGCGCAGGGGCGGCGGGCTATGTGCTGCTGCGCCTGCCGCATGAGATCAAGGAGCTGTTTGCAGACTGGCTGGCCGCCAACTATCCGGACCGCGCCGCCCGCGTGATGAGCCTGGTGCGCCAGACAAGGGGCGGCGCGCTGTACCAGACCGAGTGGGGCAAGCGCCAGACCGGCGACGGCCCCTACGCTGAGCATATCGCCCAGCGCTTCCGCCTCGCCAGCCGCCGCCACGGCCTGCATCGCGGCCACCCGCCGGTGGACGAATCCCGCTTCCGCCGGCCGCCAAGGGCGGGGGACCAGCTAAACATGTTTTGAGGGGGCCTCTCGTCCTCGATTCCATTTCGATGGATCATGTTCTAGACTTGCCGCCCTGCGGCTTTCGGGAAACTGCTCTCGCGGCACAAACGCATGTCATGCAAAATAAACCTGATATTCCTCCTGCTGCTCCCCGTCCTGCTAACGGTCGGCGGCTGCTGGGTGGTGACGAACCCGGTTTATGTCACGCCCGAATTCGTCCCTGCGCCGACTGCCGATTCGGGGCGGCTGGAGGTGGATGTGCGGTATCTGGCAGAGATTGAGCCGGCGCGGACCAGCCGGCAGCGGGGCTCGCTGGACCGGGCAGCGACCTATATCGCCGATTCCTTCGCGATGGCGGGCTGTGCGCTGCGGGCGCAGGGATTCACGGTCGACCATGTCGAATACCGGAACGTCATCTGCTCGTTCGGGCCACAGGACGCGCCGCGTATGGTGATCGGTGCGCATTACGATGTGGCCGGCGACGGCAATCCGGGCGCGGACGACAATGCCAGTGGTGTCGCCGGGCTGATCGAACTGGCGCGCATGGTCGGTGCGGAAAAGCCGGTGCTGGAACATCGCCTGGATCTGGTCGCCTTCACGCTGGAGGAACCGCCCCACTTCCGTTCCGAGAATATGGGCAGTTATGTCCATGCGAGAAATATCGTGGAAGACGGCGCGCAACTGAAACTGATGATCAGCGTAGAGATGATCGGTTATTTCTCGGATGAGCCCGGCTCTCAGGCTTACCCCATGGGTTTCCTGGAATGGCTCTATCCCGACAGGGCGGATTTCATCGGGGTGGTCGGCGGGCTATTCGACCGGTCGTCCGTCGCCCGCGTGAAAAGTCTGATGGCGGTCAACGGCGATCTTCCGGTCCATTCCATCAATGCGCCGGCGGCGCTCGCCGGCGTCGATTTTTCCGACCACTGGAGCTTCTGGCAGAACGACCTGCCCGCCCTGATGGTCACCGACACCGCCTTCCTGCGAAACCCGAACTACCATATGCCGACGGACAGGCCGGATACATTGGACTACCAACGCATGGCGCTGGTCGTCGACGGCCTCTACCAGGTCGCGATCGGCTACTGACCGGACGCGCTATTTTCCATCACCGGGCTGCGGCCCGTCATATCCCTCGATGATGACAAGATCGGCGGTGGAGGCGCCTTCACGAAACGATAGGGCCTGCCGATACTCGGCCGAGTCGTAACAGTCCAGCGCCGTGTGGTAGTCGGGGAACTCGATGACCACATTGCGGGACCGTGAGGTTCCTTCCCGCGTCTCGAACGCGCCGCCCCTGACGATGAAGCGTGCGCCGAATTTGGAAAATGCCGCGGCATTGGCCTGAACGTATTTTTGATATGCGTCGGAATCCGACACATCCACACGGGCAATCCAGTATCCCTTGGCCATGAACAAGCCTCCCTCTCGAACGCTGAAGTCAGGTCCGCCAACTTAACCTGTGGGCCGGTTGCCTGGCCAGTACGGTGAATCGATGGATTCTCGACTGTGGCCAAGATAGTGTTGTGGAAGGACATAGGGGGAGACGCGCCATGCCGCCATCGCCTTTTTCGATTCCGAAGCGCAAGATCGACCCGGCGCGTCGTCCGGGCCGCAAGCCGGACAATACGCCCGACGACAACGACCGCATCGAGATCGGCCCGACACCGCTGGCCTACGAGGAATGGGCGGCGGCGGGACTGGAATGCCCCGACCTGCAGGCGATGCGCCGGTTGCGCTGGGAGCGCCTGACCGCGGCGATCGTCGAACGGGACCTCGCCGGCCTGCTGATGTACGACCCGATGAATGTCCGCTATGCGACGGATACCACCCACATGCAGCTCTGGGCTGCGCACAATCCGTTTCGCGCCTGCCTGCTGCTGGCGGACGGGCATATGGTGCTGTGGGAATATGGCGGGCTGCCGCATCTCTCGGAGTACAATCCGCTGGTCGGGGAGGTGCGTGGTGGCGGTTCCTTTTTCTATTTCTCGACCGGCGCCCGGACGGATGAAAAGGCCGCGCTGTTCGCCGCCGATATCGATGCGCTGATGCGCGAACATACAGGCGGCAACCGGCGCCTCGCCGTCGATAAAATCCAGATCGCGGGTTTGCGGGCGCTCGACCGGCTCGGCATCGAGGTCCATGAGGGCGAGGAGGTTGCCGAAAAAACCCGCGCCATAAAGGGGCCGGACGAGGTCAGGGCGATGCGATGCGCCATGTGGGCCTGCGAACAGTCGATCACGAAGATGCGCGAAGCCGCGGCCCCAGGCGTTACCGAAAACGACGTCTGGGCGGAACTGCACAAGGAGAATATCCGGCGCGGCGGCGAGTGGATCGAGACCCGCATCCTGTCGTCCGGTCCGCGCACCAACCCCTGGTTCCAGGAATGCGGTCCGCGCATCATCGGGAACAACGAGCTGCTGGCCTTCGATACCGACATGATCGGCTGCTACGGCATGTGCGCCGACATCTCGCGGACCTGGTTCATTGGCGACGGCCGCCCGACCAATACGCAGCGGCATCTGCATGCGGTGGCCTACCAGCACATAATGGCGAACATGGAGATTCTGAAACCTGGCGTGAGCTTCCGCGAACTCAGCGAAGGCGGCCATCTGCTGCCGGCGGAATATGTGCCGCAGCGGTATGGCTCCAAGTATCACGGCGTCGGGCTGTGCGACGAATGGCCGGCCATCAAATATCCGGAAGATTGGGAGAGCAAGGGCTATGACGGTGTGCTGGTGCCCGGCATGGTGCTTTGCGTCGAGGCCTATATCGGCGAGGTCGGCGGCAAAGACGGGGTCAAGCTTGAGGACCAGGTGCTGATTACCGAAACCGGATTCGAGAATCTGACGAACTGTCCGTTCGACGACCGACTGACGGGGTAGAGGCTGATATCAAGGCGCATTTGACAGGCTCCAGCCTTTCTTATATATTCAACCATATGGTTGAATATAACGATATGGAACTGGACTGCACTCTGGCCGCGCTGGCCGATCCGACGCGACGGGCGATCGTGGCGCGGCTGACGGCTGGCGATGCGCGGGTCGGGGAAGTCGCCGAACCCTTCGAGATGTCGCTGAATGCGGTGTCGAAGCATCTGAAAGTGCTGGAGGGCGCGGGGCTGGTGCGGCGCGAGGTGCGCGGCCGCGAGCACTGGCTCAGCTTCGACGGCGCGCCGTTGACCGCGGCCAGCGACTGGATCGATTATTACCGCGGATTCTGGGAAGGCCGGCTGGACGCGCTGGCGCAGTTCCTGCGCGACAACAAGGCGAAGAAACAGGAGAGGAGTGAGGACAAATGACCGCAGAAACAGTGACGACGGTGCCCACCTTGCGGATGTCGCGGATCATGCCGGCGCCGCGCGAGGAGGTTTTCGCGGCCTGGCTGGATGCCGACGGCATGCGGGCCTGGATGTGCCCCGGCGATATCAGGAAAACCGATGTCGAGATCGACCCGCGCGTCGGCGGCCGGTTTCGCTTCGTCATGCATGGCGTGGAAGATACTTACGAGATGACTGGCGAATACGTCGAGATCACGCCGCCGTCGCGCATCGTATTTACCTGGATATCGCATGCTGTCCAGGGCGTCGGGGGCTCGCTTGTGACGCTGGAATTTCGCGAAAAGGGCGGGGAGACCGAACTTGCGCTGACCCACGAACGCCTGGGCAGTGCGGAGGTCGCGGCACAGCACGAATCCGGCTGGGGCAGCATCCTCGACAAACTTGCCGCCCGGATGGCGGGCTAACGGGAGAGAGAAATGGAACCCAATAGGATCGTATCGAGAGAGAACTGGATTGCCGCGCGAAAGGCGCTGCTGGCGGAGGAAAAGGAATTCACAAGGGCGCGCGATGCGCTGAGCGAGAAGCGGCGGCAGTTGCCCTGGGTGAAGGTCGACAAGGACTACGTCTTCGAGGGGGCGGACGGGCGGGAAACCCTGGCCGACCTGTTCGCCGGCTGCAGCCAGCTGATCGTCTATCATTTCATGTTTGGCCCGGACTGGCAGGAAGGCTGCCCCTCCTGTTCCTACATCGCCGACCATTTCGACGGTGCGATCGTGCATCTGAACCACCGCGACGTGACCCTGGTCGTCGCCTCCCGGGCCCCGCTCGAAAAACTCGAGACTTACAGGAAGCGCATGGGTTGGCGGTTCAAGTGGGTCTCCGCGCTGGACAACGATTTCAACCGGGATTACCACGTCTCGTTCGACGAGGACGATATGGCCAGGGGCGAGGTCTATTACAATTACCGGACCACCACTTTCCCAAGCGGGGAGGCGCCGGGCCTCAGCGTCTTCCGCAAGGACGAAAGCGGCGCGATCTTCCATACCTATTCGACCTACGCCCGCGGTCTCGACATCCTGGCCGGCGCATATAATTTGCTCGACCTCGTCCCGAAAGGCCGCGACGAAGCCGACCTGTCCTTCACCATGGAATGGCTACGCCGGCATGACCAGTATGAGGACTGAATAAATCGCGTTGTGACCGATGCCCCCGCAGTTTCTTGTAATTTCTTAGGAATTTTGCGGGTATCCTGAACCCCGGCACTATCGATTCGCACCGGGACCCTATGGAAGACACTGTCCAGCTTACAGGCATGGCCTTCGTTATCGTCGCCGCGACGCTTTGCGGCGTGGCGATGACGCGCCTCAAGCAACCGGCCATCGTCGGCTATATCATCGCCGGGGTGCTGCTGGGGCCATCGGGGCTGGGGCTGGTGACCGATCGCGCGCAGGTTGGCGTGCTGGCGGAACTCGGCGTGCTGATGCTGCTCTATTTCATCGGCATGGAGCTGTCGCTGCGCAGCTTCCGCTTTACCTGGCGCATCGGGCTGTTTTCGACCCTGATCCAGATTGGCGTCAGCCTGGCGGGCATGCTGGTGGTGCAGCAATTCATGGGCTGGCCGCTGGGCTACGCGGTATTCTTCGGCTTCGTGGTCGCGCTGAGCAGCACCGCCGTTGCCGTCAAGATGCTGGATGATGTGGGTGAGTTGCGCACTCGCGTGGGCCGCACCGCCATCAGCGTGCTGATCGCGCAGGACCTGGCCGTGGCGCCCATGCTGCTGATCGTCGGCGGGCTGTCGGGCGGTGCGTTCCAGTGGGCCGTGGTGCTGAAAGTCGCGGTTTCCGTCGGCCTCCTGATCGCGGTCACGGCCTGGTTCGGCAAGCGGCGGCGGGTCCATCTACTGCCGTTCAAGATGGTCGTCGGTAATATCGACCTGCTGCCGCTGGCGGCCATTGCCTGGTGCTTCGGTTTCGCGGCGCTGGGCGGGCTGACCGGCCTGAGCCCCGCCTACGGCGCCTTTTTCGCCGGGCTGCTGGTCGGCAACAGCGCGGAAAAACATGCGGTGGAAAATGTCGCCCAGCCGGTGCAGAGCATCCTGCTGATGGTCTTTTTCCTGTCGGTCGGCCTGCTGATCGATCTCAACTACATGTGGGAGAATCTGGCATTGGTGCTGGGGCTGTGGTTCTTCGTCTCGGTCTTCAAGACGGCGCTGAACGTCTTCATCCTGCAGCTGATGGGCGAACAGCCGCAGCGTGCCTTCATGACCAGCCTCAGCCTCGCCCAGATCGGCGAATTTTCCTTCGTGCTGGGGGCGGCGGCCCTGGCCAGCAACGTCATCACGCCGGACCTGCACAGGCTGGTCGTGGCGATCACCGTGGTCTCGCTGGTCACCAGCCCGCTTTGGATGCATACCGTGCGCCGCCTGCATGAATATCGAGCGGTGACCGCCAAGACCCCGATGGCCCTGCTGAAGATCGTTTATGTGCGCGAATGGCGGCTGACCCTGAAGATGACGGCCGGCCTGTTCCAGTGGTTCGAGGGCAAGCTCATCCGCGTCAAGGCGCTGTACTGGCGCTGGAAACATTCACGCCGCCAGGAGGCGGAGGCGGAAATCCTGCCGCCGGACGCCGCATTCGGTTCGCCCGACGAGGTGATCGACGTCCCCTTCGACGAGGGACCCGGCGAGCCGGGCGAAAGGCCCGGCAATGCCTGATTACTCCTTCGAGGCCTCGCTGGGCGGGCAGGTGGCGGGGATCGACGAGGCCGGGCGAGGCCCTTGGGCAGGGCCGGTGGTGGCCGCCGCCGTCGTGCTGGACCTCTCGAAGCTACCGCCTGAGGTCAAGGCCGGCCTCGACGATTCCAAGAAGCTGCGCAAGCCGGTCCGCGAGCTGCTCTTCGACCACATCGAGGCGCGTGCGGCCCACGGCGTCGGCCAGGCCAGCGTCGAGGAAATCGACGAGCTGAATATCCTGCAGGCCACCATGCTGGCCATGCGTCGCGCCTTTGCAAACCTGCCGGAGGCGCCGCAATACGCAATCGTCGACGGCAACCGCGACCCCGGGTTGGGCGTGCCCACGCACTGCCTGGTCGGCGGCGACGCCAGCGCGCTGTCCATCGCCGCCGCCTCGATCATGGCCAAGGTGACGCGCGACCGGATCATGGAACGCCTGGCCCTCGAATTCCCAGGCTATGGCTGGGAGAAAAATGCTGGATACGGGACAAGGCAACACCGGCAGGGATTGGCCGGAAACGGTGTGACGCCCCATCATCGCAGGAGCTTCGCGCCCATCGCAAGACTCATCAAGTAATAATTCGGTAAGAATTAAAGTCATAAAATGAATTGACCTGCTGAATCTCAGGACTCATATTCGCGCGATGGCTGGAACCAAGAAAAATTCGGACTTACTTCCGACAAATCAAATTCTCGCGGGCGAATGCATAGACATTATGCGCGGCCTGCCCGAAAACTGCGTCGACATGATTTTCGCCGACCCGCCCTATAACCTGCAATTGGGCGGCGATCTGCATCGGCCGAACAACAGTCGCGTCGATGGTGTGGATGCCGACTGGGACAAGTTCGACTCCCTGAAAATCTATGACAACTTCACGCGCGACTGGCTGGCGGCCGCCCGGCGTCTGCTGAAAGACGATGGCACGATCTGGGTGATCGGCAGCTATCACAACATCTTCCGCGTCGGCACGGTGCTGCAGGATCTGGATTTCTGGGTGCTGAACGACGTGGTCTGGGTGAAGACCAACCCGATGCCCAATTTCCGCGGCACCCGCTTCACCAATGCCCATGAAACGATGGTCTGGTGCTCGAAGTCCAGAGACGCCCGCTACAAGTTCAATTACGAGGCCATGAAGGCGCTGAACGACGATTTGCAGATGCGCAGCGACTGGCTGATCCCGCTCTGTACCGGCGGCGAGCGCATCAAGGGTGAGGACGGCAGCAAGGCGCACCCGACACAAAAACCCGAGGCGCTGCTCCATCGCGTGATCCTGGCCTCCACCCAGCCCGGCGACGTGGTGTTGGATCCCTTCTTCGGCACCGGCACGACCGGTGCCGTAGCCAAAAAGCTGGGCCGCAAGTTCATCGGCATCGAGCGCGAAGTGGAATATCGCCGCGTCGCTGAAAATCGCCTGGCCGGCATTTCCGATACGCCGGACCTTGAACTGATCGACATCCCGTCGAAGCGGCGCGAACCACGCATTCCCTTCGGCCAACTGGTCGAAAATGGCCTCGTACGCCCCGGCGACATCCTGTTTGGCCCGGGCAAGCGCTGGACCGCGAAGGTGCGGGCCGACGGCTCGATCATATCGGCCCATCACCGCGGCTCCATCCACCAGGTCGGCGCGGCGGTGCAGGGCGCGCCAAGCTGCAACGGCTGGACCTTCTGGATGACCGAAAGAGCCGGCAAGGCGATCCCCATCGACCTTTTGCGCCAGCAGATGCGCGCGGAACTGGCCGCGCAACAGAACTAGAGACGGATCCGCGCCCGAATCATGCTACAATCCCGGCATCCCGATATTCCACCAGGTAGTATCCTATGACCGGAAAGACCGTGCGGTCCGCCAGTTTTATGTTTCTTGCCGCGCTGATTGCGCTGGCCGCCTGCCGCCATGGCCCCCCTGCGGCACAGGCGCAAACGGAACCCCCACCCGAGTCGACCTACCGCGAACCCCCACCCAAGCCGATTGTTCGCCTGGCCGGCGTCGAACGGATCGAGCCGGTAATCCTGGAATCATATCCGGTGCAGGTCCGCGTCGTGGTTTATGGATGGATGTCCGACGGCTGCACCAGCCTGTACAGTTTCAGCCAGAAGACCGAGGGGACGGTCATCAGCATAAGCATCCTGACGACGCGTCCGCGCGACGCCATATGCACCCAGGCGATCAAGCGTTTCCAGGAAACCTATCCAGTGATCACCGAAGGCCTTGCCCCGGGAACCTATACGCTCGACGTCAACGGCCAGAGCAAGCAGTTCATTCTGCCCTGAATCACGCGCCGAACTTCAGCGCGTGGCGGGCAACCTTCTTCATCACGGTCGGCAGGGCCTGGTCGCCGAACTCGTCGGGATGCCGCCACAGGGCGTCCGGGCCGGCGCCGCGGCCCACCCGGCCGGCGACAACGCGCAGCTCCAGATGAAAATGGGTGAAGGTATGGGTCACCGCGCCCGGCAGCTCCCGCCAGTTCGGCGCCGGTAGCGGCGACTCCTTCCTGGCCTTTGCCAGCGCGGGCATGGTTCCTTCGGTCCATTCCGTCGAGGGCACTTCGATCATGCCGCCCAGCAGCCCCTTTTCCGGCCGGCGGCGCAGCAGCACCGCGCCGTCGGGCCGGGTGATCCAGAAGGCGACGCCGCGCCGGGTCGGGCGTTCCGGTTTCGCCGCGCGGCGCGGCAGGCCCTCGGCCTCGTCATGTCCGGCGCAGTCGTCTTTCCAGGGGCATAGCAGGCATTTCGGCCCGCGCGGGGTACAGACCGTTGCGCCGAGATCCATCACAGCCTGGGCATAGTCGCCGGCCCGCGACTCGGGCGTCAGGCGATCGGCCAACTCGTATAGCCGGCCCTTCGCACCGGGCAATGGCTGCCGGACCGCGAAGACTCGCGCCATCACCCGCTCCACATTGCCGTCCACCACCACCGCGCGGCGACCGAACGCGATGGCTGCGACGGCTGCCGCCGTATAGGCGCCGATGCCGGGCAATTGCCGCAGGTCCGCCTCATTGTCGGGGAAGATCCCGCCCAGTTCGCCGGCTACATATGCCGCGCAGCGATGCAGGTTGCGGGCGCGCGCGTAATAACCCAGCCCTTGCCAGGCATGCAGCACCTCGTCCAGATCCGCGGCCGCCAGCGCGCCGACCGACGGCCATCGCGCAAGAAAGGATTCGAAATAGGGGCCGACCGTGGCGACCGTGGTTTGTTGCAGCATGACCTCGGAAAGCCAGACCCGGTAGGGGTCCGCCCGCTCGCCCGGGCCCGCGCGCCAGGGCAGGCGGCGGCGATGGCCGTCATACCAGGCAAGCAGGATTTCGGGATCGGGGGCCTTGCGCGAATCGGTCATGGAAGCGTAACTATTAGGACATTGTTGCGGGCGGATCAGAGCATGCCCGAGGATCGGGAACAAGACAAAGCAGGCAGGAAAATGCGCCGGGGCAGCGGGCCGCGGGCCCTGGCCGCGTCGGTCGGCGGGCTGGCGAAGCGAGCGATCGGCAAGCGGGGCTTTGCGGAGGCCGGGCTGGTAACCGGCTGGGAAGGGATCGTGGGCCCGGAACTGGCCGCTTCCTGCTGGCCCGATCGCCTGACCTTCCCGCCCGGCCGGCGCGACGGCGGGTCCTTGCGAATCAGGGTGGCCGGCGGATTCGCCCTGGAACTGCAGCATATGGAGCCGCAACTGCTGGAGCGAATCAACGGCCATTTCGGCTATCGCGCCATCGAGCGGATCGCGATCATCCACGCCCCACCCGCGGTCCAACAACCCGGTCCCCGTCGCCGGGTCCGCGCCAAAACTGTCGAGCCGCCCAGCGCCAAGGACCGCGCTGCGATTCAGTCGGCCCTCTGCAGGGTGGATGACCCGGAGATACGGGCCGTACTTGCGCGCCTTGGCCACGCCGTGATAAGCGACACCCAAGACGGCGGGGAAGAATGACGATTCCGCGCCCCGCCTTGAAGGGGCCTTATTCGACCCCTTATATTCGTGCTTGTTTCAATTCGTCAGGAGACCATTCGTGACCGGACCGATTCGCTTTGCAGCCGTCCTTTTTGCGGGCATCCTGCTGCCCTTCATCGCCTTCGCGGAAATCCTTCCGACCGAAGAAGCGCTGTCGGAACGGGTCATCGGCGATCCGGCGGCGCCGATCACGATTATCGAATACGCCTCGCTGACCTGTCCGCATTGCGCCACTTTCCATGCCGAGTCACTGCCGCAACTCAAGAAGGACTGGATCGAAACCGGCAAGGCCAAGCTGATCTACCGGGATTATCCGCTGGACAAATATGCCGCCACGGGCGCGATGATCGCGCGCTGCGCACCGAAGGACAAATACTTCATCTTCCTGAACGCCTTTTACGCACAGCAGAACAACTGGTCTCGCGCGCAGGATCCGGTCAAGGTCCTGACGCAACTCGCCGGCCTCGGCGGCATGAGCAAGGATGACGTCGACGGTTGCCTGGCGAACGAGGCGCTTCAGGACGGCATACTGCAGATGCGCCTGGAAGGGCAGATGGAATACGGCATCGACAGCACGCCCAGCTTCGTCGTCAACGGCAAGAAGGTCACGAACCTGCCCTATGACGAATTCAGCGAGATTCTGGAAGACGCCGTGGAATGACGGCTGCCGGCCCAAACACTTGGTAATTCGGGCATAATATCTTGCATTTCACCAAGCTTCGCGTCACCGGCTTTAAATCCTTCGTCGATCCGGTCGAATTGCTGATCGAACCGGGGATGACCGGCATCGTCGGTCCCAACGGCTGCGGCAAGTCGAACGTGGTCGAGGCGCTGCGCTGGGTGATGGGCGAGACCTCGGCCAAGAGCATGCGCGGCGGCGGCATGGAGGACGTGATCTTCGGCGGCACCACCTCAAGGCCCGCCCGCAATATCGCCGAGGTGATTCTGCATATCGACAATAGCGACCGCAAGGCGCCGGCGATGTTCAACGACGCCGACGAACTGGAAATTTCGCGCCGCATCGAGCGCGACTCGGGCTCGAACTACCGAATCAACGGCAAGGACGTCCGCGCCCGCGATGTGCAGCTGCTGTTCGCCGACCTCGCGTCCGGCGCCCATTCCACGGCGATGGTCAGCCAGGGCCGGGTCAGCGCGATGATCAACGCCAAGCCCAGGGACCGGCGCAGCCTGCTGGAGGAGGCCGCCGGCATCAAGGGGTTGCATTCGCGCCGGCACGAGGCGGAATTGCGGCTGCGCGCCGCCGAAACCAACCTGGAGCGCCTGGAGGACGTCATCGGCGCGCTGGAGGCCCAGCATCAGGGCCTGCAGCGCCAGGCCCGGCAGGCGGGACGCTACCGCCGCCTTTCCGAACAGATTCGCAAATTCGATGCGATCCTGCTGCACCATTCCTGGACCGGTGCGATGAAGGCGGTGGAGGAAACCGGGACCGGACTCGCCGAGGCGCGAGCCGAGGTCGCCGCGCGCACGGAGGCGGCGGCAAAGCTGGCCACGATACAGGCCGATTCTCAATCGGCGTTGCCGGGGCTGCGCCAGGCCGAGGCAGAGGCCGCCGCGGCCCTGCAGCATCTGCAACTGGCGCGCCGCGAGCTGGACAACGAGGCCGAGCGGGTGGCGACTGCGCAGGTTCAGCTGCAGCAGCAGTTGGTGCAGATTATCGGCGATATCGAACGCGAAAAGTCGCTGGAGGGCGACGCGTCGGAGGCCTTGACCCGGCTCGACGCCGAGCGCCAGGAACTCGCCGCCGCCCAGGAAGACGAGGCGGTGGACAAAGAGTCGGCCGCTGAAGCACTGGCCGAGGCCAGCGAGCAGGTCGAGGAGAAGGAGGCGCTGCTTCAGGAACTGACCGGCCGGCTGGCGGAAACCGAGGCGCGCCGCGATTCGCTGACCCGGCGGGTTTCGGAGCTGTCGGAACGCGCGGCGCGCCTGTCCGCCCGCGAAAAGGAACTGGAGGCCGAGCGCGCCGAGCGGGCGTCGGCGCTGGGGGCCGACGAGGTGATGACCGCGGCCGCCGCCGTCATGGAAGAGGCGAAGGCCGCCGTGGAGGAAGCGCGCGCGGCGCAGGAGGCCGTCGAGTCGATCCGCGCCGAGGCCGAGGAGTCGGAAAATGCCGCGCGGATCGCCGTCCAGGACGCCCAGTCGGCGCTGGCCAGGCTAAAAGCCGAGGAACAGGCGCTGGCCGAGTTGCTGGAGCCGGCCGAGGGCGACCTGTTCCCGCCGGTGATCGATTCGGTCACCGTCGATACCGGCTACGAGACCGCGCTGGGCGCCGCGCTGGGCGAGGATCTTAATGCGCCGGTCGACGCATCCGCCCCGGTCCACTGGCATCGGCTGCCACCGCTGGACCCCTCGGATCTGCCCGGCGGCGCGCCGGCACTGGCCGGCTTCGTAAAGGCGCCCGACGAGTTGTCGCGCCGCCTCTCGGCCGTCGGCGTGGTCGAAGATGCGGCGGCGGGCGCACGCCTTGCGGCGTCGTTGAAGGCCGGGCAGCGGCTGGTATCGCGCGATGGCGGATTATGGCGCTGGGACGGCTTCACGATTTCCGCGGGGGCGCCGACGGCGGCCGCGACCCGGCTGGCCCAGCGCAACCGGCTGGCCGAAATCCGGGCCACGCGCCGCGAGGCCGAAGCGAAGGCCGAAGCCGCCGAAGAGGCCGCGGATACCGCCCGCACGGCCCGCGACGAGGCGGCCGGCCGCGAGCGCAATGCCCGCGAAGCCGTGCGCAGCGGCTTTGCCAGGCTCAACGCCGCCCGTGAAGAGCATACGCGCCTGACCAACGCCCGGGTGGCACAGGAATCCCGGCTGACGGCGCTGATCGAATCGCTGGAGAGCACGACGGCGGACCGCGAGCAGGCCGAAGCCGATTTATCGGAAGCGGAAAGCGAACTGTCGGGGCTGGAGGATGCCTCGTCCATGCGCGAGACGGTAACCGGCCTGCGTACGGAACTGGCCGAGCTGCGGGCCCGCCAGGCGGAGCGGCGCAGTGCCTATGACCGGTTGGTCGCGGAATCCGAACGACGCGGCGAGCGTCTGCTGGCGATCGAGGCGGAAGCCGATAGCTGGCGCCGCCGCGCGGCAGGCGCCGCCGAACGGCTGGCCGACCTGGTGGAACGCCGCACTGCGGCAGAAGAGGAAAGTGAGCGGCTGGCCGCCCGGCCCGACGAACTGGAAGGCCAACGGGCGTTGCTGATGGACCGGATCGTCGAGGCCGAGGGAAAACGCGGGGCGGCCGCAGACCGCCTGGCGACGGCGGAAGCCGGCCAGATGGAATCCGACAGGGAACTGAAGGCCGCCGAAACCGCTCTGGCCGCGGCCCGCGAGCAACAGGTGCGCGCCGAAGCGCAGGTCGAACAGGCCGAGCGCGACCGCCAGACGGTAGTGGAGCGGATACGCGAAAAACTGGCCATCGCGCCGGAGAAAATATTTGAGGCGGCCGAGATCGGCGAAGGCGAAACCATCCCGCCCGCCGACGCCGCGTCGACGCGGCTGGAGCGGCTGACCCGCGAACGCGACGGGATGGGTCCGGTGAACCTGCGCGCCGAGACCGAGGCCGCGGAACTGCAGGAGCAGATCACCACCATGCAGACCGAGCGCGAGGACCTGCTGGCGGCGATCGCACGCCTGCGCCAGGGCATCGGCGCACTGAACCGTGAGGGGCGCGAGCGCCTGATGGCGGCCTTCGCCCAGGTCAACGAGCATTTTCAGGAGCTGTTCACCCGGCTGTTCGGCGGTGGGCGGGCGCATCTGACCCTGACCGAGGAAGAAGACCCGCTGGATGCCGGGCTGGAAATCATGGCGAGCCCGCCAGGCAAGAAACTGACCTCGATGTCGCTCTTGTCGGGCGGCGAGCAGGCGTTGACCGCCGTGTCGCTGCTGTTCGCGGTGTTCCTGACCAACCCGGCGCCGATCTGCGTGCTGGATGAGGTCGACGCACCGCTGGACGACAGCAATGTCGACCGGTTCTGTTCGTTGTTGAACGAGCTGTCGCACAGCGGCACGACCCGCTTCCTGGTGGTTACCCATCACCGCATGTCCATGGCCCGCATGGACCGGTTGTTCGGTGTCACCATGGGTGAGCCGGGAGTAAGCCAGCTGGTCTCGGTCGACCTGACCCGCGCCGAGGAGATGCGGGAGTCGGCTTAAGACCGCCTCGCAGACCTGCTGGAACTCCATATTTTCTGCGCTTTTTGGACAGGTTGCCGCAACGCGGTATTCCACCTTGACTTGGATTTTTCGCATAAGTATGGTGCCCGCGCTTTGCGGCGTGGCGTCGATAATTCCAGGGGGCCGAGATGGGCGAAGACAAGAGACCGCCCTCCTTCGATAATCTGGGAGAACGGCTTCGCGCGGCGCGGGAGCACCGAGGGGCCGATCGCCAGACAAACAAGACTCTTTCCGGCGGACCGCCGGGGATGAGCGGTTTGGGCTGGGCCTTCCGGATCGGGGTGGAAATGGTAGCCGCCCTGGTGGTGGGAGTCGGCATCGGCCTCGGGCTGGACTGGTGGCTTGGGACAAAGCCCTGGTTCCTGGTGGTGTTCTTCCTGCTGGGCTCGGCGGCGGCGATTCTGAATGTCTGGCGCGCCGCCATGGGCTATGGTCTCGCCGTCGGTTACAAGAAGCCGGAGGATGACGGGGACGGGCAGGAAGAGCCGGCGCAGGGCGCGAATACCGGTACGAATTCCGAAGGGAATTCGGGGAATACGGATGGCGAGAGGTAGGCGAGGTCAAACGTGGCAAGCCCGATTGAACAGTTCGAGATCCACACGATAATCCCGATCCATATCGGCGGCGTGGATCTTTCCTATACAAATTCTGCATTCTGGATGACTATTTCCGTTGCCGTAGCCTCGGTATTCCTCGCATTGGGCGCGCGGCGCCGCGCGCTGGTTCCTGGCCGCTGGCAGGTCATGACGGAAATGGCCTACGAGTTCATTGCGAATATGGTACGGGTCAATGTCGGCGACGCGGGGCGGCGCTTATTTCCATATATATTCACGCTTTTCATGTTCATTCTGTTCGGGAACCTGCTTGGCCTGATCCCGGGCGCTTTCACCTATACCAGCCACATCATCGTGACCCTGGGATTGGCTCTGACGGTGTTTGTGGCGGTCACCATCGTCGGTATCGTCAAGCACGGGCTGCATTTCTTCAGCTTCTTCGTGCCCTCGGGCGTGCCGGCGCTGATGATGCCGCTGATGATCCCGATCGAGATCATCTCCTACCTGTCGCGTCCGGTCAGCCTGTCGATTCGCCTGTTTGCGAATATGATGGCCGGCCATACGATGATGAAGGTTTTTGCCGGTTTCGTAGTGCCGCTGGGCGCCGCCACCTTTGGGATCGGCGGTCTGGCGCCGATCGCGATGGATGTTGCGCTGACCGGTTTCGAACTGCTCGTCGCTTTCCTGCAGGCTTACGTCTTCACCGTGTTGACCTGCCTGTACCTTAACGACGCGCTGCATCTCCACTAGTACGAAACGCGGAAGTCGCTTTCGTACATCGCATCAATTATCTGGACCAATAAACGGGAAACAAGACAATGGAACTTGAAGCCGCGAAGATGATCGGCGCAGGCCTTGCCGTGATCGGACTGTCCGGCGTGGGCGTCGGTATCGGTAACATCTTTTCGTCGTTGATCGGCTCGATCGCCCGCAACCCGGCGACCCGGCCGCAGATCTTTCCGATGGCCATGCTGGGCTTTGCACTCGTCGAGGCGGTTGCGCTGTATGCCCTGCTGATTTCGTTCCTCGTCCTCTTTGGCTGAGGTTGTGGGAAGCGGCCTGCGGGTCGCACGCCTGCTCCCGGGAACCAGGACATCCAGGAACGAAATGATGGTCGCACAGGCAAGATCCGTCGTACTGGCCGGTATCGCAGCGGTCGCCGCGGTGATGCCTTCCCTTGCCCTCGCGGCGGCGGAGGGCGGCGACACGCTGCCACAGTTCGATTCGTCGACATTTGCGACGCAGCTGTTCTGGCTGACGGTATCCCTCGTCGTCTTCTTCATTATCATGCGCAACAATGCGCTGCCGAAGATCGAAGAGGCGCTGGAAACCCGCAGCCGGAAAATCGACGACGATCTGGACAAGGCTTCCGGCCATCGAGAAGAAGCCGAGGCCGCCATGGCGGCTTACGAAAAAGCGCTCGCGGACGCCGCCGAACAGGCCAAGGCAATCCACCGGGAAGTCGCCGAGGGCATAGCTGAAAGCGCCACCGCGCGCCGTACGGCCTTGGCCGCCAAACTGGCGGAGGATACCAAGGCGGCAGAGGCGCGCATTATCGCCGCCAAGGAGCCCGCGCTCGCCAATCTCCAGGACGTCGCCATCGAAGTCGTCCAGGAGGTCGCCGCCAAGCTGGCGGGGCTGAAGGTATCCGGCGCCGATGCCAAGGCTGCCGTTGCCGCCAGTCTGAAGGAGAAGGCATGATGGAAGCGCTGATTCACAGCACGACATTCTGGGTCGGCGTAGCCTTCGCCATCTTCGTTATCGCGGTTTTCAAACCGGGCAGGCGGGTTCTTACCCAGGCACTGGATGGCCGAATTGCGAATATCCGCGGGGAAGTCGAGGAAGCCCAGCGCCTGCGCGAAGAAGCCCAGGCAATGCTCGCCAGCTATCAGCGCCGCCAGCGCGAGGCCATCCAGGAAGCCGAACAGATCATTGCTCATGCGCGCGAGGAAGCCGAGCGGTCGAAGGCACAGGCCGAGGCCGAACTGGAGGCATCCGTCGCGCGGCGTGAACGGCAGGCGGCCGACAAGATCGCCCAGGCCGAAGCGGCCGCGCTGGAGGAAATCCGCGAAAAGGCCGTCGACATGGCGATTGACGCCACGGCAAGGCTGCTGGAGGAAAAGATGGCAGGCAAATCCGGCGAACAGGCCGTCGCCGATGCAATCAAGGATATTCCGAACAAGCTGCATTGAGGCACTGAGGCGGCGTCCGGGCCGAAACCAATGCAAAACCCCCGCCGGCAAAGCGGGGGTTTTTCCTTGCTTTGTCAGCCTGTATGGGCGCGCAAATCTATCCCTGTTCGTCGGTAAAGGTCTTGTAGGCAGCGGCGTCCATCAGTTCGGCGACTTCCGCCGCGTTTGTAAGGCGCATCTTGAAAAACCAGCCGTCTCCCTCGGGCGACTCGTTGACCTTTGCCGGCTCGTCGGTGAGGGCATCGTTGATTTCCACCACTTCACCGGACAATGGGGCATAGATTTCGCTGGCCGCCTTGACCGATTCGACGACAGCGATCTCGGCGCCCCGCTCAACCGCGCGGCCAACATCCGGCAATTCGACGAATACCACATCGCCCAACTGCTGCTGGGCGAAATCGCTGATGCCGACCGTGGCGATATCGCCGTCCAACAACACCCATTCATGTTCCTCGGAATATCGAAGATCGCTGCTCATGACGTGAACCCCCGTTTATTGCGAAATCCAGATTATTCAGCGCATGGCGCTTGTCAATGCCGGGATCAATAGCCGAACTTGTCCCGGTTATGGAACAGCTCTTCCTTGGTCAGTTCGAAACCCAGATAAAGTACATAGTTCTGCACATTGCGGTCGTCCGGCCGCGGAATCGTTATTTCCAGCAGGTCCTGGTACCGCAGCCCCCGCCGGCCCGACGGGACCCTGGTTTCCACCGGGAACGCTTCGCGGCTATGGATAGCGGGTTCCTCGCCGCCCTGCGGCGGCCATTCGGCGACCGCGACGAAATAGCGGTAATTCACCTTGCCGTCGGTAAGCGCGGGTCCGCGAACCACTTCCATGACAACCTCAAGCTCGACCTCGATTTCGCCGCCATCCGAATCGTAGGCGCAGTCGCCAATCACCCGCATCATGCGGGCTTCGAACAGGACGTCGGTGGGATCGCGGCCGGGGCCGTCGCGAAAACGCGTGAGCTCCGATGGTTCGCCCAGCACCTTGGCGGCGGGGCACGGCGCATCGTCCTCGTCGTCGCCGGAACAACCGGCCAGAACAGTTGCCGCAGCTACGACGACAGCCCATCGCAACAGCCAGCGAACAGTTTCAGACAATGATTTTCCCCCCTGCTGCCCCGATCCGGCGGGACTTGTTCCCGGTCAATGCCTGCTTGGCCATTCCTGCGCGCCTTTGGTTTCGAACAAGTGTCGGTCTGTGATAGTCTGCGCCGGCCCGATCAGAACTGCTGGAAAAGCATGATTGACGGGCCGGCGTCCGCGATACTAAAGAGACGCCTGGGCTTGCACAAGGCCCGCCAACGGCGGCCGGCCACCAATATTTACGAGTGCAATGAGGCACGGATGACGGATAGTACCCAGCGCGAATCCCTTACGATCCTGTTGGCGAGTCCGCGTGGATTTTGCGCCGGCGTGGATCGCGCCATCAAGATCGTTGAAGTGGCGCTGGAAAAACACGGGGCGCCGGTTTATGTCCGCCATGAGATCGTTCACAACCGCCATGTGGTGGAGGATCTGGAGGGCAAGGGCGCCGTCTTCGTGGACGAGCTGGACGAGGTACCGAACGACCGGCCGGTGGTTTTTTCCGCCCATGGCGTGCCGAAGAGCGTCCCGGCCGAGGCCGAGCGCCGCAACATGATCTATCTCGACGCCACTTGCCCACTGGTCAGCAAGGTCCACCATGAAGCCGAACATCAATACCAAGCGGGCCGGCGGATTGTCATGATCGGCCATGTGGGCCATCCGGAAGTCGTCGGCACCATGGGGCAGCTGCCCGAGGGAGCGATCATCCTGGTCGAGGATATCGAATCCGTGGACGATATCGACCTCGCGGCCGACGTGCCGCTGGCCTACATCACGCAGACAACGCTGTCGGTCGACGATACTGCGGCTATCGTGGCTGCGCTGAGACGGCGCTTCCCGGCAATTCATGGGCCCGGTAAGGAGGATATCTGCTACGCCACCACGAATCGCCAGGCCGCCGTTAAATCGATGGCGCCGCAATGCGACGCACTGATCGTGGTCGGGTCGCCGAACTCCTCGAATTCGCGGCGGTTGGTGGAGGTCGCCGAGAGCATGGGTTGCGGGAACGCCTTCCTGCTGCAAAACGCGTCTGCCCTCGACTGGTCGCGGCTGGGCTCTGTGTCCACCCTGGGCGTCACGGCCGGCGCGTCGGCGCCCGAAACCCTGGTTCAGGAACTGATCGACGCCTGCCGTGAGCGCTATGACGTTACGCTGGAAACCGTCTCCGTCGGCGATGAAACCGTTCATTTCAATCTGCCGCGCGCATTGAGTGCCTGACGGGCACGCGATGGCGGTTTATACGGAAGTCGGCGACGAGGAACTCGAAGCCTTTGTCGCGGAATACGATCTTGGTACCGTTCTGTCCTGCAAGGGCATCGCCGAAGGCGTGGAGAATACCAACTACCTGATCCATACATCGGTGGGCAGCTATATCCTGACGCTGTATGAGAAGCGCGTGGCGGCGGCCGATCTTCCTTTCTTCCTGGGTCTGATGGAGCATCTGGCCGGCAAGGGGATTCCCTGCCCGACACCGGTCCACGGCAGGGACGGCCAGGCGTTGAGGCGACTTTGCGGCCGACCGGCCGCCATCGTGACCTTCCTGGACGGCATGTGGCCCCGGCGTATCCGCACCGAACATTGCGCTGGCGTTGGCGCGGCGCTGGCGCGCCTGCATGTGGCGGGCCAGGACTTCGCCATATCCCGGCGTAACGCGCTGACAGTCGATAGCTGGCGTCCCTTGCTCGCGGCTTCGGCGGCGCGAGCCGGCGAGGTGCAGCAGGGCCTGGCGGCGGTCCTGGGGGAAGAGCTGGATTTTCTTGAGACTAATTGGCCGGTCGAGCTGCCTTCGGGCATCTGCCATGCCGACCTGTTTCCCGACAATGTGTTTTTCGTCGGCGACAAGCTTTCGGGGCTGATCGATTTCTATTTCGCCTGCAACGATTTCTTCGCCTATGATCTGGCGGTCTGCCTTAACGCCTGGTGCTTCGAGCGCGACCGCAGCTTCAATATCACCAAGGCTCGCGCCATGCTGTCGGCCTACCGGCAGATCCGCCCCTTTTCCGACGCGGAACTGGCGGCCCTGCCGCTGCTGGCGCGGGGCTGCGCGCTGAGGTTCCTGCTGACCCGCCTTTACGATTGGCTGAACACGCCCGCCGGCGCGCTGGTGAAACGCAAGGATCCGCTGGAATATCTGGCCATCCTTCAGTTCCACCAGGCCGTCGCCGGCCCCGGCGCCTATGGGCTGGAATAGGGGCGGGCGTTGGCAAAGGAAAGGGTCCAGATTTTCACCGACGGGGCCTGCAGCGGCAATCCCGGGCCCGGCGGCTGATGGAAATGATGGCGGCCATCAAGGCGCTGGAATCGCTGAAGCGCACCGTGCCGGTCGATCTCTATACCGACAGCACCTATGTCCGCGACGGCATCACCAAATGGCTGGCCGGCTGGAAATCGAACGGCTGGAAGACGGCGGCGAAGAAGCCGGTCAAGAACCAGGACCTCTGGAAGCGGCTGGAGGCGGCCCTGCGGGACCACGATATCAGGTGGCACTGGGTTAAGGGCCATGCTGGCCATCCGGAAAACGAACGCGCCGACGAACTGGCGCGGGGCGGCATTCCGGGCCGCTGAAAACGGGAACAGGGCATGAGCGAATTGAGGAACCTCTATCCGGAAATAGGATACCGCGAGTCGGGCCATCTGGATGTCGGCGATGGGCATCAGGTCTATTACGAAGATTGCGGCAACCCGGACGGCAAGCCAGCGGTCTTCGTGCATGGCGGGCCCGGCGGTGGGATTGCGGGGGTCTATCGCCGCCTTTTCGACCCCGGTGCCTACCGGATCATCCTGTTCGACCAGCGCGGCTGCGGCAGCAGCACGCCCCATGCATCGCTGGAAGCCAACACCACCTGGCATCTGGTGGCCGATATGGAGCGCCTCCGCGAGCATCTTGGTGTCGAACACTGGCAGGTGTTTGGCGGCTCCTGGGGCAGCACCCTGGCGCTGGCCTATGCCGAGACGCATCCGGAGCGGGTTACGGAGCTGGTGCTGCGCGGGATTTTCCTGCTGCGCCGCAAGGAGCTGGACTGGTATTACGGCGGCGGCGCGGCGACAATTTTCCCCGACAAATGGGAAAATTACTGCGCGCCAATTCCCGAAAGCGAACGCGGCGACATGATCGCCGCCTATTACCAGCGCTTGACCGGCGACAACCGCGACACGAGAATCGAGGCGGCGCGCGCCTGGAGCCAGTGGGAGGGCGCAACGACATCCTTGTTGCCCGACCCCGGGCGGGTCTCCGGGTATGGCGCGGCGCGTTTCGCCGAGGCCTTCGCCCGCATCGAATGCCATTACTTTATCAATGGCGGATTTATGGAAAGCGACGGCTGGCTCTTGGACAATGTCGACCGCATCCGCCACATCCCGGCTGTCGTCGTGCAGGGCCGCTACGACATGGCGACCCCCGTGACCTCGGCCTGGGACCTGCACCGGGCCTGGCCCGAGGCCGATTTCCGCCTCGTCCCCGACGCCGGCCATGCCTTCTCCGAACCCGGCATCCTGCACGAACTGATCGAAGCGACAGACCGTTTCCGCGGGTAACAGGCAGGAGAAAGGGCGGCAGGTTTCTCCGCCGCCCCAACAATCCCAAAAAGCAAACGGGCCTGCTTTAGATGGCCTTCAGTATCTTCTCTGCGGCCGAGACGTCGAGGCCGCCGCCTTCTTCCACGGCAATCTTCTGTACGACACCGTCGTCGACAATCATGGCGTATCGCTTGGAGCGAATGCCAAAACCCCGACCGCTCAGATCCTGGTCGAGTCCGGCTGCCCTGGAGAAATCAGCGCTGCCGTCGCCCAACATGTCGATCTTGTCGCCGACGTCCTGGTCCATGCCCCAGGCCCCCATGACGAAGGCGTCGTTCACGGAGACGCAGGCGATCGCATCGACGCCCTTGGCCGCGAAGTCATCGGCATGCTTCAGATAGCCCGGCACATGCTGGGCCGAGCAGGTCGGCGTGTAGGCGCCCGGCAGGCCGAACACCACCACCTTGCGTCCCTTGAAATAGTCACCCGTTTCCACGGGCTCCGGCCCGTTGGCGCCCATGCGGTACAGCGTCGCGCCCGGTATCCTGTCGCCAGCCTTGATGGTCATGTCCAACCCCCTTTCGGCATTATGTTCGATTGTCCCTGCGAAGAATTCCGCAGTTTGAAAATAGTCGGCCGGTGCGCCTTGTCCAGCCCCGCGGACTTTCTATTTCGCCGCCATCCCCGTAGCGCCGCCCGCCTTCTCGAACGCCGCCAGGATGTTGTCGGTCACGAGGATTTCGGACAGCACCAGTCCGTCGGGCGCCCCGGGGCCATAGACCGCGTTGAAGGGGATTCCGTAACGCCCGTAACTGGCAAGATAGTCGGCGATCTCCTGGCTGGGCCGGGTCCAGTCGGCCTTCATCGCCACGACCTCGCCGCTCTCGAGAATGCCCGCCACGGGGTTGCGGTTCAGCACGGCGGCCTTGTTGACCTGGCAGGTCAGGCACCAGTCGGCGGTCACGTCCACCAGCACCGTATTGCCGTCGGCGACGAGGCGGCGGATCTCTGCCTGGTCGAAGGGCCGCCAGACGCTGTCGTCGAGCGTTTGTGCGTCGTTAACGGGCACGCCCGGCGCCAAGAGGGGCGCTGCGATGATGACCGCCGCCAGCAGCGCGGCGACCTTGCCTGCATGGCGGCCCAGGCGCAAGCCTTCCATGTGGCGAAGCGCCAGCACCACGCCGATCAGCACCGCGGCAATGGCGATGCCGGCCGCGGTCTCGACCCCGGCCTCAACAGCAATTACCGTTACAAGCCACAGTCCAGTCGCGGCCAGCAGGACGCCAAGGAAGCGCTTCATGCCGACCATCCATTTGCCCGGCCGCGGCAACCTGGTGGCTATGCCGGGGAAGGCGGCGACCAGTAGATAGGGCAGCGAGAGGCCCAGCCCCAGCGCGCCGAACACCATGAAAATCTCTGCCGTTCCGCGGGCGAAGGCGAATCCCACCGCCGTACCCAGGAAGGGGGCCGAGCAGGGCGTAGCCAGCAGCGTCGCGAATATCCCTGTCAGGAAATGCCCGCCCAGCGAATGATGATGGTCATGCTTCGGCCCCGTGTCGAGCGCCATCAGGTTGTTGAGACGGGAGGGCAGGGTGATCTCGAACAGGCCGAACAGATTGCAGGCGAAAAGCGTCACCACCACGACCATGATGGCCAGGAAAACCGGCTGCTGGAACTGGATTCCCCAGCCGATCGAGGCCCCGCCGGCCTTCAGGCCGGCCAGCGCGGCGGCGAGCACCATGAAGCTGGTGACGATGCCGGCGACCGAGGCCAGGAAACCTAACCGCACGCCGGTGTTCTCGCGCCCGCCATGGCCCAGCACGCTGAGCAGTTTGAGCGACAGCACCGGCAGCACGCAAGGCATCAGGTTGAGGATCAACCCGCCGAGCAGCGCCAGCCCCAGGATCGCCCAGAGCGACCCGATCGACGGGTTCAGCGCTTCTTCGAATTCCGGTGGCAGGGGCGGAAATCGGTCTACGAGTTCGGGACCGATTGACTGTTCCACGGCCAGGTCGGGCGTGACCAGGGTGCCGAGCATGGGGCTGGCGGCCACTTCATCGGGCGTTGCACCAATACCCAGCAGGGTAATCACCGCGTACCGGCCGTCCCTGGAAAGCCGGACTTGCGGATCTTCGAAAAAGGCGATCGGCGGGCCTTCGGCGAACAGGTCAGGCCCAAAAAGCGGGCGATCGGACTTTATCGCCACACGCAGGCTCACTGCGTCCTCGACAGCCTTGAAGACGGCCTGCTCCACGGAAACGCCGACCGGCTCGGCCGATACCGGAACGCTGGCCCGGTATCGGTCGATCAACGCGGCGAAAGGCGTCGCATCGGCCGGCCCGGCGGGGATATCCAGCGCAAGAATCGCTTCGCCCGGAATACATATGTCCTTGCAAGTGAGATACGTTACCTCAGCGCGCACGCTGACCGCTTCGCCGCTTTGGGCCAAACGGGCATTCAACGGAAAGACGACCTCTTCCTTATAACCTACCGCCTCGATGCCGAAAATCTTGAAACGGAACGGGGCAGGCCAGAGGAATTCGACGTCTTCGATCCCCGCGGACTGGCTCCAGTCGACCTCGGGTGGATAGCCGGTCGTTCCGGCGGAGCGCCAGTAGACCTTCCATCCCGGCTGCATGCGGAACTGCAGGCCGAGGCGCAACTCTTCCAGGTCGCCCGCTCCCGACACGGCGGAAACCAGGCGCAGTTGCGTCTGGTCACTGTTGCCCGCCCAGTCGGTGGCGTAGGGTTCCGCGTGCGCAGGCGCCGCCAGGAACGCCGCCGCCAGTATCGCGAAGATCACAAAACCCGTGGCCCGGCGGCCGATCATGTTCGATAAGCTAAGCATGCCGGTGGATATATAGGGTTTCACGGGCGATTTGTCGTCACATTCGCGTGTCACTGCGACGATTCGGCAGCAAGGCGCCGCGCCAGCGAGCGGGCGGCGGCGCGCTCGGCGGCGCTAAGCTGGGATTCCAGGCTCTGCAATGCCGTCTGGGCCTCTGCATGGCCGTTTTCGGCCGCCAGGCTGTACCACGCATAGGCGCGCACGCGGTCGAGACGAACGCCGTCATGGGGCAAGGCGTAGAGCCGGCCCAGCGCAAATTGGGATGAAGGCTCGCCCTGCCGCGCGGCGCGGACGAACCATTGTTCTGCGTTTCGGTATTCCGCCGCCGTGCCTGCGCTGTAATGATAGACGCCCAGATTATATTGCGCCTGCGGGTGGCCCTGTTCGGCCGCCTGCCTGTAAAGGGTTACGGCCATCGGAACGTTCCGGGGCACGCCATCGCCCTTCATGAAAATATTGCCCAAGGTGAATTGCGCCAGCGGATAGCCCGCGTCGGCCGAGCGACGGTACCATCGCATCGCCTGATCGACATCGCGGGGCATGCCGCGCCCGGTCTTGTACATGGTGGCGAGAATGTACTGCGCCTCAGCATGATCGTTTTCGGCCGCCTGCCTGTAGTGCGGAGCCGCCGCGGCCATGCGTCCTTCCCGCGCCAGCGACATCGCCTCGTGGAAGGCCTTGTTCGCAATCGCCGGACCGAACGCTGCGGGCGGCGGCGGCGGCGGCGGTGGCTCGATGCGTGCCGCGCCACTCGCGGTGCAACCGGCCAGCAACCCAAGCGCCAGGATCGCCAGGAACATTCGCCCTGCCCGCTGCACTGTGGTCATTTCATGTCCGATATCAGATTTCGCACCGCTGCAGTTTAACTTCACTGATCTGTTGCGGCCAGAGGCGCGTAATCGGAAAATTTCCGTCTGCTTGACCATTGTTTAACTCGCCACGCTTACTATTCTATAAATATGGTGGGGACTTTCCAAGGTGAACCGCTGTCGACGAAAACATCCGAGTTTGGGCTTGCCGAGGCGAAATTGGCGCGAATTGAAGACAATACAGGTTATCTGACCGGGCAGTTGTTGATCGCTATGCCGAGCATGCAGGATACGCGTTTCGGACGCTCGGTAATCTATATGTGCGTCCATAACGAGGACGGCGCCATGGGACTGATGGTCAACCGCCTGTCGCAGGAGCTGACCTTCCCCGACTTGTTGGAGCAGGTGGGCGTCGAGCTGAAATCCGAGGCCGTCTCGATGCCCATTCATGTCGGCGGGCCCGTGGAAACCGGCATGGGTTTCGTTCTGCATACCAGCGACTACGAGCAGGCCAACACCATCAAGGTCAACGATTCCATATCGCTGACCCATACGGTCGAAATCCTGAAGGACATCGCCGAAGGGCGCGGCCCGCGGCAGGCCATGCTGGCGCTGGGTTATGCCGGCTGGGGCGCCGGCCAGCTGGACGGCGAAATCCAGGAAAATTCCTGGCTCAACGTACCGGCCGACGAGTCCCTTATTTTCGACGACCCACAGCAGGACAAATGGGAGCGTTCGATCGCCAAGCTGGGCGTCGATATCTCGCTGCTGTCCGGTGAAGCGGGCCACGCCTGACCGCTTCACGCCCCCCCCCGGGGGACCTGCCTCCTTCCGCTTAGCTAGTGACAAACCGTCGAATTTCGTTGCAGCATGCCTGCCGGGCAAATACCGGCAGGGAGACATCCGCATGATGGACGGCAACGGCGCGCTCAGGTCGCGCAGGCAGGGCGGCGGCACGCCCGTTTTGTGGGACTGGGGGGCAAACGCGGAATACGGGGTTCTGCGCGACGTGCTGCTCGGCCCGGCAGAGAGCTTTTCCTGGATGGAGGCCAACGCCCAGTATAGCTCCATCGTGCGCGATACGCAGCGCAAGGGCGCGGGCTTCGACAAGCAACAGGCCATGCGCCAGTACCGCGAGATGGTCGAAGCCTATGAAGACGCCGGTGTGACGGTGCATACGCTGGACGTCAACAATGACACGCCCTACCAGGTCTATACCCGCGATTCCAGTTTCATGACACCCTATGGCGCCGTGGTCTGCCAGCTGGCGAACCCGCGCCGGCGCGGCGAATATGCCGAGGTGCTGCGGTTCTATCTGAACAACGGCATCCCGGTCTACGACATGGTCAGCGCCGGCAATTTCGAGGGCGGCGACTTCAACATGATCGAACCGGGCGCCGTACTGGTCGGCTATACCGGCCTGCGCTGCGAGGAGGTCGCGGCGCGGCAGGTCGGCGGCTGGTTTGAGGACGAGGGCTGGGAGGTCAAATATGCGCCGATCGACGGGTTCTACGTCCATATCGACCTGATGGTCTGCATGCTGGCCGAGAAACTGGCGGCGGTGTGCCTGGAAACCACCGAACCGGATGTTGTGGACTGGCTGAAGGCGAGAAAGATCGAGATCCTGCCGGTGAGCTTCCGCGACACCATGGCGCTGGGCTGCAACGTCATGTGCCTGGGCGGCGAGCGGGTTATCTCACCCGCGCACAGCAAGGATCTGAACGACAAGCTGCGCGCCCTGGGCTTTACCGTCTACGACCCCGAAATGACCATGTTCACCCAGGCCGGCGGTGGCATCCACTGCATGGCCCAGCCGCTGCGCCGCGATCCGGTTTAGGCTTTCACTCGATAACCTCGCCCGGCTCGATGCCCCAGAATTCGCCGCGGCGCAACCAGCCGCGATTGTTCCTGACCTCGACCCGGCACCATTCTTCGTTGCAGTCCTCGATTTCGGCGATGATGCCGGGCTCCAGCAAGACGACCGGCGGCGAGGCGGCGTCCGCGCGCCGATACAGCGTGCGTTTCTCGCCGGTCACGATGACATTGCGTTTCCGTGACAGCATGGCGGCGTGGATCCAGCCTTCCTGGCCTTCCCAGTCCCTGATCTGCCGCCAGTTCTCATATTCGGCCAGAATCTCCACCGGGATGCCCGGCTGTACAAAAACCCAGCGCACCGGGTAACGCTTGCCGGGTCCCGCCCGGACATTGGCCTTGTCCGGCTTGACCGTAACGTAGCGCGAGGGTGGCCTGTCGTCGTCGGCCTGGCGGCTGCGAGCGGCATAAAACAGCGTGCCGGCCACGGCCAGGACAACTGCCGTGGCGGTAACAAGGACAATGGCTCTAAGGCTCGGGTTTGGCTGCATGCTGCGAATCACCTGTTCATATAATGGAATCGTCGGCGCAGCGGTCAAGGATCATGACGTGATCCCGATGATTTCCGCCGCCCGAAAAGCTAGACAGGTGCGGGCGGTGTTGTATAACCGGCGTCAGAGTGCAAGTGCGAAGGTCGTTCAATGCCAAAGAAAAAAATGAGTCGCAAGCCGCTGGTCATCGTGACCCGCAAACTGCCGGACGTCATCGAGACGCGACTTATGGAACTGTTCGAGACGCAATTGAATCTCGACGACAACCCCATGAGCCAGGCGGAACTGGTCAAGGCGGTACAGGAGGCGGATGTGCTGGTGCCGACGGTGACCGACCGCATCGACGCCGGCGTGCTGTCCCAGGCCGGTGACAAGCTGCGCCTGATCGCGTCCTTCGGCACCGGCGTCGACCATATCGACCTGGCTACCGCGCGCACCCGCGGCATCACCATCACCAATACCCCCGGCGTGCTGACCGAGGATACCGCCGACATGACCATGGCGATGATCCTGGCGGTGCCGCGGCGGCTGACCGAGGGCGAGCGGCTGCTGCGCTCGGGGAGCTGGACCGGCTGGAGCCCGACCTCGATGCTGGGCCATCGCATCTGGGGCAAGCGGCTGGGTATCGTCGGCATGGGGCGGATTGGCTCGGCGGTGGCGCGGCGTGCCCGCGGCTTCGGCCTGTCGGTGCATTATCACAATCGCCGCCGCGTTCAAGAAGAGCTGGAACAGGAGCTGGAGGCGACTTACTGGGACAGCCTCGACCAGATGCTGGCCCATATGGATATCGTTTCGGTCAACTGCCCGCATACGCCGGCGACTTTCCACCTGTTGTCGGCCCGCCGGCTGAAGCTCTTGCGGCCGCATGCCTATATCGTCAATACCAGCCGCGGCGAAGTGATCGACGAGAATGCGTTGGCCCGCGCCCTGCAAAGCGACGCCATCGCCGGCGCCGGGCTGGACGTGTTCGAGCATGAGCCTGCGGTGAATCCGAAGCTGCTGAAGCTCGACAATGTGGTGCTGATGCCGCATATGGGCTCGGCCACCATCGAAGGCCGCGTCGATATGGGCGAGAAAGTCATCATCAACATCAAGACTTTCGCCGACGGCCATAACCCGCCCGACCGCGTTATCGAAACGATGTTCTGAATCTGCAGGAGCGGAGCCATGCGGTACACGCTCCGCGACCATCTTTCCGAACTGCTGCGCCTGGCGGCGCCGGTGGTTGTCGCGCGCACTGGCATCCTGACCATGGCGACGGCCGACATCGTCATGCTGGGCCATTACGGAGCCGCGGACGTGGCCTGGTACGGCATCGGCGTGACGCCCTTCATTGTGCTGCTGCTGATCGGTATCGGGCTGTTGACCGGCACGCTGGTGATGACCAGCCATGCCCGCGGCGCGGGCCGGCTGGCGGACTGCGGCCCTGTATGGCGGCGATCGCTGCCCTATGCGCTGCTGATTGGCCTCGCCGGTATGGTCATCAGCCAGTTCGCCGAGCCGTTCTTCCTGGTGATCGGGCAGTCGCCCGCCATTGCCGCGGGCGGCGGGGCAGTTACCGCGATCGCCGGCCTGGCGCTGGCGCCGACGCTGATCCATTCCAACTCCACCTATTTCATGGAAGGGCTGGCCCGGCCGCTGCCCGGCATGACCGTCATTCTGGGCGGTAATCTGCTGAATGTGCTGCTTAACTGGCTGTTGATTTTCGGCCATTGGGGGCTGCCGGAAATGGGGGCGGAGGGCGCGATCATCGCCACCTCGATCGTCCGCTGCTGCATGGCCGTCGCGCTCGCCGGTTATATCTGGTGGCTGCCGGATCGTGAAACTTTCGGCATCCGCAGGCCGCTGGAGGGCGGCTGGTGGCGCGGCGGCGGCGAACAATGGCGGCTGGGCTATGCCGCGGGCGTCAGTCAGGGCGTGGAGTCCACTGCCTTCAACAGCCTGACCATGATGGCCGGGCTGCTGGGGCCGGTGGCGCTGGCCAGCTATTCGATCTCGCTGAATCTCACCGCGCTGATTTTCATGCTGGCACTGGGATTCGGGGCGGCCACCGCGGTCAGGGTCGGCGCGGCGCGCGGCGCGGGCGACCATCATCGCATGGTGGCGGCGGGGTGGATCGGGCTGGGCGCGACGGCCGCGATCATGGCCGCGCTCGGCATTCTGCTGTGGTTTATGCGGGGCAAGGTCGCGGCGTTCTACACCAGCGATGCCGATCTGCACGTGATCCTGCCCATTCTGTTCGGCATCGTTGCGTTCTTCGTTATTCTGGACGGCGGTCAGGTAGTGATGACCTTCGCACTGCGCGGCGCCGGCGATGCATGGGTGCCGACGGCAATCCACCTGATGTCCTTTTTCATGGTGATGATCCCGGCGGCTTGGGTCCTCGCCTTCCCAATGGGGTTCGGCGTTATCGGTCTGGTGATCTCGATTGCCTTGGGCGCGGGTGCGGCGCTGCTGGCCCTTTCGCTGCGATTCCGGCTGGTTAGCACACGTCCGTGATCGTCGGGTGCGCGCCGCAGAGCGGGCAATCCGGGTTCTTCGGAATGGCCACCGTGCGCAGCATCACGTCCATCGCATCGTAGAGCAGCAGACGTCCGACAAGCCCGGTGCCCAGACCTAACAGCTCCTTCAGCACTTCCGTCGCCTGCATGGCGCCGACCACGCCGGCCAGCGCGCCGAAGATACCGGCCTCCTCGCAGCGCGGCGCGAGTTCCGGCGGCGGCGGGCTGGGGAAGATGCAGCGATAGCAGGGCTTGCCTTCCTCATAGGCTTTGAGGGTGGTCGCCTGCCCCTCGAAGCGCAGCATCGCGGCGGTGACCAGCGGTTTTCTCTCCAGGTAGCAGGCGTCGTTGACCAGATAGCGGGTCGCGAAATTGTCGCTGCCGTCGGCTACCAGATCATAGTCGGCGATGATGGCGCGGGCGTTTTCCGCGGTCAGCCGCTCCTTGTAGCCCTCGACCTTGATCTCGGGGTTGAGCGCGGCGATGGTTTCGGTGGCGCTGTCGACCTTCGATGTGCCGACGCGCGCCGTGTTATGGGCGATCTGGCGCTGCAGGTTGGTGATGTCGACCACGTCGTCGTCGACCACCCCCAGCGTGCCGACGCCGGCGGCCGCCAGATACATCAGCACCGGCGAGCCCAACCCGCCCGCGCCGATTACCAGCACGCGCGATTGCAGCAGCTTCAACTGCCCTTCCTCGCCGACCTCGTCGAGGATGATGTGGCGGGCGTAACGGTGCAGGCGTTCCTCGGTGATCTCCATATTTCGATCCAGACTCCTAACCGTTGATTCCGTCGAACATCGCGGTCGAAAGATAGCGCTCGGCGAAGGAGGGGATGATGACGACGAGGCGCTTGCCCTTCATCTCGGGCCGTTCGCCGATCTCCAGCGCCGCGGCCAGCGCCGCGCCCGAAGAAATACCGACCGGGCAGCCTTCCAGCACCGCCAGTTTTCGGGCGACCGAAAAGGCGGTTTCGTTGGCGATGGAGATGATCTCGTCGATCAGTTCGGTTTTCAGGATCGACGGGACGAAACCGGCGCCGATGCCCTGGATCATATGCTTGCCGGGCTCGCCGCCGGCCAGTACGGGGCTGTCCTCCGGCTCGACGGCGACGATCCGGATATCCGGGTTGCGGGCTTTGAGGACCTCGGCGCAGCCGGTCAGCGTGCCGCCGGTACCCACGCCCGAGATCAGCACGTCGACCCTGCCGCCGGTGTCGCGCCAGATCTCCTCGGCCGTCGTCTTGCGGTGGATTTCCGGGTTGGCGGGGTTCTCGAACTGCCCCGGCATGATGGCGTCAGGCAGCGAGGCGATCAACTCTTCCGCCCTGGCGATGGCGCCCTTCATGCCCTTGTCGGCGGGCGTCAACTCCAGCTCGGCACCCAGCAGTTTCAGCATCTTGCGCCGCTCCACCGACATCGATTCGGGCATGGTCAGGATCAGCCGGTAACCGCGCGCCGCGGCCACGAAGGCCAGCGCGATGCCGGTATTGCCTGAAGTCGGCTCCACCATCACCGTGCCCTTCTTCAGCTTGCCCTGGCTTTCCAGGGCATCGATCATGGCGAAGCCGATGCGGTCCTTGACCGAGGCCAGGGGGTTGAAGAATTCCAGCTTGCCCAGGATTTCCGCCTCGACACCCGCATCCGCGGCCAGCCGCGAAAACCGCACCAGCGGCGTTGCCCCGATGGTGTCGACGATATTGTCGTAAATCTTACCCCTGAATTCCGGATTTTCGCCGCTCATCCTGTCTCCCTGACGTCGATGTTACGATTCAGATATTGAAATCCGCGCTTTTCTGCGCGGTGCTGTCGATACCTGCCTTGCGGGCCGTTGAGCACAGATCCTCGACACTGACCGCGTCCAGCTTGACCAGCGCTTCTTCCTGAAGATCCTGCCATAAGGGTTGCAGCACGACACGGCCGAGGTCGGACCCGGTATCCTCGTCTTCTTCGTCCGCGTTCATGCCGGCGACGATGCGCACGATCTCACCCAGCGGGATACGCCGACGTTCGCGCGCCAGACGATAACCACCGCGCGGCCCGCGCACGCCGCGCAGGATGTCGGCGCGAACAAGCTGTTGCAGCACCTGCTCCAGGTAGCGCCGGGGGATGCCCTGACGCTCGGCGATATCCTTGCTTTGCACCGGATGTTCGCCGGAATTGTAGGCGATATCAACCACCGCCTCAATCGCGAACATCAACTTTCGGGTAAGCTTCAGCATCTAGCCTCCCATGCCGTTGGTGCCCGTTGAACCGAACCCGCCGGCGCCCCGCTCCGAAGAAGGCAGGTCGGCCTCCGATGCAACCTCGTTCCAGCCCAGCCGCGTAACCGGGGCTATTACCATCTGTGCGATCCGCATGCCGCGCGAAATCGTGAAATCCTCGTCGCCCATATTGGCCAGGATGACCTTCACCTCGCCCCGATAGTCGGCGTCAATGGTGCCCGGACTGTTCAGCACCGTGATGCCGTGTTTCAGCGCCAGCCCGGACCGTGGCCGCACCTGCGCCTCATGGCCCGCCGGCAGCGCGATCACCAGACCAGTCGGGACAAGCGTGCGTGCGCCCGGCGCCAGCGCCAGGTCCGCGTCTACCGCCGCCAGCAAGTCCAGCCCGGCGCTGTCCATGGTGGCGTATCCGGGCAGCGGCAGATCGGTGCCGTGGGCCAGCCGCGATACGGAAACCGTTACGTTATTCATTATGAAACTCAACCTTTTGCCGCGATATTTTCTGCGATTCGTTGAGCAAGCCGCCGCGCGACTTCCTCCTTCGACATCCGGGGCCAGTCCTCGACCCCGGAGTCGTCGATCAAATGGATAACGTTGGCGTCGCCGCCGAAGGTGCCGGTGGCCGGCGATACATCATTGGCCAGAATCCAGTCCGCGCCCTTCTTTTTCCGTTTCGCCTTCGCATGCTCGACGACCTTCTCGGTTTCGGCGGCGAAGCCGATCAACAGGCCGGGGCGCAAATTGCCGGCCTCGCCCAGTGTCTTCAGAATATCGGGGTTCTCGGTCAGCGCCAGCGCCGGCGGCCCGCCGCCGTTCTTCTTCAGCTTCTGCCCGGCCTCTTCGCCGACCCGCCAATCCGATACCGCGGCCGCACAGACCGCGACATCCACGGGCAGGGCCTGCCGGCAGGCGGCCAGCATCTCGCGGGCGCTTTCCACATGGATCACCGATATGCCCGCTGGGTCCGCCAGGCCGGTCGGCCCGCTAACCAGCGTTGTCTCCGCGCCCAGTCCTGCCAGGGCGCGCGCGATGGCGTGGCCCTGCTTGCCTGAAGACCGGTTGGCGATGTAGCGCACCGGGTCGATTGCCTCGATCGTCGGGCCGCTGGTGACCAGCGCCTTGCGGCCTTTCAGCGTCCGGGTTCGCCCCGGGGCGCCCCCGGACGGAGTAACTGGCGCCACTTCGCCGAGGAAAAAGGCTTCGATGGCGCCGAGGATTTCATCCGGCTCGGCCATGCGCCCTTCGCCGAACTCGCCGCAGGCCATGTCCCCGGCGCCCGGCCCGACACGCAGTACGCCGCGCCCGGCCAGGGTTTCGATATTGATGCGAGTGGCGGCATGTTCCCACATGCGCACATTCATCGCGGGCGCCACCAGCACCGGCTTGTCGGTCGCCAGCAGCGCGGTCGTTGCGAGATCATCCGCCATGCCGGTGGCCATCTTCGCCAGGATATCGGCGGTGGCCGGCGCCACCAACAGCAGGTCGGCGTCGCGCGACAACTCGATATGGCCCATCTCGGCTTCGTCGGTCAGCGAAAACAGATCGTCATAGACCTTGGTCCCGCTCAACGCCGCCAGGCTGAGCGGCGTCACGAACTGTGCGCCCCCCTTCGTCAGGATGCAGCGCACCGATGCGCCGCGCTCCCGCAGGCGGCGGATCAGCTCGAGCGTCTTGTAGGCGGCGATTCCGCCTGCGACGATCAGCAATATTCTTTTGTTCGAAAGCACGGTTCAGCGGTGCTCCGGCAACCGTTAAATCTACAGGCCGTTACTGTGATAAATACATAACCCCCGAACGGGATTGCGGCAACCAGTTCCTGCGTCGGGCCGTGAAACAATATTTAACTAAAATTTGAGTTAAATTCCGTTCGATTCTGAATCGACCGTTGATCCGCGTGGATTTGCGCTATCCTACCAGCGCCAGCACGACCGCCACCGTGACCAGCGCCGTTGCCGCGGCGACGATGGCCGTGGGCCAAAGGCTCTGCCCGCCGTTCCGCAATACCGCTTCAGTCTCGGGGTGCAGCCGCATCCCGCCTTCCTCGATCATCTTGCCGGCCAGGTCGATACGGTCCAGCAGCAGGGGCAACCGCTCCAGCTGGGTCAGCGCGGTTTCCGCTGCGTTACGAAGCCGTGCCTGCGGTCCTCGGTTCTCCCACATCCATTCCTCGATAAGCGGCTGGGCCAGGAGCCACATATTGACGGCCGGGTCCAGCTTGCGGCTGACACCCTCGGCGACCAGCATGGTCTTCTGCAATAACAGAAGTTGCGGCTGGGTTTCCATTTCGAATTGCTCGGTCACCTGGAACAGTTGGGCCAGCAGCCGGGCCAGCGAAATCTGCTCCAGCTGCAGGCCCAGGATCGGCTCGCCGATCGACCGGCAGGCCTGCGTGAAGGCGTCGCGCGACATGTGCGCCGGCACATAGCCCGCCTGGAAATGCACGTCGGCCACCCGGCGGTAGTCACGCTGCAGGAAGGCCAGCAGCATGTCGGCCAGATAGTTGCGGGTTTTGCGGTCCAGCCGACCCATGATACCGAAATCGACCGGCATCAGCGACCCGTCGCGGCCGATGAACATGTTGCCGGGATGCATGTCGGCATGAAAGAACCCGTCTCGGAAAACCTGGTAGAAGAAGATCTGTTCGGATTTTTCGATGATAT
>CAMYNJ010000082.1 GCA_947259795.1 uncultured Alphaproteobacteria bacterium | reverse complement strand
GGCGATGACCGTGCCGAAGATCGGGTCGGCATAGAGCCAGCCGAACCAGCTTCCCAGCACCAGGGCGGCGATCACTGCCAGATTGACCAGGATGTCGCCCTTGTAATGCAGCGAATCGGCCGCCACCGCGACCGATTGCGTGCGGCGCACCACCCACATCTGGAAGCCGACCAGCCCGAATGTCAGGACGATCGAGACCACCATCACCCAGATGCCGACTTCCGGCGCCGCCAACGGGCGCGGATTGATGAACCGCTCGCCCGCCTGGAACAGCAACAGTACCGACGAGCCCGCGATGAAGGCTGACTGCGCCATTGCCGCCAGCGCCTCCGCCTTGCCGTGGCCGAAGCGGTGCTCGCGGTCGGCCGGGGTGAGTGCATGGCGCACGGCGAAAAGATTGACCATCGAGGCCAGCGCGTCCAGCAGCGAGTCGACCAGCGTCGACAGCATGGCGATCGATTCGGTGGCGATCCACGCCCCCGTCTTCAGGGCGATCAACACACAGGCCACCGATACCGAGGCATAGGTGGCCAGCCGCATCAACCGCCCGTTTTCCTCGGTTGTCACCGCGTTCTGTTTCATGGGCCGGTCGTCGCTCGTCATGGGAACAGGCGCTCGGATCGCCAGGTTTCGCCCTCGCGGATGAAGACGAGCCGTTCATGCAGCCGGAACCGCCCGTCCCGCCAGAATTCGATGCGGTCCGGGGCGATGCGGAATCCCGACCAGTGCGGAGGGCGCTTTATTTCGCCCAGGCCGAATTTCGCGGTGAATTCCGCGACCCGCTTTTCCAGCACGAACATGCCTTCCATCGGGCGCGACTGGTCGCTCGCCCAGGCGCCGATCCGGCTGCCGCGCGGCCGGCTGGCGAAATAGTCGTCGGCCTCCCGGTCACTGACCGGCGATACCGGCCCTTCCACGCGCACCTGCCGGCGCAGGCTTTTCCAATGGAACAGCAGGGCGGCATAGGGATTTTCGGCCAGGTCGCGGCCCTTGCGGCTTTCCAGGTTGGTGTAGAACACGAACCCCGACTCGTCGAAACCCTTCAGCAGCACCATGCGCGCCGACGGCCGCCCCCGCGAGTCGGCGGTGGCCAGCGTCATGGCGTTGGGATCATTGGGCTCCTGCTCCCTGGCTTCCTCGAACCAGGCAGTGAAGCGCAGATAAGGGTCGGCTTCTTGTTTTTCAGTCATCTCACATTCATATAACACATGGCATTTGTGGCAGATCAATCACCTTTGCGGGCTTCGGGTGTAAGTTCCCGCCGCAGGAGGGGTTGAATCGAGCCGCTACCCGGGAAGGGTGGCCATAAAGTGAAAGGACGTGTCATGTTGGTCAAGAAAATCATCGTTGTCGCCGCTACGGCGTCGCTGCTGTCGGCCTGCACCGGTATGGGCCAGAAGGAAACGGCCGGGACGGTCATCGGTGCGGGGACCGGCGCCGTCGTCGGTGGCCAGGTCGGGGGCGGCAGTGGCCGGCTGGTGGGCGTCGCCGTCGGCACGCTGCTGGGTGCGCTGTTGGGCGGCGAGGTCGGCCGCTCGATGGACCGCGCCGACCAGTTGGCTGCGGAACAGGCCTATCAACGGGCGCAGACCGCGCCGATCGGCCAGCCGATCACATGGGATAATCCCGACAACGGCCATTACGGGTCGGTGACCCCGGTCCGCGAAGGCAGGCACGACCAGACCGGCGAATATTGCCGCGAATTCCAGCAGACCGTGACGGTTGGCGGCCGGCCGGAAGACGCCTATGGCATCGCCTGTCGGCAGCCCGACGGCGCCTGGCGGATCGTGCAATAGGCAATATCTTTACCTTTCGGGGTATAGTCTGGACTCGAGGTTGTTCCAGAGACATGACGGCGGGCGATGAAGGATCCCTATGAGTTGCTGGGCGTGGCGCGCGACGCCAGCCAAGCCGATATCAAGAAGGCGTACCGGGCGCTGGCCAAGAAGCTGCACCCGGACGTGAATCCTGGCGACAAGGCGGTCGAACAGCGTTTCAAGGAGATCACGGCCGCCTACGACCTGCTGTCCGACGCCGAGCGCCGCCGCCAGTTCGATTCCGGTATGATCGACGCCGACGGCACGGCGCAGAATCCCTTCCACCGCCATTACCGCAAGGACGCCGCGGGCGGTTTCGATTTCGGCACCGGCGGAATCGATATCGACGATCTGTTCTCCGACCTGTTCGGCCGCGGCAGGCGGGGCCAGGCCCGGCAGCAGCAGGCGTGCAAGCCCAAGGGCCAGAACCTCACCTACAGCATCACCGTCGGGTTCCTCGACGCCATGCGCGGCGGCCGCCAGCGGGTCTCGCTGCACAGCGGCAAGACATTGGACGTGAACCTGCCGCCCGGCGCCGAGGATGGCCAGCGCCTGCGCATGAAGGGCCAGGGCATGCCGGGCCCGGCCAGCGGCGAGCCAGGCGATGCCTTCGTCGAGGTTCATGTCGCACCCCACCCCTTCATGCGGCGCGAAGACCTGGACATCCATCTCGACCTGCCGGTCACGCTGCATGAGGCGGTGCTGGGCGGCAAGGTCAAGGTGCCGACCATCGACGGCCCGGTGAATGCGACCGTGCCGCCCGGCTCCAGCGGCGGCACCGTGCTGCGCCTGAAAGGCCGCGGCATCATGGCGCCCAAGGGCGGCCGCCGCGGCGACCAACTCATCAAACTGCGCATCATGCTGCCGGAATCGGGGCGCGAAGAACTGGCGGAATTCCTGAAGAACTGGCAGCCCGCCGACTACGACCCCCGGAAGAAGCTGAAGCCGGACTGATCGGGACGGTCCCGATCCGGGACCGGAAGGGGCGTTAAGTCTATGGTCTACAAAACCCTGTCCCTGATACTCCCGGTCCCCGGATCTTCCGAGCGTAACCTTGCGTGGATATGCGCCGTCAGCTCCCGGCCGCCCGGCCGGTCTCGTCCGATAGCGGTTGACCGGACGGTTCCGGCCGGTATTCCAGGACATCGCCCGGCTGACAGTCCAGATGCCGGCAGATCGCATCCAGCGTAGAGAAACGGATGGCGCGCGCCTTTCCCGTCTTCAGGATGGAGAGGTTCTGGACTGTGATGCCGATCGCCTCGGCAAGGTCCTTCAGTTTCATTTTGCGCTGCGCCAGGACAACGTCGACATTGACGATGATAGCCATGAGGTTATGCCTTCAGATGACGAGACTGTCCTGCTCCTTGAGCTCGCGGCCCAGGTCCATAACGCGGGCGACGAGAACGATGAACAGGCCGACGGTCAGGAAAGCCACCTCAAGCGTCAGCGAGATGTGACCCTCGGTGATTTGGAAAGCCGTCAGGACGGGGCCGGTCAGGACTTTCTGAACCATGGCCGCGATATCGATCGCGACGAGCGCCCAGCCGATTCTGCGAATCGCCGTTACGTTTGCGGCGGCGAAGACGATGCCGTCGCGGTATAGGCCAAGCAGCCTGTATAGGTGCCAGAAGGCTACCATATAGGCGGCCGGTTTGATGGATCCGACCGCGATCGCGGCGACCAATCCCGCGCCGGCGATTCGAGTCCCGTCGATCGCGATATCGGCCGGCATGTCCAGGAAGTCGGCCCAGGTCCCCAATACCACATTGAGGCCAACGGCAACGGGCGTAAGGGCGACAAGCGCCAGCACGACCATCTGCAGCCTTCGGCTGGTTTCGCTGAGTCTTTCCATAGGGTTCTCCCTGACTGCTTCCATTCTGTGGACTCCCCATGAGGGTGGGAGACATCCGGCACCGTGAGGGGCGGACCGGTCCGGGGTTCGGGCGCATTGCGCCGCCGGAGCCCTTCTCGACCATACCTAACCCTTGGGGTCGGTCCACGTCAACATTTTTAACGAACAAAAATGATTGTTTATCGATAATAAATATATTATCGTCGATAATTCTTGAGACCCCAACGGCAGCGACCGCGGCCGATTTCCGGGCTCATTCCACGTTTTCGTGCCGGCAGAGGGCCGAAGACTCAAATTCATGGAACCGAAAGGGATAAAACAATGAAGCTTATTGCCACCACCGCCTCCATCGCCGCAGCGCTCCTCATCACCGGCCCGCTCGGCGCGGTTCATGCCCAGGACGCCGCCAGTGGCAGCCGAACGGTCAGCGTCGGTATCGGCATCCCCGACAGCATTGACTTCCAGGGCAGCGTCGGCGTGGCCGCCGGTGTGGTTCCGGACTACGAGGGATCCAATGACTACGCCGCGGCGGCACTGCCTCTCATCGACATAAGCCAGCCGGGTTTTCTGTTTCTGAAGGGGGCGAGCGTGAACCCCAACGACGGTCTGGCGACCGTCGGCTGGAATGCTTTCAACTTCGCCTACTCGGTGGGATCGGAGGAGAAACTTCGGTTATCGCTGGGACCTCTCGCGCGATATAGCGGCGGGCGCGACCAGGACGACAACGATGCGCTGAACGGATTGGGCGATATCGACGGCAGTGTCGGGGCCGGCGGATTCTTCGAAGCCAATGCAGGCCCGTGGTCAGCGGATGTGACTGTTGTGCCGCAGGATGCGGGCGACAGCGGCGACGGAATTCTCGTTGCGTTCGGTGCGAAATACACCGCGCGCCTCAACGATGGGTTCGTCGTCTCGACCGGCATCTCGTCGAGCTGGGGCGACGACGATTACATGCAGGGTTTCTATGGGGTCACGAGCGGTCAGGCGGCCAGCAGCGGCCTCGCGCAGTTCGACGCCGACTCGGGCCTCAAGGACGTTGGCGTTCAACTCGGCGCTTCGTATGAAATGGCCGAGAACTGGCTGGTCAGCGGACAGGCCGGCTACCAACGTCTCCTGAACGATGCCGCCGACAGCCCGCTTGTGGATGACAGGGGTTCGCCCCATCAGTTCCGCGCCTTGTTCGGCGTCGCCTATCGCTTCTGAGTGCGATTGCGGCAACCGGCGGTGGAAGTTCGGTCGGCCCCTACCGCCCCGCCAGCCAGGCGAGGCCGAGGATGGCGAGCAGGCGGTTCTTGTAGTCGCGCGGCTCGCCGTCCTCGTCTTCGAATTCGTCTTCGCCCTCGTCATCGCCGGGTTCGCGGCCGGGCGACAGGCGAACGATCTTTTCCTCTTCTCCACTCGCCAGCAGAGATTCCAGGGACATGGCCATCGCGCCATGGCCGGCCTCCTCCGCGCCGCGCAGCGCCCCGGCCAGTTTCGCGCCCCAGCCCGCATGGGCCACCTGGGCGGCGGCGGCGGCGGTCGAAAGGCCCAGATCGCCATGCAGGTCGGCCAGCGTCGCCCGGTCGAGGTCGCGGCTCAGGAACCAGACGTCGCGCTCGTTTTTCTGGATATAATGCGCCCTGCGCAGCGCCTCCGAGGCCGTGATCAGCAGCTCGGCGGGCTGGCCGGTGCGGCGCAGCAGGTGGCGCCAGCGCAAGCCCCCGCCGCCGCGATGCGCCGCCAGTAGCAGGGCCAGGATCGAGGCTGCCGCCGCCAGCAGTGCCGCCGGCGTGCGCTGTTCGCTTTCGCGGCGGCTGACGCCGGACCGCCATTCGGGCAGGGCCGCCGCCATTTCCGCGCCGTACAGCACCACGTTCCACATCAGGTACATCCAGATCAGGAAGATCGGCACGGTGGCCAGCGCGCCGTAAATCGTCTGGTAGGTGGGAAAAGTCGTCACGTAATAGCCGAAGGCCCGCTTCAGAAGCTCCAGCACCAGCCCGGCCGTGACCGCGCCGGCCATCGCGTCGCTCCAGCGCACGGGATAATTCGGCGCGAAACGATACAGCACGAACAGTCCGGCGATCTGCACCAGCAGCGGCACGATCACCGCCAGCCGCGTCAGCGGCCCGGTATATTGCTCGACGCCCGTGGCCTGCGCCAGCGCGAACAGATAGGTGGACAGCGCCACGCTGGCCCCCAGAAGAAGTGGCGTCAGCGTAAGGATCATCCAGTAGACCGGCAGCCGCACCACCAGCCCCTTGGTCTGGCGCACCCGCCAGATATGGTTGAAGGTGGAACTGATCGCAGACAGCAGCATCACCGAAGTCAGCGCCAGGAACAGGGCGCCCAGGATCGTCAGGCCACGGGTCTTGCTGGCGAATTTCTGCAGATGCTCCTGCACGACAGAACCCACCTGCGGCACGAAATTCTCGAAGATGAAATTATGGACCTGCGTCTGCACCTCGCCGAAGGCTTCGAAGGCCGAGAACAGGGCGAAGCTGATCGCCAGCAGCGGCACCATCGCCAGCAGCGTGGTGTAGGTCAGCGCCGCCGCGCGTTGCGGGCACTGGTCGGCGGCGAAGCGGGACAGCACATGGCGCAGATAGCCCACCGCCGCCGCGGCGCGCGCCAGGAAGCCGTTCTTCTTGTGCTGGCTGTTGTCGCTGTCTTCCATGCGTCCTCGCCCAGACTAGATCATAAACATATTGCGGACTGGATGTAATGCGCTATAGCACTGCTTTGACCGCACGGGCTTTCTGTGTAGGATGCCCCCAAACCATTAAGAAATATTTCCCTTTGTGAGGAGTATATGACCGATCCCCAACCGTTGATGGCCGGCAAGCGCGGCCTTGTCATGGGTGTTGCCAATGACCGTTCCATCGCTTGGGGAATCGCGCGCACCGCCGCCGCCCACGGCGCGGAGCTGGCTTTCACTTACCAAGGCGAGGCGCTGGAAAAACGCGTGCGGCCGCTGGCTGAATCGGTGGGTTCCGACATTCTGGTGCCCTGCGACGTGACCGACGAGGGCTCGATCGACGGGACCTTCGACACGCTGCGCGACAAATGGGGCAGCATCGATTTCCTGGTCCATGCGGTGGCTTTTTCCGACAAGGACGAGCTCAAGGGAAAATACGTCCATACCAGCCGGGACAATTTCCTGCGCACCATGGATATCTCCTGCTACTCCTTCACCTCCGTCGCGGCCCGTGCGATGACCATGATGCCCAACGGCGGCAGCCTGCTGACCCTGACCTATTACGGGGCCGAGCGCGTGATGCCCCATTATAACGTCATGGGCGTGGCCAAGGCGGCGCTGGAGGCCAGCGTGCGCTATCTGGCGGTCGATCTGGGCGCCCAGAACATCCGCGTGAACGCCATCTCGGCGGGGCCGATCAAGACCCTGGCGGCCTCGGGAATCGGCGATTTCCGTTATATCCTGAAATGGAACGAGCTGAACTCGCCCTTGAAGCGCAACGTCACCATCGACGAGGTCGGCGGCGCCGGGCTCTATCTGCTCAGCGACCTCGGCGCCGGCGTGTCGGGCGAGGTGCATCACGTCGATTGCGGCTACCACACCGTCGGCATGGTCGCGGTCGATGCGGCGGAAGAGGTTTCCGCGCTTCTCGCCAGCCTCAACGGGAAGGCATGAGCGGCAACGGCTTCGGCCATCTCTTCCGCTTCACCACATTCGGTGAAAGCCATGGACCTGCCATCGGCTGCGTGGTCGACGGCACCCCGCCCAGGATCCCTTTGGCCGAATCCGATATCCAGTTCTGGCTCGACCGGCGGCGGCCGGGCCAGTCGCGCTTCACCACCCAGCGCAAGGAACCGGACGAGGTAAAAATCCTGTCCGGTGTGTTCGAGGGGCAGACCACCGGTGCGCCGATCGGGCTGCTGATCGAAAATGTCGACCAGCGGTCGAAGGATTATGGCGATATCGCCGAGAAATTCCGCCCCGGCCATGCCGACTATACCTACTGGAAGAAGTATGGAATCCGTGATTATCGGGGCGGCGGGCGCTCGTCGGCGCGCGAAACCGCGATGCGGGTTGCCGCCGGCGCGATCGCGCGCAAGCTGCTTGGCGATTCGGTGCGCATCCGCGCTGCGCTGGTGCAGCTCGGCCCCCATCATATCGACCGCGACTCCTGGGACTGGGACGCGGTGGAGGACAATCCCTTCTGGTGCCCGGACCGCAAGGCCGCGCAAAGCTGGGAGGGCTATCTGGACGAAATCCGCAAATCCGGCTCTTCCATCGGCGCCGTCGTCGAAGTGGTGGCCGAAGGTGTGCCGGCGGGCCTCGGCGCCCCGGTCTACGACAAGTTGGACGCGGACCTCGCCAAGGCGATGATGAGCATCAATGCGGCGAAAAGCGTCGAGATCGGCGCGGGGTTGGGGGCGGCGGCCCTGACCGGCGAGAAAAACGCCGACGAGATGCGCATGGGACCCGATGGGGAGCCGGTTTTTACCTCCAACAACGCGGGCGGCATCCTCGGCGGCATCAGCACCGGCCAGGATATCGTGGTGCGATTTGCCGTAAAACCGACCAGTTCCATCCTGACGCCCCGAAAAACCGTCACTCTGGACGGTAAAGATAGTGATATTTTAACGAAAGGGCGTCACGATCCCTGCGTCGGGATTCGCGCGGTCCCGGTTGGCGAAGCAATGATGGCATGTGTTCTGGCCGATCATTTGTTGAGGCACAGGGCGCAATGCGGGTGAACCAAGTTTGTCGGAACGGACGATAGCGACCCAGAACGATCGGCGGAATGTCCCCTATACGACATCCGGCGAGGATGCCGTTCGCCATTTCGACGACGCCATTTCATCCTGGCTGGGGTTCCGCCGCGAAACCGACGATCATTTGAAACTGGCGCTGAAGGCCGACCCCGATTTCCTGATGGGTCACGTGGCCCGTGGCTATTTCATGAAGTTGTTCGCTGTGCGCGCACTTGATGGCCGGGTCGGCGAAGCCATTACGGCGGCCAAGCAGTCGGCCCTGCAGGGCGGCGCGACCCAGCGTGAACGCGACCATATCGCCGCGCTTTCCGCCTGGCACCGCGACGACTGGCAGGGTGCGCTGGAATCGTGGGAAAAAATTCTGCTCGACAATCCGCTCGACGTGCTGGCGCTGAAGCTCGCCTACCATATTTATTTCTATCTCGGCGATGCCCGCAATATCCGCGATTCCGTCGCGCGGGTGCTTTATGCCTGGAACGAGGATACGCCCGGTCACGGTTTCGTGCTGGGCATGTATGCCTTCGGGCTGGAGGAATGCGGTGACTACACCAATGCCGAAGCCGTGGGCAATCGAGCGGTGGAGATCAACCCGGCCGATGTCTGGGCCATCCATGCGGTGGTGCATGTGCTTGAAATGCAGGGCCGCCATCGCGAGGGCACGGACTGGCTGAAGACGTCGGAAAAGACCTGGATCAACTGCAACAATTTCGCCAATCATCTGTGGTGGCACGGGGCGCTGCTGCTGATGGACCTGGAGCGTTACCACGCCGTCCTCGACGGTTACGACAGCCGCATCCGCGCGGAGGAGACCGACGAGTATCTGGATATCGTCAATGCCGCGTCACTGCTGTGGCGGCTGGAGGAAACCGGTATCGATGTCGGCGGTCGCTGGGTTGAGCTGGCCGACAAGGCCGAAGCTCATGCGCGCGACCACAAGCTCGCCTTCGCCGACGCCCATTACATGATGGCGCTGGCCGCCGACGGCCGCATCGAGTCCGCCGAGGCGATGATCCAGTCCATGACCGCGCATGCAAAAGCGTCCGAAGGCATGACCGCGACGATTTATGGCGAGATCGGCGCTCCTCTGTGCGCCGCTTTTCTGGCCTATTCCTGCGGCGATTTCGACAGGACCGTGGAACTGCTTCGGCCGATGCGCTACGATTTGCGCTATATCGGCGGCAGCGCGGCGCAGCAGGATATTTTCCAACGCCTTCTGGTATCCGCGGCGGTGCGGGCGGGACGGCTGGGAATCGCCCGCTCCTTGATGTCGGAGCGCAGCGCCGACCGGCCCAGCAGCGTATGGAACTGGCGCACCTACGCCCGGGTCCTTGCCGCCCTGGATGACGAACCAGGGGCGGTGGCCGCCTGGCGCAAGGCGCGCGACCTCGTCGCCGGATTGACACTGTAGGAGGCCATGATGAGACGTCTTTGGCGATTTATTGTCGGATCCCTGGCCTCGATCGGTGCGCTGGTCGTAGTGATCGTGGCGGTCGGCTTCGCCATTGTCCTCTTTGGCCCGGGCGGCGCGAAGCCGCTGCCGGACCGGATGGTGTTGCGCGTCAATTTGGAAGGCGACCTGCCGGACAGGCGCAAATCCGACGCCTTGCTGTTCGAGGACAAGGGCCTGGTGCTGCGCGAGGTCGTCATGGGTCTGCGCGCGGCCGCCGCGGACGAGCGCGTCTCCGGCGTTGCCGTCTATATGGGCGGATTCCGCGCCGGTCTGTCCACCGCCCAGGAACTGCGCGCCGCCATCGCCGAACTGCGCGGCGCCGGAAAAACCGCGCGGCTGTTCACCGAGGATCTCGGCGGGATAGGCGGCGGGTCAGCCGCCTATTACCTGGCTACCGCCTTCGACGAGATCTGGGTGCAGCCCTCGGGCGGGGTGGGGCTGATCGGGATTGCCATGGAAGTACCCTACGCCAGGGGGATGCTGGACAAGCTCGAGGTCGAGCCGAAATTCGGGCAGCGCCACGAATATAAATCGGCGGCCGAATCCCTGACCGGATATACGATGAGCGACCCGGCCCGCGAAAACTTGCAAGTGCTTCTCGATTCTCTTTACGGGCAACTGGTCGCCGGAATTGCGGAATCGCGCGGGTTCGACGAGGCCGAGGTGCGCCGGCTGGTGGATAGCGGCCCCTATCTGGCACAAGAGGCGCTGGACGAGCGGTTGATCGACCGGATCGGCTACTGGGACGAATTCATCGACGAAAATCTGGCCGGCGCCGGCGAAGATGCCGAGAGCGTCTACCTCGACGACTATCTTGCCGGAAGCGAGCGTCCCAACAGCGAGGGGCCGAAAGTGGCGCTGATTTACGGCAACGGCGCCATTACCTCGGGCGAGGCAGACGACGGCAACGGATTCGCGGGCGGCGGCTTCAAGGCCCACCAGGTGGCTGATGCCTTCGCGGATGCCATCGACGACGAAGAGATCGAAGCGATCCTGTTCCGGATCAACAGCCCCGGCGGCTCCTACATCGCATCCGACATCGTCTGGCGCGAAGTGCGAAGGGCCGGCGCGGCCGGCAAGCCGGTCATCGTGTCGATGGGGGCTACGGCGGCATCCGGCGGCTATTTCGTCGCCATGCCGGCCGATCGGGTCGTCGCCCAGCCGGGCACCATCACGGGGTCGATCGGCGTCTATGGCGGCAAGCTGGTCACCGAAAAACTGTGGGCGCGCTTCGGCATCACCTGGGATGAACTGCATGCCGGCGAGAACGCGGGCATGTGGAGCTTCGTCCGTGATTTCCCGGCCGGCGGCGAGGAACGCTTTCGCCAGATGCTCGATTTCATCTATGACGATTTCACCGCCAAGGCGATGGAGGACCGTGGACTGGATATCGACCAGATGGACCGGATCGCCCGCGGCCGCGTATGGACCGGCAAGGATGCGCTGGACAACGGGCTGGTCGATGCGCTGGGCGGTTACGATGTGGCGCTTGCCGAGGTCAGGCAGGCCCTTGGCATGGATGCCGATGCCGGCATAACGCTGGCGCTCTGGCCGAAGCCGAAGTCCCCCTTCGACGAACTGATGAAGCTGCTCCGCGGCGATCAGCCTCTGGCGCAAATCGGCGCTGCCCTGTTCGGGAGGCAAGAAGCCGGCGTCATCGCCGAAGTCGGCGACAGGCTGGGCCTGTCGGCGGAGGAACTGGACTTCCTGAAACCACCTGCCGGCGTGCTGCAGATGCGGCCGATGAGGCTGCGTTACTGAGACCGAGGCCAGGATGGCAGGCGAAGCGGCCCGCCATGACGGAGGAACGACAAGCTTCCGGTAATTGCCGTCCCGCCCCTTATCGGGCCTATTTGTCGTGGCAGGTAAAACACAGAGCGCTGCTTGCGTTGTCCATGCGCAGATAGTTGTCGAAATTCCCACCGTGGGGATCGTGGCAGGTTGTGCATTCGACCCGGTCAGGTGCTGTCCTGCCGCCCGCTGCCTGATAGAGCGGCAGGCTGCCCACCTTGCCTCCTGCCGGCGCATTCAATCCCGGATCAAGTGCCGGATTGTAAGCAATGGAAATGGGATGGTCATTGGCCAGGCCATCTGCGCCGATCGAGAGGCGTGTGCCGGCAATGCTGCCGGCAGATGCCGATCCAGAATTTGTCGGCACCGGCCCATCCGACGTGGCGCCGTCGTGGCATGACAGGCAAAGCAGAGAGACGCCCTGCGGTTGGGCCGCAGTGGTCATGTCCATGGTCGGGCTCTCGTATATTGTGTAACTGGATCGCGCCTGGCGGTTCCATATCGGCGCTCCCTGTTTTACGGGCAAAGGCTTGATATGGCAGTACCCGCAGCTATCGGCACTTGAATCATGCGGCGTGCCGACGATCTGAGCGTGCGCCATACCGGACAAAGCCAGTCCAATAATCAATGAGGCAACAAGAATATACGTTCTTATAAATATAACACATCTCATTATATTTTTCCAAAATACATCGAAATAGGTATATATCTGGCCGTAAGTAATAGTTCGAAGCAAATAAAGTATTAGAGAACTACTTTAGTGTTGAAATATGAACAAATAGTACGCTGAATTGCATTCGTTAGAGTTATTTTTTGTAAATAGTGGACTGGTCGAATCCGCTTTTGACAGTTTCGACGCTGTATTGCCGAAAGGCGGGCAGAGAGCGTTGGGCAGGAACCGAGCGCGGGGCGAGGCCGGGACAGGCCCGGCGCTCCGGCCGAAGCCGAAATCCCCTTTCGACGAAGTGATGAAGCTGTTCCGCGGCGGCGGCCAGTCGCTGGTGCAAACCGGATCGGCGCTTTTCAGAGGCAAGAGGCCGGCGTGATCGCCGAAGTCGGCGACAGGCTGGGCCTGGTGGCCGAGGAACTGGACCTCCTGAAACTACCCGCCGGCGTGCTGCAGATGCCGCCGATGAGGCTGCGTTACTGAGCCTGCCGACGGTTGCGGTGCGCCGGCGTTCCAGCGCGACCACGCCATTTCATGCTGTTTCGCTCCGATGCCGTCAGCACCGTGGAACCGCAGCGTCGGCGTTTCAGTTTGTCCAGCCCCCGACCACGATGAAGTCTTTCCCGGATTGGTCATATCCCCAGCAGACGGCTTCGGTGTCCTTGACGAAACCGCAGACGACATAATGCAAGTCGCCACTCTCGATATTTCCGTGAATGGTTTCGCTGGCCACAATCGTGTCGTTGAGTTTCCCGATTCCCGCGGCATCGAGGCACAGCAGTTCCGGGTGGGCGTTGTGGTGGGCCAGTTCAATGATCCGGTCGCCCAACTGGACGAAATAGGCGCCGAATACGGGGCTGTTCGTGACCGTGGCGAAAGCGTGATCGGCCTTGCCGTCCATGTCGAAATCGGCGACGCAGTAGGTCGCCGCGAAATAGCCCTCATATTCCGGAGAACGCAGTAGCGCGGTAAGGCGGTCGAGTGTCGTCCTGTCCGTTTCGCCCCCGGCATGCGCGCCATTTGCCGGCCACAGTATGAAAAGGCATATAGACAGGATCGCGTGTTTCATTCGGTCCTTCCCTTCTCATGGATGTTCGACCGCCGGGTGCGGGCTTCAAAAAGGATGTCGCCCGCGCCGCTGTTCTCTTAAACGCCTTGTCCTGCCCTCTTGCTGT
>CAMYNJ010000081.1:13582-20471 GCA_947259795.1 uncultured Alphaproteobacteria bacterium | reverse complement strand
CGTTTTCTCCTGGGGGTTCGGCATGCTGGGCGGCGGGTTGCTGCTGTTGCTCGGCGCCGGATATATGGCTCCCGGCTCGGCCGAATGGCGGCCGGCTGCCGGCGGCCTGGCGCTGGCCGGCGCCATCGTCCTCTATAACGCCTGGCACAAGGGAAACCCGATCAGCCCGTTGATCATGGGGCTGTGCCGGATGCTGGTCTATGTCACCGCGGGCTATGCGGTCGCCCGAGATTTGCCGGCCGGCCTGTTCCTGGGCGCGGGCGTGCTGCTTTGTTACCTGATCGGGCTCACCTATGCGGCCAAGCAGGAGAACCTGAACCGGATTACCAGCCTGTGGCCGCTGCTGTTCCTGGCGGTCCCCTTCGTCTACATGCCGGCCGCGCTGGGGCTGGATTGGGCCGGCATGGCGATCTATGCGGGGTTCGCGGCCTGGGTCCTGTATGCCCTGTCCTTCCTGGTGATCCCCGCGCGGATCAACGTGCCGCGCGCGGTGGTGTCGCTGCTGGCGGGCATCTGCCTGCTAGACGCGCTGCTGATCTCGGCCAGCGGCGGCCAGACCCTCGCCTGGCTGGCGGTCGCCGGATTTCCGCTGACCCTGTTCCTGCAGCGCTGGGTTTCGGGGACGTAGAGCGGAGATCTAGTAAACCGCGCGCCCGCCGGAACTGTCGAACACCGCGCCGCTGGAAAACGAGTTTTCCTCCGAGGCCAGCCAGCAGATCAGGGACGCCGTTTCATCCGCGCGGCCCAGCCGGCCGATCGGCATTTTCGACAGCACGAAATCCATATACGGCCCCTTCACGTCTTCCAGCATCGGCGTGTCGATGCCCGACGGGGCGACGCTGTTGACCATGACGTTGGACTTGGCCAGTTCTTTGCCGACGGCCTTGGCATAGCCGATGGCGCCGGCCTTGGCCGCGCTGTAGGCGGAATTGTTCGGCGCGCCTTCCAGCCCGGCGATCGACGACACCACGACGATGCGCCCGTAATCGCGTTCCAGCATAGGCGGAATTGCCGCCTTGCAGGCATAGAACACGCTGGTGAGATCGGTTCGGATCAGCCGGTCCCAGTCTTCCAGCGAGGTTTCCCAGGCCGGCTTGATGACACCGGCGATGCCGGCATTGGCGATCATGGCGTCGAGCTTGCCGAACCGCTCCAGGGTTTCGCCGGTCGCGCGTTCGACCGCGTCCCAGTCGCCGGCGTCACAGACAATGCCCTGCAACTCGCCCTTGGGGGCAAGGGCGGTGACCGCCTGGTCCAGCGCCGCCGCATCGAGATCCCAGATGCTGACGGCCGCGCCCGAGTCCAGCAGGCGTTCCGCGCAGGCATAGCCGATGCCCTTGGCGCCGCCGGTCACGATGGCAATGCGGTCCTCGAAGTCGTATTTATGCATGTAACCTCCATTCCGGCGCGATTCTTCATATCCGAAGATTCGCCGGCTGCGATTAGCGATTTAGCAACATTTTCTATCGACTATGCAACTGACACAACAACCAGTTGGATATTTCGACCCATGACGAGAACGCTGTTCCACCGAATTCTGCCGATCACGGCATTGCTGGCGCTGGCCGCCGGCTGCGCGGGACCGACGCCATCCGGCGGCGAATCGGCCGGCCGCCCCATGAACACACCGACCGTCGGCGAGTTCTCCGATTTCCTGAAAAGCCAGGGCCACAGCCCGAGACTCGAGGCGAGCGATTCGGGTTCGCCGACGCTGGTGGTCAACGAGGGCGGGGACAATTTCATCGTCTATTTCTATGATTGCACGCCCGGCGGCGGGCTGGTGGTGCGGCGCTGCACCGGCGCTGAATTCACCGTGTCGTACCCGGTGGAAGAGAAGCTGACCTTGTCCGAAATCAACCACCTGAACCAGCGCTATCGCATGGCCAAGACCTATGTGAACGCCGTGGGCGATCCGGGCATCAGCCTGGCGCTCAATACCGGCGGCGCCTTCAACAGCGGCAATCTACGCGATGTGCTGGAACGGTGGATCGCGACCATGCGCGCTTTCGAAGATGACATCGGCTGGACCTGACGGAGAAGGAACGCACAGCATGAAACGTAACGATATTTCGATTCTTCTCGCCGCCGCATGGATCGCTTCGGCGCTGCTGGCGCCGGCGGCCCAGGCGGCCGAGGCGAGCGACAGGATCACCGCGAAAATGACCCCGGGCGAGATCGCCGGGATCATGCAGAAGTCGGGCTACAGCGCCTATGTGGACAAGGACGGGGAAGACGACCCGATGATCATCGCCAAGGGCGATGAAGGAAATTTCGGAGTGGTGTTCTTCGACTGCGAGAAGGAGGGCGCGTTGCCTGATCGGTATTGCACGGATATGGAATTCATATCGATCTTCGAGGTCGACAGGAAGCCGTCGCTGGCCAAACTGAACGAGTGGAACGCAAACCAGGCGTTCGGGAGGACCTATCTGCGCAAGGACGGCGACGTTACGCTGCAGGTGCCCATCAATCTGACGCACGGCGTCAGCGAGAGCTTCATCATTTCGAGCCTGGAATGGTGGCGGTCCATGATGATCGAATTCGACAAGCATCTCTGACCGGGGTCACGCTCCGCCCCGCCGACGCCTATCCGCCCAGCGCGCGCTGCACCAACGCCAGCGCGTCGCCTGGCAATTTATGCGCCATGGCCAATGCAGCCTCATGCCCGGCCGGTGACATCTTCTTCCAGGTCTTGGCGACGATATCGACCACCTTGTCCGGATCGTGCTGCTTCGCGAAATCGGCGAACCAGTTCTCGAGGAACACGAGGCAGACCACGTCCTCCAGCGTCTGCGCTTCCGGGTCGCTCTTCAGTCGCTCCTTCTTCAGGAGCGACTGGACGCGGGCGATCATATCCTCGTCGTAGCCGGCCTCTTCCAGAATCTCTCCCGCGATCCGCGCATGCATATGTTTCAGTTCGGTGCGCCACTTCAGATAGCCGACCCGGTCGCGCGGATAGGCGTCGCGCGGGATTTCCCAGCGCCTGATATGCTGGCAGCGCGCGGCGAGCTTCAGCGCCTCCGACGCGTCCGGCACGAAGCGCTCCATCCGGGCGCTCATCTGCCGGGCGTAAAGCAGCTCTTTCGGCCACTCGCGTCCTTCGGCCTTTACAATATTCGGGTCGGCGGCATTGGCTTCGTCGAAAGCCGACAGGGCGGCTTCGAGGCGCTGCGACGGTTCGGTCATGGCATCTCTCCGGGGCATCGCGAGGCAAGGCGGCGGCGGTCGCCGGGCGAGATGAAACTACCCGTTCCGCGCGCCAATGAAAACATCGGAAGGGGGCAGCAAAAGGTCGCAGTTGCCCGCCGCGTCCGGCCACCGCAAACCGCGGCTTACGCCAACCAGCGTCCGGCGAACTCGGCCAGCAGCAGCAAAAGCCCAAGCGCCGACAGGGCGGCGCCGAGCACCGCCAGGCGGGCGACCAGCCCTGAATAGGCGATGCGGGCGAGCGAGGGGCTTTCCAGCCGGTCCTTCAGCCAGAACAGGCCGACAATCGCCGCCAGCAGGCCGGCGCCGGTCAGGAAAAGATACATCGCAGCCCCGCCGCCATGCCAGCGCGCCCGCTGCCGCCGCAAAGGGCAGCGGGCGCCTCCCTGGCTTCAGTTTGCGGCGAAGCAGTAGAACAGGCCGTCGCCGCCGGTCCCGCGCAGGGCATCCTGGCCGCAACCGCGCGAGCCATGCGACGAGTTCCACGATTTCGAGGGTGCATCGTCGCGCAGGCCGATCCTGTCGTGATGGCCGACGATCGTGCTACCGTCGCCGCTATGGGTCCAGTCGTTGCAGGTCTTGCCCGCGGCCAGCCTGCCGTCCGGGTTGGACCCGGTCAGGATGTCATGCCGGTTGGGCTGATCGCCACGACCGTTGACGGTCGCCCCGGATTCGGTCAGTCCCGTCTGCTTGTTGATGCCATTGGCGTCGCCGTGCAAGGCGGCAAGGTCGCTGGCGATCAGCGTGCCCCGGGCATTGTACCAGGGGCCGTTGCCGATCCGGTCGCGGGCGTTTTCCTTGGCACTGCTGAGGTAGGCCCGCCAGGTCCTGCCGCCCGCGCCCACGGACTCGGCAAGCGCCTGGCAGCGGGCGTCGGCGCCTTTGAGTCCGCCCAGATTGGCACCGTCTCCGGGGCCGGTGCTGGTGATGAAGAAACTCATGCCGGTGTCCTGCGCATGCGCCGCCGGCGCGCCGATGCCAAGCAGCACCAGGCCGGCGATCGCGATCGTCAATCGAATCATGGTTCAGCCTCCAGTGTATGGTTGTCCAGGCGCTAATCGATTGCGCCGTTATGCCTACACCTTCCCGTAGCCGTTTATTCCGGCAAGGCCCGACGGAGCCCGTTGCCCCGTTCAGCCCAGCATGCTGGCCAGCATATGTCTTATCACCGGCCGAACCGCCACGGCCAGTTCCTCGCGAAAGGCAAAGGGCGGCGCCTCGTCCATATAGGTGCGCTGCGACAGTTCGAGCTGGATGGCTTGGATGCCGTCGTCCGGGCGGCCGTAATGGCGCGTGATGTAGCCGCCCTTGAAGCGGCCGTTCAGGACCGCGCTGTAGCCCTCGACCGATTCAGCGGCTTGCAGAACCCGGCCCGCCAGGGCCGGGTCACAGGACGCGCCGTCCGCGGTGCCGATGTTAAAATCCGGCAGGCGCCCTTCGAACAGGCGGGGGACGACCGAGCGGATGGAATGGGCGTCCCACAGCAAGGCAAAGCCATGGGCGGCCTTCAGGCGCGCGAGTTCGGCTTCAAGCTTGTCGTGGTAAGGTTTCCAGTATCGGGCGACCCGGCGCTCGGTCTCCGCCCCGTCGGGTGCGGCGCCGCCCTTGTATAGCGGTTCGCCGTCGAATGTGCCGGTCGGGCAGAGCCCCGTCGTCGCTTGGCCCGGATACAGGCTGGCCCCGTCCGGCGGTCGGTTCAGATCGACCACATAGCGCGAATGTGTCGCCGCGATGGTGCTGGCGCCGAGACCGTCGAGGAAATCGTAGAGGCGATCGATATGCCAGTCGGTGTCGGACAGGGTCAGGGCAAGGTCGGTCATGCCGGCGGCGATGCCGTCCGGGATATGCAGCCCCACATGCGGCATGCTGACCAGCAGCGGCGCAGAGCCTTGGCGAAACAGGAGCGGCTCCATCCGGTCAGTCGCCATCCGGCAGCAGGCCTGGCACAAAGCGCCGCAGTGCGCCGCTAGCGACCATGGTCAGGACGGGTTCGATATCGGCGACGAAATAGCGGTCACCGTCCCAGGGCGCGACCTGCGTGCGGATATTCGCCATGACCTCTTCCAGCGGCGCCGAGCTCTTCAGCGGCCGGTGGAACTCGATGCCCTGCGCGGCGCAGAGTAGTTCCAGCGCGATCACGGTGGCGGCATTTTCCGTCATATCCGTCAGGCGCCGCGCCGCCCAGGTGGCCATCGATACATGGTCTTCCTGGTTGGCCGATGTCGGCAGGCTGTCGACGCTGGCCGGATGGGCCAGGCCCTTGTTCTCCGAAACCAGCGCAGCCGCCGTCACCTGCGCGTTCATGAAGCCGGAATTGATGCCGCCCTCGGCCACCAGGAAGGCGGGCAGCCCGCTGAAGGCGGGGTCCATCAGCAGGGCGATGCGCCGTTCGGCCAGCGCGCCGGTCTCGGCGATCGCCAGCGCCAGATTGTCGGCCGCCATCGCCACCGGCTCGGCGTGGAAATTGCCGCCCGACAGCACGTCGCCGTCTTGCGCGAACAGCAGCGGATTGTCGGTGACCGCATTGGCCTCGCGCTCCAGGATCACCGCGACATGGGCCATCTGGTCGAGGCAGGCGCCCATCACCTGCGGCTGGCAGCGCAGGGAATAGGGGTCCTGCACGCGCGGGCATTCGACATGGGAATCGCGAATGCTGCTGCCCGCCATCAGCCGCCGATAGACCCCGGCCATGGCGATCTGCCCGGCCTGGCCGCGCGCCTCGGCGATGCGCGCATCGAAGGGCGCGTCGCTGCCCTGGGCTGCATCGGTCGACAACGCGCCCGATACGGCGGCGGCGGCGAACAGGTCGCCGGTGGCGAACAGGCCCTTGAGCGCCAGCGCGGTGGAAACCTGTGTGCCGTTGATCAGCGCCAGCCCTTCCTTGGGCCCCAGCGCCAGCGGCGTCACCCCGGCCCGCTTCAGCCCGAAGGCCGCGGGCAGGACCTCGCCCCGGTAGCGCACCTCGCCAACGCCCAGCAGGGCCCCTGCCAGATGCGCCAGCGGCGCCAGGTCGCCGGACGCCCCGACCGACCCCTTCGACGGGATCACCGGATAGACCTCTGCGTTCAGCAGCCGCAACAGCATATCGATCAACTCGCGGCGCACGCCGGAACGGCCCCGTGCCAGTCCCGTGGCCTTGAGCGCCAGCACCAGCCGCACCACGTCGTCCGTCAGGGCTGAACCCACGCCCGTGCAGTGGGACAGCACCAGATTGCGCTGCAGCGCCGCCAGGTCTTCCTGCGGAATCCGCTTGTTGGCCAGCAGCCCGAAACCGGTGCTGACGCCATAGACCGTCCGGTCCTCGGCGACGATCCGGTCGATCAGTGCGGATGCGGCGGCGATGTCCGCGTCGCAGGCGGGATCGAGTTCGACCTCGATGCCCCCGGCCGCGATCCGGCGCAATTGCGGCAGGGTGACTTGCCCGGCAGTGAGAGTGAGGGGGGCTGTCATACGTCTTGTGTCCGTTCGCAGAAGCCGGAAGGCCCCCTCCCAACCCTCCCCCGCAAGCGGGAGAGGGCTTCTTCCTTCGAGTTTGCACGATAAAGCCCCTCTCCCGGTTGCGGGGGAGGGGTTGGGGAGGGGGCCTTCCCGTCAACAACCAACGTCATCTCCTATCCCTCCATCATCGGCAGGTTCAGGCCCTGTTCCCGGGCGCATTCAATGGCTTCGTCGTAGCCGGCGTCGG
>CAMYNJ010000081.1:0-13487 GCA_947259795.1 uncultured Alphaproteobacteria bacterium | reverse complement strand
CATGCTGGCTAAATCCCATGCCGACACCGCCGCCGTGATGCAGCGAGACCCAGGTGGCGCCGCTGGCGGTGTTCAGGAGCGCGTTCAGCAGCGGCCAGTCGGATACCGCGTCGGAGCCGTCCTTCATCGCCTCGGTCTCGCGGTTGGGGCTGGCGACCGAGCCGGAATCCAGATGATCCCGGCCGATCACCACCGGCGCTGTCAGTTCTCCCTTCGCCACCATCTCGTTGAAAGCGAGGCCCAGCCGGTGCCTCTGGCCGAGGCCGACCCAGCAGATGCGCGCCGGCAGGCCCTGGAACTGGATACGCTCGCGCGCCATGTCGAGCCAGTTATGCAGATGCGGGTCGTCGGGGATCAGCTCCTTCACCTTGGCGTCGGTGCGATAGATATCCTCCGGCTCGCCCGACAGCGCGGCCCAGCGGAACGGCCCTATACCGCGGCAGAACAGCGGCCGGATGTAGGCCGGCACGAAACCCGGGAAAGCGAAGGCGTCGGCCACGCCCTGGTCCAGCGCCACCTGGCGGATATTGTTGCCGTAATCGAAGGTGGGGGTGCCCTGTTTATGGAAGGCCAGCATCGCCTCGACATGCACCGCCATCGATTTCCGCGCCGCTGTTTCCACCGCCGCCGGGTCGCGCTCGCGCATTTCGTTCCATTTCTCCAGCGTCCAGTCGAGCGGCAGATAGCCGTTGACCGGATCATGGGCCGATGTCTGGTCGGTCACCATGTCGGGGCGCACGCCGCGCCGCACCAGTTCCGGCACCATCTCGGCGGCATTGCCGACCACGCCGACCGAGACGGCCTCGCCCTTCGCGCAGGCCTCGTCGATGATCGCCAGCGCCTCGTCCAGCCCTTCGGCGCGGCGGTCGAGATAGCCCGTATCGAGGCGGCGTTGCAGGTGGCTGGGGCGACATTCGACGGCCAGCATCGAGGCCCCGGCCATGGTCGCGGCCAGCGGCTGCGCCCCGCCCATGCCGCCGAGTCCGGCGGTCAGGATCCACTTGCCCGAAAGGTCGCCGCCATAATGCCGCCGGCCGGCCTCGACGAAGGTCTCATAGGTGCCCTGGACGATGCCCTGGCTGCCGATATAGATCCAGGAGCCGGCGGTCATCTGGCCGTACATCATCAAGCCCTTGGCGTCGAGTTCGTTGAAATGCTCCCAGGTCGCCCAGTGTGGCACCAGGTTGGAGTTGGCGATCAGCACGCGCGGGGCATTCTCATGCGTGCGGAACACACCGACCGGCTTGCCGGATTGCACCAGCAGCGTCTCGTCGGCCTCCAGTTCGCGCAGGCTCTTTACGATGGCGTCGAAGCAGTCCCAGTCGCGCGCCGCCCGGCCGATGCCGCCATAGACGACCAGCTCTTCCGGCTTCTCGGCCACCTCGGGGTCGAGATTGTTCATCAGCATCCGCAAAGGCGCCTCGGTGGCCCACGATTTAGCCGAAATTTCGGTGCCGCGGGGGCTGCGAACCTCGCGGGCGTTGGCGGCAAAACGCGGCGTCGCCATGACGGGCCTCCGGCTGTTGGGTGTGTTCAAATAGTCCGTATTCGAATTTGCCCGTTCGCGGCGGTAGCTGCAAGTGTAGAGAAATAATTAACTACGTTTGATCCAAATCATCGCGCGGCGCGGCAAAATATGATCTCATCCGGCTCTCGTGGTTTAATACGCCAATCCTTATCGAAAGGAGGTGAATTTCAATGGCCACGAAAATCACTCCCGAACACAAGCACGAACACGGCAAGCCCGTACCGGCGGCCTTCGAATCGCTGACCGGTCTGCGCGACGAGATGAACCACCTGTTCGACGAATTCTTTACCGGGTTCGAACGGCGTGCGCCCAGCCTGTTCCGGTCTTACGAACCCGGCTGGCTGCTGGGCGGGCGCCGCGGGGAAATGACCCCGGCGGTGGATGTCGCCGAGGACGACAAGGCGGTCACGCTGACCGCCGAGTTGCCTGGCATGAAGGAAGAGGATGTCGAAGTGGTGCTTCGCGACGACATGCTGACCGTCAAGGGCGAGAAGAAGTCCGAGCGTGAGGAAAAGAAGGAAAACTACCATCTGACCGAACGTCGTTACGGCGCCTTCGAACGGACCTTCCGCCTGCCCGAGGCGGCCGATGCCGACAAGATCAAGGCGGCTATCGACGACGGTGTCCTGACCGTCACCATCCCGAAGAAGGCCGAGGCCAGGAAGGCCGAGAAGAAGATCAAGATCGGCAAGTAGCCGGTCGTATCGAAGACTCGATCTAGCCTGTTTCCCGACTAGGCGGTGCCCCCCCGGCGCCGCCTTTGTTTGCCTCAGTCCATGCCGTAAAACCCGCGATACCATTCCACGAAGCGCCCAACGCCGTCTTCGATGCTCGTTGCCGGCTTCCAGCCGGTCACCGCCTCCAGCTCCGTGACGTCGGCCCAGGTGGCCTTCACGTCGCCGGGCTGCATCGGCAGCATGTTCTTGACCGCCTTGCGGCCCAGCGCCTCTTCCATCACTTCGATGAAGCGCATCAGGTCGACCGGCGCACCATTGCCGATATTGAAGACGCGGTAAGGCGCGATCGGGCTGGCCGCCGGGTCGCTGCCCGCATCCGCAGCCGGTTCCGGGATGCGGTCCGCCACGCGCAGCACGCCTTCGACGATATCGTCGATATAGGTGAAATCGCGGCGCATCTCGCCGCCGTTGAAGACGTCGATCGGCCGGCCTTCGGCGATGGCCCTGGCGAAAAGCATCGGCGCCATGTCGGGCCGGCCCCAGGGGCCATAGACGGTGAAGAAACGCAGGCCTGTGACGGGGAAGCCATAGAGATGGGCGTAGGCATGCGCCATCAATTCGTTGGCGCGCTTGGTCGCGGCGTAGAGGCTGACCGGATGGTCCGCCGGGTGATGCACCGAAAACGGTATCTTCTCGTTGCTGCCATAGACCGAACTGGACGAGGCATAGACGAGATGATCGACGCCGGCCGCGCGGCATCCTTCGAGAATATTGAGGAACCCCGTCAGGTTGCTGTCGGCATAGGTATGCGGGTTTTCCAGGCTGTAGCGCACCCCCGGCTGGGCCGCCATATGGATCACCCTGTCGGGCTTATGGTCCGCGAACAACCGCGCCGTCGCCTCGCGGTCGGCCAGGTCGATGCGGGACTCGACGAAATCCGGATTGCCGGCGACGCGGGCCAGCCGCGCCTCCTTGAGCGCCAGGTCGTAATAGGGGGTCAGGCAGTCGACGCCGATCACCCCCTCGCCGCGGTCGAGCAGGCGCAGTGCGATCTCATTGCCGATGAAACCGGCGGTTCCGGTGACGAGTATGGCCATTGCGGGCGAAGACTACCTTGCCGCCCGGCGATAGGAAAGATGCAACAGGTCTAACGGCTTTCGATTGCGGCGGCCTTGCGTTCCAGAAGTACCGCATCGTCGCCTCGCCCCCTGGCGCGCAGCAGCATGGCGTAGCTGCGCAGGGTTTCCGCGATTGCGGGATCGTCGTCCGGCAGGCTGCGCTGTTGAATGTCGAGGGCGCGCAGGCAGAGGGCTTCCGCCTCGTCGTATCGTCCGCGCGCAAATTCGAGGCTGGCCATACCGTTCAGCGTCCGGGCGACTGCCGGGTGGTCAGGCCCGAACACGGCTTCCTGGATCGCCAGGGCTCGCACATATTGCGCCTTCGCCATGTCGCGCCGGCCCATGGCATTGTGGATGGCGGCCAGATTGCCCAGACTGATCGCCAGCAGGGGGTCGGCCGGTTTCAGCGCTGACTGGCGGATGACGATGACTCTTTCCGCCGCATCCAGCGCATCGGCCAGGCGGTCCTGGTCCCTGTATAATGCGGCCAGATTGTCCAGCGTCACCGCGACGTCGGGATGGTCGCGTCCCAACGCCTGTTCCCGGATGACCATGGCGCGCATCAGGGCGGTCTCGGCCTCGCCGTAACGGCCGAGAACACGGTAGATGTCGCCCAGGCTGCTCAGCGTGGAGGCGACGATCGGGTCATCGCGGCCATAGAGATTTTCGCGGATCGCCAGGGCGCGGCGATACAGCGCCTCGCTGCCGCCGAAACGGCCCAGCGCCGTATAGGCGGTCGCCAAGTTGTTGAGGCTGGTCGCCAGCCGCTCGTCCACCCTGCCGCTGCGCTCCGCCTCCTCCAAGGCGGCGACGAAGAAGGTTTCGGCTTCCTCGTATTGCCCGACGCTGTAGGCCGACAGCCCGTCCTGGCTGTACTCCTCCCACAGCGTGCTTTGCGCCGCGCAGCCCGCCAGCAGGGCGGCCGCCAGCAACAGGCCGCCCGTCAGTTTCGCCGCCGGCTTCATGCTAGAGCTTGGTCCGGATTTCCAGCGCCCTCTGCTCCGCCTTGCGGGCGTCGTCGATACGTCCCATCTCCTCCATCAGGCTAGCAAGGTCATCGAAGCTTTCGGCCACTTCAGGATGCGTCGGGCCATAGGTCGTTTCGCGAATCGCCAGCGCCCGCAGGATCAGTTCCTCGGCTTTCGCGTATTTGCCCTGCTGGGCATAGAGCCAGGCCAGGTTGTTCAGGTCGATGGCGACCTCTGTATGATTCGCGCCATAGGCCTTTTCGTCGATGGCGACGGCCTGGAGGAACAGCTTTTCGGCCTCGTCGAAACGGTCCAGCGTCTGGTACAGGCTGGCGAGGTTGACCAGCCCCACGGCCACAGCCGGATGTTCCGCGCCCAGAGCGGCCTGCCATGTATCGAGCGCCGACTGGTAGTATTTTTCCGCATCGCCATAGTTGCCCCGGGCAACGTTCAGGCGGGCGAGGCTGTTCAGGTTCCCCGCCACCAGCGTATGGCCCGGGCCATAGGCGTTCTTGCGGATTTCCAGCGAACGCTGATAGAGCGCCTCGGCTTCCGGGAAGCGCTCCATTTCCTCATAAAGCCCGGCCAGGTTGCTGACATCGAGGGCGACTTCCGGATGGTTCACGCCATAGGCGGTTTCGTCGATCGCGATCGTCCGCTGATACAGCGACTCGGCCTCCTTGTAATTGCCGGTGGTGTGGTAAAGGCCGGCCAGGTTGTTGGTGGCGATGGCGACGTCCGGGTGCCGCTCGCCCCAGGCATTTTCCCAGATCCCCAGCGCGTTGCGATACTGTTTTTCCGCCGGGCCGTACTGGCCGAGCTCTTCGTAGAGCTGGCCGAGATTGTTATAGGATGCGCCGACATTCGGATCCTTCTCGCCCAGCGCCTTTATGCGAATGGACAGCGACCGCATGTAAACATTCTCGGCCTCGTCGTAGCGGCCCTGTTCCCGATACAGCCCGCCGAGATTGTTGAGATCGATCGCGACTTCCGGATGATTCGCGCCCAGCGCCTTTTCGTCCACGCTGACCGCGCGCAGCAGCATCTTCTCGGCTTCGTCGAGGCGCGTCTGTTCGCGGTAGAGCTGGCCCAGATTGACCGCGATGCCCGCGATGTTCTGGTGACCTTCGCCCAGGGTATCGGTCCAGATGGACAGAGCGTCCAGATACAGCGCCTCGGCTTCGTCGTAGCGGCCCAGATCGGCATATAGCTGCGCCAGGACGTTATAGTCGGCGGCGACTTCGGAATGCCTGTCGCCCAGCGCCTTCTTGTCGATCGAGATGGCGCGCTTGAGATTGGCTTCGGCCTCGTCGAACCGGCCCATCATGTGCAGCAGCCCGCTCATATTGACCAGTACCGCCGACACGTCGGGATGATCCGGACCCTTGCTTTTCTCGACGGCGCTCAACGCCTTCTCGTAAAGCGTCGCCGCCTTGCTGAAATCGCCCTCGTCCTGGGCGGTGTTCGCCTGTTCGGCATAGCTGTCCCAGGTCACCGCACCGGCGCCCGCAGGCGCCAGGGACAGGGTCAGCAGCAAGAGCAAAGCAATTATGAATTTTGTCTTAGCCATCGGTCGTTCTCCTGAAAAGGGGAGCTTGTCGCATGCGTTACGATTCGTTCCGGGTAGAGCCCGTCAGCCGGGCTCCATGAAGACATTTCTGCTGACCGCCCACAGCAGCCGCCCGCGCATTTCCACCGCGCGCGCCGCCAGCCTGGCGGCTTCGGGCGCTCGGTTTTCCTCGAACATCAGGTTGGACAGGTCGGCCATGGTATCCGCGGCGATATCGACGCCCAACCGCCGGTAGCCGCCGTCAAGCGATTCGGCCAGGTCGAGCGCCTGGCCGAGGCGTTTTTCGGTTTCCGCCGCATCGCTGCCGTCCGCCGCCCACAGGCGTGCCGTGACATGCAGCGAGGCCGACTCAGCAGCCCTGGCGACCCGCTCGTCACCGGCGCCATAGTCCAGCATGGCGTTGCACAGGCGGCCGGCCTCGGCGTTTCCGTGATTTTGCTGGGCGATCCGCGCCAGGTAGTAAAGCGCAGGCAGAATGCCGAAGGCCGCGGCGCCACCGCCGCGATCGTAAATATCCTTGGCCTGCCGCAACAGGGCTTCGGCTTCTTCCTGAGCGTCGCCGAAAAGATGCAGCGCGCGCGCCAGATTGACCAACCCGCCCGCATAGACGGGATGGCGCGGCCCCATCGCCTCCTGGCGCAGGATGAGGCAGTGCCGCAACAGAACCTCGGCTTCCTCTACGAGTTCGCGGCTGAGGCAATATAGCGCGTAATTGTCATGCACGGCGATGCCCTGAAGGTCGTCCGGGTTCGCCTGGTCCAGCGCGGCAACCGCCGCCTTGAAGGCCGTTTGCACCTCCGCGTCCTCGCCGGCATGCGCCAGCGCCATCGCCAGATTCAACTTGATCGATGGGGTGTCGGGCTGGCCGAGCTTGCGTTGCAAGGCGTCGGCGGCGGCGGCAAGCTCGCGACCCTTCGCCTGGTCACCCGTCAGCAGGCACATCCGACCCATATTGCTGACGGCATGGGCCAGATGGGGATTCACCCCCTCAGGCAGATCGCCCAGTACGCCAATGGCCTCGCCATAGTGCTGCAGGGCGTCGTCGCGCCGGTCTAGCGCCGCGCGGAGGTCGGCCAGCCGGATAAGGCTCTCCGCCTGCCGCTGGGAATTCGGCCAGTCTGCCTGCGCCATAGCGAGCGCTTCTTCCAGATAGCCGGCGGCCTCGGCGAGGCGCCGCCTGGCGACTGCCTGTTTCGATTGCGCAATGAGGGACTCCCAGCGCGATTGCCTAGCGGGCGTCGCCGCCAGCTCGCCCGTGGAGGAAAGGAATCCCTGCTTAACCGCTTCCATCTAGCGTAACCCCGGCCTCGGATTGATACCTGCGGGTTACAGCATGCACAAAAAACCTTAACGCTTGGTTCAGGCTTTTTCGGTTGATTTCGACAGGGTTAAATTGCGGGCAACGTAATCCAGCACCATGGCCACGCTCTGCGAAACGTCCAGCGACGCCGTGTCCACCACCAGTTCCGGGGTTTCCGGTTCCTCGTAAGGCGCTGAAATGCCGGTAAAATCGGGGATTTCGCCGCGTCGGGCGCGCTCGTAAAGTCCCTTGGGGTCGCGGGATTCGCAGGTCTCAAGGTCGGCTTTTACGTGAATTTCGTGAAACGAATCGCCGGCCGCCTTGCGCGCGCCTTCGCGGTCGGCGCGGTAGGGCGAAATGAAGGCGGAAACGCAGACAAAGCCCGCATCCGCGAACAGGGCCGCCACCTCGCCGACGCGGCGGATATTCTCGGTGCGGTCCTCATGGCTGAAGCCCAGGTTGGAATTCAACCCGTGGCGCAGATTGTCGCCATCCAGCACATAGACGTGATAGCCCTTGGCGAAGAGCGCGCGCTCGACCTCGACGGCCAGCGTCGACTTGCCCGCGCCCGACAGGCCGGTCAGCCAAAGCACGCCGCCCTTATGACTATTCCGGTCTTCGCGTGCCATCCTGTCGATCCGCGAATAGACCTCGAAGATATTGGTGGCCTTGGGGTTCATTTGGTGGCTCTGTTCCTCGCTGCCACTTTCCGCGGGCAATATTACAGGATTGATTTGCTTCGTCATGTCGTTCAGGGCTCGCCGTTGATTCCGTCAGCCCGCAACCTACCAGCCGGGTCGTTACATAAAGGTTACCCGGCCGGCATGGGCATCGCCGCCGCCATCAGGGGCAGCCGCGATGCAATACAATTTCGTGAAGTCCGGGTCAATTGTCCTCGTTGCGCCGCAACAGCCGTCCAAATGCAGGCCTCAGTCACCCTGGCGCTCGGACAGGCTGCCGATCTGGCGTTCCAGCGCCTCCAGCTTGCGCTTCAGTTCGGCCAGTTGTTCACCATTTTCGTCCGCCGGGGATTCTTTCGCGGGCGTCTTCTCCGCCGGCGCCACGCCGGCGCCGGGCGCGCTGCCGGTAAACATCTTCATGGCCTGCTCGAACATCGCCATATTCTGCTTGCTCATCTCCTCCATCTTGCCGAAGGGGAAGACCGAGCCGAAAGTCTCGTTCATGTAGCGCTGCATCTCGGACTGGTTCTTTTCGAAGGACTGCATCATGAATTCCAGATATTGCGGCAGCATGAACTTCTGCACGCTGTCGCCATAGAACCCGATGAGCTGGCGCAGGAAGCCGATGGGCAGCAGATTCTCGCCCTTGGATTCTTCCTCGACGATGATCTGGGTCAGCACCGAGCGGGTGATATCCTCGCCCGTCTTGGCGTCGTAGACCACGAAATCCACACCATCCTTCACCATCTGGCAGAGATGGTCCAGCGTCACATAGCTGCTGGTCGCGGTGTTGTAGAGACGGCGATTCGCGTATTTCTTGATCGTAATGGGCGCGTCGCCGCCCTTGCCCTTCTCGGCCATGATCCGTTCCATTCAACGGTCGTTTCACATATATTGCTGCGCAGCATAACAGAACAAATTGGAAAATGCTGCAATGCATAATTTCAGGCCGCAATGCGAAGACGCGGGTTGTTCGCTGGCGCCGCTACCCCGCCATGGTTATACTCGGCGCCCATGAGCGACGGGAAGGACCACGAAAAGGACGCCAGCGCGGATCTGGAAGATCTGGCGAGGCGGTTTCAGGATCTGTGGCGCGACCAGATGGCCGCGACGGCGGCCGATCCCGAATTGATGGAGATGATGGGCAAATGGATGGCCGCCTTCGGGCCGGGCGCCGGGCCGGCAATGGGGGCGCCGCCGGTGATGTTCCCGGGCATGCCGCCTGGCATGTTCCCGGGGTCGGCCACCGGGCCGGCCGGTGCGATGGACCCGGCTTCATGGATGGCCGCCATGCAGGCGGCGATGGCCGGGGCCGCGAGGAAAGACGGAGCGGATGACGGAAAGAAGGGCGCCACGCCGGTTGGGGCCACGGCCGCTGCCGATGCATCTGGGGCTGGCGATGTGGCAGGTGACGGGTTCGAGCGCCGCCTTACCGCTCTCGAGCAAAGGATGGACCGACTGGAAGCCGCACTTGGCGGCGCGGGCGGCGGCACTGCAAAGCGAACTCGCCGCCGCAAATCCTGAGGCGCTGGGCCGCGCGGTCACGATCGACGGGCTGCGCCGTCTGGAGCGGCTGCTGACCGGCATCGAAAGATACCGCCGTCATCCCTGGCGCCGCGATGTCGCCGACCCGCCCGCCATTTGGACCGAGGGGTCGAGCGCATTGCGCGACTATGGTGGCATCGGGCCGGCGGTACTGTTCGTGCCCTCGCTGATCAACAAATCCTATATCCTGGACCTGTCGGAACGGCACAGCCTGCTGCGCTGGCTGGCCGGACAGGGGATCAATCCCTGGTTGCTGGACTGGGGGCATCCGGGCAACATCGAGCGCCGCTTCACGCTGGACGATTACGTCGCCGGGCGGCTGGTACGCGCCTTCGATGCGGTCGCGGAACTGACGGGCGGGCCGGTCACGGTCGCCGGCTATTGCATGGGCGGGCTGCTGGCCCTGGGGCTTGCGCAGTTGCGCGCCGAGCAGGTCCAGGGCCTGGCGCTGCTGGCGACCCCCTGGGATTTCCACGCCGGTGACGGCGCACGGGCGCGAGCGCTGGCCGCGACCCTGCCGTTGCTGGAGCCGCAGCTTTCGCTGTTCGGCGCACTGCCGGTCGATTCCCTGCAGATGCTGTTCGCGGGGCTGGACCCTTTTGGCATCCAGCGCAAGTTCGAGTCCTTCGCCGAACTGGATCCCCGCAGCGCGCGCGCCGACCTGTTCGTGGCGCTGGAGGACTGGCTGAATGACGGCGTGCCGCTGGCCGCCCCGGTCGCCCGCGAATGCATCGGGGACTGGTACGGCGAAAACAGCCCCGCCCGGAACCGCTGGACGGTCGCCGGCCGGCCGGTTCGTCCCGACTGGCTGGGCGTGCCCGCCATCGCGCTGATCCCGACGAAGGACCGCATCGTCCCGCCGGACTCGGCCGGGGCGCTGGCGGCCGCGATGCCCGCCTGCCGGCGGGTGGATATCGAGGCCGGCCATATCGGCATGGTCGTCGGATCAGGCATGAAAAAGTCGGTCTGGGCTGTTCTGCGAGACTGGATTGCTGCAGTGCAAAAATAAAACATCCGCCAAAATCAGCCCTTGAATTAGATAAAATGCCAGGTTATTGTGCAAGTGCACAATGAAACTTCGTCCGTGGCGCCGGAGCGGGGGTTTGATCGGTTCGCGCCGCGGTGTAACTTACAGGACAGAGGCCGGAATAAGCCCGGAAGGCGGCCGGCGGTTCACCCCAAAGGAGGATTCCTGCAATGGCAGATATCGTGATTGCCGGTGGCGCGCGCACGCCGGTCGGCTCGTTCAACGGCAGCCTGAGTTCCGTTCCCGCCGCTTATCTCGGCGAAGTCGCGATCCGCGAGGCGATGGCCCGCGCCAAGGTGGCGCCCGAAGATGTCGACGAGGTCGTCATGGGCCAGATCCTCACCGCCGGCCAGGGCCAGAACCCGGCCCGCCAGGCCGCGGTCAACGCGGGTATCCCGGTGGAAAAAACCGCCCTTCAGATTAACCAGCTATGCGGTTCGGGCCTGCGTTCGGTGGCGATGGGCTGGCAGGCGATCGCGCTGGGCGACGCCGATATCGTGGTCGCCGGCGGGCAGGAGAGCATGAGCCAGGCCCCGCACTGCGCCCATATGCGCGACGGCACCAAGATGGGCGACATCCAGTTCATCGACACCATGATCAAGGATGGGCTGTGGGACTATTTCAACGGCTACCACATGGGCAACACGGCGGAAAACGTCGCCAGGAAATGGCAGCTGACCCGCGAAGAACAGGACGAATTCGCCGCCGCCTCGCAGAACAAGGCCGAGGCAGCGCAGAAGGCCGGCCGGTTCAAGGACGAGATCACCCCCGTCACCATCAAGACCCGCAAGGGCGACGTGGTGGTCGAGGAAGACGAATATCCCAAACATGGCGTGACGGCGGAAGGCCTTGCCAAGCTGCGCCCGGCCTTCGACAAGGAAGGCACGGTGACCGCGGGCAATGCATCGGGCATCAATGACGGCGGCGCCGCCGTGGTGCTGATGAGCGCCGACGCGGCGGCCAAGCGCGGCGTCGAGCCGCTGGCCCGCATCGTTTCCTGGGCCACCGCCGGCGTCGACCCGGCGATCATGGGTACCGGCCCGATTCCGGCCAGCCGCAAGGCGCTGGAGAAGGCGGGCTGGAGCATCGACGAGCTGGACCTGATCGAGGCCAACGAGGCCTTCGCGGCGCAGGCCTGTGCGGTGAACAAGGACCTCGGCTGGGATGTCTCGAAGGTCAATGTCAATGGCGGCGCCATTGCCATCGGCCACCCCGTGGGGGCGTCCGGCACGCGGGTGCTGATCACGCTGCTGCATGAAATGGCGCGCCGCGACGCCAAGAAGGGGCTGGCGACGCTGTGCATCGGTGGCGGCATGGGCATCGCCATGTGCGTCGAACGCGGCTAATACGACGATAAGGGGCGGGCCGGAGACAGCGAAAACCCGTCCCGCCGTCAAGCTACGCGGGGGCATGAGGCGGCGCAGATCGCCCCGCCCCACGATTTCAAACTGCTTCGTGCAAGGGAGCGCGCGGAAAGCAGATTAAACGTTACAGGGGACAGGAAAATGGCAAGAACGGCACTGGTTACCGGCGGCAGCCGCGGTATCGGCGAGGCGATCTCGATCGCGCTGAGGGATGCGGGCTACAGGGTCGCGGCGAATTACGGCGGCAATGACGAGGCGGCGAACGCCTTCAAGGACAAGACGGGCATCCCCGTCTACAAGTTCGACGTCGGCGACTTCGATGCCTGCGCCGCGGGCATCGCGGCGGTGGAGGCCGATCTCGGCCCGATCGAGGTGCTGGTCAACAATGCCGGGATCACCCGCGACGGCATGCTGCACAAGATGGCGCCGGACAACTGGCAGGCGGTGATCCGCACCAACCTGGACAGTGTCTTCAACCTGACCCGTAGCGTCATCGAGGGCATGCGCGCGCGCGGCTTCGGCCGCATCATCACGATCAGCTCGATCAACGGCCAGAAGGGCCAGATGGGCCAGGCCAACTATTCGGCGGCCAAGGCCGGTGTCATCGGCTTCACCAAGGCGGTGGCGCAGGAGAACGCCTTCAAGGGGATCACCGCGAACGTCATCGCGCCCGGCTATATCGGCACCGAGATGGTCCGCGCCGTGCCGGCAGAGGTGCTGAACACCAAGATCATCCCGCAGATCCCGGTCGGGCGCCTCGGCGAGCCGGAAGAGGTCGCGCGCTGCGTCGTCTTCCTCGCCGCCGACGAGGCCGGCTTCATCACCGGCTCGACGCTCTCGGCGAACGGCGGGCAATATATGGTGTGACGGAGAACGGGGCGCCTATTCCAGCCCCCAGCGGTCGATGATTGCGGCACGCTCGGCGTCAGTGAGGTCCTCATTGAGAGCCAAGTAGTCGGCAATCGAACGGTCCGGCCAGGAGCCGCCTCGCTCATCATGCGCGGTTGTATCGGCCCCCGCCTCGATCAGCAGCGCCATCATCCGCTCGTCGGCATTTTCGGCGGCGTACATCAGGGCGGTGCGATCGATGTAGCGGAGTGCATTGCACCAGGTATCTGCTTTCTGGGTCGTGCGTGCATTGGGATCGGCGCCGCTGCGCAGAAGGATTTCCGCCGTTTCGTGAAGATTGAGATGCGCCGCGTACATCAGCGGTGTCTTGCCGAAATGGTTGCCGTGGTTGGGGTACGCGCCGTGCGCCAGCAGCAGTTCGACGATCCGCGGCTCTTCGAGTGCCAGGAACAGCGGCGTCTCCTTCGTCCCCCAGAATTCCTCGTGAATGTCGGCGCCCGCCGCAAGAAAGCGCTCGACATCTCCAACGCCAGCGCTTTCGCTCAGGGCCGAGCGGAAATGGCTTTGAAGCGCATTCGGATCGATCTTGCCGCTGCCTTCGATCTCGCTCAGGGCGTCCTGCCAGCTGCGATGCGTCGCGCCGGGCAGCGTCATGTCGGGTGACCGGCTCGCCAGAATCCGATCGACAGCACTGTCGATGCGCTGCCCCGCCAGGGTGCGCGCGGCTTCCTGTTCCAGCCCGAACTGCGTCTCGTACCAAGCGCTCAGAGCTTCGACGGCTCCGGCCCTCTCCGCCTTAAGTTTCCGGTATGTGTTGCGAGTCCAAAGGTCGCCTTTCGCCCATCCGGCCAGAAACGGAAA
>CAMYNJ010000080.1 GCA_947259795.1 uncultured Alphaproteobacteria bacterium | reverse complement strand
GCCGGCTGTGAAGGCGACGCCCAGACTGTCGATACTGATACCAGTGGAGGCGATACGATGACTGCACCGCCGCCGCCGCCGCCGCCGGCCGATACCGCCATGGATCCGCAGGAATATTTTGTGGTCAATGTCGGCGATCGGGTTTTCTTCGATTTCGACAGGTCTGACCTGCGTCCCGACGCGATCGATCAGCTTAACCGCCAGGCCGACTTCCTGAATGCGAACGGCGGCATTGCGGTCGCGATCGAGGGCCACGCCGACGAGCGCGGCACCCGCGAGTACAACCTTGCGCTGGGCGACCGCCGCGCCAGCTCTGCGAAGCAGTATCTCGAGAGCATGGGCGTCAGCGGTGGCCGTATGGAAACCATCAGCTACGGCAAGGAGCGCCCGGCCGTCCTCGGCTCGAACGAGGATGCGTGGGCCCAGAATCGCCGTGCGGTTACGGTTATCAGGTCGGGCTCGATGTCCTGATTTGACGCAACTATTTGATGAGCGGCTCCGGCTTCCGGCCGGGGCCGCTTGTTGTTTTGGGGCAAGGCCGCGCCATATTCTTGCCAAATGGCAGACCTAGAATCACGCTCATGAAAATTCGTATGGCGAAATTTGGGACCGGAATGGGGCGCCGCATGCTGCAAGCAGCAGGCGCCGCGGTACTCGGTGCAAGCGTCCTGCTGGCGGCCCAGCCCGTGGCGGCCCAGGATTCGGGCAATCTCGCGCGCCAGGTCGAGCGGTTGCGGCGGGACCTGGCCGATCTTCAGCGCTATGTCTATAAGGGCGGCCAGCCGTCCGCCACGGCGCCAGCCGAAGGTGGCCAGCCGCTCTCGAGCGACGTGGCGGCGCGCATGCAAGTGCAGATTACCCAAATGCAGGAACAGATGCGCTCGATGAACGGGCAGGTCGAAGAGGTTCAGCACAGGATCACGGTGCTGGAACAGCGCCTGGACCGCATGGCCGAGGATCTGGAAATGCGCCTGCTGAATATCGAGGATGCGATCGCCAACGGGGCGTCCGCCGCGGCCGCGCCGCCGGCCGGCAGGACGCCGGCCGGAAATGGCGCCGCGGTAGTCGCAACCGCGCCCGTCATCGTGCCGGCATTGCCGGAGGGAACGCCTCGACAGCAGTACGACTTCGCCTACGACTTCCTGAAAAAGCGTCAGTGGGCCGAAGGCAGAGCGGCGCTCCAGGCCTTTCTCGAAAAGAACCCCAAGGATGACCTCTCGGACAATGCCGCCTACTGGCTGGGGGAGACCTATTACATCAACAAACAATACAAGGAAGCCGCCAAGGCCTTCCTTGAGGGATACAGGGATTACCCGAACGCCGACAAGGCGCCGGACAATTTGCTGAAGCTGGGCAAGTCCCTGGCGGCCCTGGATCAGCCCGACAAGGCCTGCACCACCTACGCCAAACTGCTTGAGGATTATCCCAATTCCCAACCCCGCATCATCAAGCTGGCCAAGAGCGAGCGGCAGAAGCTGAACTGCAAGTAGATATGACCAGGGCTTATGGACCAGCCGAATTCGCGCAGTCCATCTCTTCGCTTGGGCCGTTCGAATCGTCGCCGCATATCGCAGTGGCCTGTTCCGGGGGACCCGATAGCCTGGCGCTGACCCTGCTCGCCGACGGCTGGGCGCGTGGGGCCGGCGGTCGCGCGACTGCCCTGATCGTCGATCACGCCATGCGCCCGGAATCAGCGGCCGAGGCGGCGGCGGTGCGCGACAGGCTCGCAACGGCAGGAATCGAGGCCGTGGTGCTGACCCGCGACGGACCGCCGCTCAAATCCGACAGGCAGGCGGCGGCGCGGGAAGCGCGATATGCGCTGATGACCGATTGGTGCCGCCGTGCCGGCGTCCTGCATCTTCTGCTCGGCCATCACCGGGGCGATCAGGCGGAAACGCTGATGCTTCGACTTGGCCGCGGCAGCGGCGTGGATGGGCTTGCCGCCATGGCGCCGGTCTGCGAAACCGCACATCTGCGCCTGTTGCGGCCGTTGCTGGGCGTGCCGCGCGAAAGGTTAATCCTGTTCCTGCGTGCGCGCGGACAGGCATGGGTCGATGACCCGTCCAACGAAGACGACGCCTTCGCGCGGGTGCGGGTGCGGCGCATGCTGCCCCGGCTTGGCGCCGAGGGGCTGACCGAGCCTCGGCTGGCGGCCACGGCCAGGCGCATGGCGCGCGCCCGGATTGCGCTGGAGTGCGCGGCCACGGCGCTGTTGGCGCGCGCGGCGGCGATTTATCCGGAGGGCTACGCGCTGCTGTCGCCCGGCGAATTGGGGGCAGCGCCGGAGGATACGGGCCTGCGGGCGCTGGCGCGCCTGGTTACCTGTGTCGGCGGCGGTCGGCATGGCCCGCGGCTGGAGGCCTTGGAAAGACTGTATGGCTGGATCCTGCATGGTGGCGGGCCGGCCGGGCGAACATTGGCGGGTTGCCGCATCGTACGGCGCGCCGCGGGACAAATTCTGGTTTGCCGCGAAGCGGCGGCGGTCGAGGCGGCCGTGGCGGCCGAGGATGAGGCCTTGTGGGACGGCCGATTCCGGCTGTCTGCCGGCGGCGGGCGGGGGACGCGGCTGGGCCGGTTGGGCCCCGACGGCTGGGCGCAGGTCAGGTCGCGCCGCCCGGATTTGGATGACCAAAGCCTGCCCGCCGACGTGCGAAACGCAATTCCGGCAATCTGGAGACTTGAAGAGGTGGTCGTTGTACCCCACCTCCATTATCGAAGAATGCCCACGGACAAAAACGCCATCGATCAGGCGGCGCTGACGTTTTTCCCGGCGCGGATGCTTGGCGCGGCCCGCTTTTCGGCGGTTCTGGACTATGCGTAAGCGCGTTTTCGAGGTATTCTTTACGGCTTGTCGTCATCTCAAGGGATGGCGCGGGGTGGCTTGGCACCGGCAATCGAGGGAACTCGCAAGTGAATTTGTTTAGTAGAAATCTGGCGGTCTGGATTTTTATCGTCGTCCTGTTGATCGCGCTGTTCAGCTTTTTCAACGGCAATCCCGGCATGCAGGCGGACCAGGAAATCCCCTATTCGGAATTTCTTGCCGAAGTCGAACAGGGAACGATCAACGACGTCGTAATTCAGGGAACCCGCATCGAAGGGCATTACAAGGATCAACGGGAATTCTTCACCCGCGCACCCGACAATGACGATACGATGGTCGAAACCCTGCGCGAGGGCGGGGTCAAGTTCAAGGTCGAGGAATATGACCGCGGCGCAAAGTCGCTGTTGGACATCATTCTCGCATGGTTCCCCTTCCTGCTGCTGATCGGTGTCTGGATCTTCTTCATGCGCCAGATGCAGGGCGGCGGCGGCAAGGCGATGGGCTTCGGCAAATCGCGCGCCAAGCTGCTGACCGAAAAGCTCGGCCGCGTGACCTTCGACGATGTCGCCGGCATCGACGAGGCGAAGACAGAGCTCGAGGAAGTCGTAGAATTCCTGCGGGATCCCCAGAAATTCCAGCGCCTCGGCGGCAAGATTCCCAAGGGCTGCCTGCTGGTCGGGCCGCCGGGCACCGGCAAGACGCTGCTGGCGCGCGCCATCGCCGGTGAGGCGAATGTGCCCTTCTTCACCATTTCGGGCTCCGACTTCGTCGAAATGTTCGTCGGTGTCGGCGCGAGCCGTGTGCGCGACATGTTCGAACAGGGCAAGAAAAACGCGCCCTGCATCATCTTCATCGACGAAATCGACGCCGTCGGCCGCCATCGCGGCGCCGGCCTGGGCGGCGGCAATGACGAGCGAGAGCAGACGCTGAACCAGCTGCTGGTGGAAATGGATGGCTTCGAGGCGAACGAGGGGGTGATCCTGATCGCCGCGACCAACCGCCCGGACGTACTGGATCCGGCCCTGCTGCGTCCCGGCCGATTCGACCGCCAGGTCGTCGTGCCGAACCCGGATATTCTGGGCCGCGAGAAGATTCTCAAGGTGCATTTGCGCAAGGTGCCGTTGGCGCCGGATGTCAACGCCAAGACGGTGGCGCGCGGCACGCCGGGCTTTTCCGGTGCGGACCTTGCCAATATCGTGAACGAGGCGGCCTTGCTGGCGGCGCGCAAGAACCGCCGCGTGGTCACCATGCAGGACCTTGAGGACGCCAAGGACAAAGTGATGATGGGCGGCGAGCGCCGCTCGATGGTCATGAGCGAAGAGGAAAAGAAGCTGACCGCTTATCACGAGGCGGGACACGCCATCGCAGCCCTGCATTCGCCGGCTTCGGATCCCATTCACAAGGCGACGATCATCCCGCGCGGGCGCGCGTTGGGCATGGTTATAAGGCTGCCGGAAAGGGACGAATATTCGCTGGCCCGCGATAAGCTGGAAGCCAATCTGGTCGTCGCAATGGGCGGTCGGATTGCCGAGGAAATGGTATTCGGGTACGCCAAGGTAACCACCGGGGCTTCGGGGGATATCTCGCAGGCGACGAAGCTGGCGCGCCGCATGGTCACCGAGTGGGGCATGAGCGATAAGCTGGGGCCGCTGCGTTACAACGAAGACCAGGAAGAGGTTTTCCTTGGCCATTCGGTAACCCAAACCAAGAATGTCTCTGCAGCGACTGCGGAAGTTATCGATCAGGAAGTTCGGCGTATCGTCGACGAGGCCTATGAGGTCTGTGAAAAGATCCTGACCGAAAACCGGAGCGAACTGGACTTGCTGGGCGAAGCATTGCTGGAATACGAAACGTTGAGCGGCGAAGAGATCAAGGCGGTGATCGCCGGCGAGACGATCGTGCGCAGCGACGACGACCCGCCGCCCAGTCCCGCGAAATCGTCTGTTCCCAGCACCGGCAATATCGGTATAGCCCCGGATCCCAAACCGCAGCCGGGAAGCTAAGGAACAATTTTACAGCCTGCACGGCCACCGGATACTCACGCCGGTGGCCGTAACGATTCCGCAGGGCTATGTCGGAACGATGAATCGCCGGCCGCGATCTGCAAATCCAGACTGCTATTCTATTTTCACCTGATCGCTTTAACTATTTAATCGAATAGATAAGGCAAACAAATATTACAGGAAGCACGATCGGTGCTATGGAAGCTGCGAGGCGTCCGGAAACGCAAAGGTATGAAGGGATATAGCGGCAACCGATCGAACGTCGGTGTCGGATTCCGATGGGCGGAACGACGGACGGTTTCCAGCTTTTTCTTTTGAGTTAATTCTCTGTTCACTAGAATTGCTTTAAATATTGTGGTCGACAGGTGGGATAGGGCATGCGGCGGCAGCCGTTTGCCGGGAAGAATGCGGGGAATCGCATGACACGCAAGATGTTCGGAACCGACGGCGTTCGGGGACTCGCGAACAGTGAACCGATCACGCCGGAGACCGTTCTGCGGCTCGCGATGGCCGTTGGCCAGCGGTTCCGCCGCGGCGACCATCGGCACCTGGTGGTAATCGGCAAGGATACCCGCCTGTCTGGCTACATGCTTGAACCCGCCCTGACCGCCGGCTTCGTTTCCATGGGCATGGATGTGGTGCTGGTGGGCCCCTTGCCGACCCCGGCCGTGGCGGTACTGACGCGGTCGCTCAGGGCCGACCTTGGCGTGGTGATATCCGCCTCGCATAATCCCTATTTCGACAATGGCATAAAACTGTTCGGCCCGGACGGCTACAAGCTGTCGGACGAAGAAGAAGCGGAAATCGAAAGGCTGATGGACAGTACAGAACTCGAGCCCGCCGAATCCGCCGATCTAGGCCGGGCGCGCAGGCTGGATGATGCCCAGGGCCGCTACATCGAATATGTCAAACAGACCTTTCCAAAGGGCCTGCGGCTGGACGGCCTGCGCATCGTGGTGGATTGCGCCAACGGCGCGGCCTACAAGGTGGCGCCGACGGTGTTGTGGGAACTGGGCGCCGAGGTGGTCCCCATCGGCGTCGAACCCGACGGCACCAACATCAACCGGAACTGCGGTGCAACGGCGCCCGAAACCCTGTCCGAGAAGGTCGTCGCCACGGGAGCGGATCTGGGGCTGGCGCTGGATGGCGACGCCGACCGGGTCATTGTTTGCGACGAACATGGAACCATCGTCGACGGCGACCAGCTTATGGCGCTGATCGCCGGCGAATGGCGCGCGGCCGACCAGCTTTGCGGCGGCGGCGTGGTCGCCACGGTGATGTCCAATCTGGGGTTCGAGCGCCACCTGAAGGGCATGGGGCTGGAACTGGTGCGCACTGCCGTGGGCGACCGCTATGTCGTCGAGAAAATGCGCGAGGGCAACTACAATCTGGGTGGTGAGCAATCCGGCCATATCATCATGTCGGACTACGTCACCACCGGCGACGGGCTGATCGCGGCGCTTCAGGTGCTGGCAGCGCTGGTTACGCGCGACAGCGTCGCCAGCGAAGTCTGCCGGGTCTTCGAGACCCTGCCGCAGTTGCTGCGCAATGTGCGTTTCGGTGGCGGCGCGCCGCTGGACGAAAGGCTGGTTCAGCAAGCGATCGCCGAGGGCGAGTCGGCGCTGGGCGCCGGCGGGCGCCTGGTAATCCGCAAGTCCGGCACCGAACCGGTGATTCGCGTGATGGCCCAGGGCGACGACGAATCCCTGGTCGGCAGCGTGGTCGCCGAAATCGTCGGCGCGATCGAACAGGTGGCCGGTAGATGACGGGCATGCATGAAAAGGCGCTGCCGGGTGAGACCGCGAGCCAGGGGACGAGGGTCGATGGCCGCGTTCTGGTGGTCGCCGGTTCGGATTCCGGCGGCGGCGCGGGCATCCAGGCCGATATCAAGGCGATTACCGCGCTGGGCGGCTATGCGATGACGGCGGTTACCGCGCTGACGGCGCAGAACACCGAGGGCGTCAACGGCATGGTCGAGACCACCGGGGGCTTCGTTGCGAAACAGATGCGGCTGGTGCTGAAGGATATCGGCGCCGATGTTATCAAGATCGGCATGGTTCCGAACGAGGAAACCATCGAGTCGGTGCATTACACCTATATGGAGTTCGCACCGGATATCCCTATCGTGCTGGATCCCGTGATGATGGCCAAGGGCGGCCATCCGCTGATTGACCGCGATGCGATCCATCTAGTTCGCCAGCATTTCCTGCTGCACGCCCGTATCGCGACGCCCAATATCGCTGAGACGGAGGTTTTGACGGGCATGGAAATCCACACGCTCAACGACATGAAACACGCCGCCGAGATCATGATTACGCTTGGTGTCCAGTCCGTGCTGGTGAAGGGCGGCCATTTCGAGGGCGACGCGATTTACGACGTGCTGTTTTCGGAAGAGGGGCTGGAAGTCTTCGAGGATATCCGCATCGACACGCCGCATACCCATGGAACCGGCTGCACCCTGGCCTCGGCGATCGCAACGGGACTGGCCCAGAAGATGACCCTGCGCGACGCGGTCGTGCGTGCGCGGGCCTATGTGCGCGAAGCTATTTTGACCGCGCCGGGCTTCGGCAAGGGCCGCGGGCCGCTGAACCATGTCCATACGGTGGCGCCCTACCATCCGGAGCGATAGGTTAGCTTAACCCGGGTTAAACGATCGGGTCGGCGGCCGGCGGGGCCGATTTCAATAATTCTGCGATAATTTCAAGCCCTTCGCGAACTCTTTCCTGATCGCTTTCCGCGCCGATGCACAGCCGTATGGCTTGCGAGGCGGTCGTGTTTTCGCCGATAGCGAAGGCGCTGCCGGGCGTGACGGCGACGCCGCGCGCGAGCGCCTCCGCCGCAAAGACCTCGCCTGTCCAGGAGGGCGGAACCATCATCCAGATATGGGTTCCGGCGGGATGCGAAAGGCTGATGTTCGAGCCGAGTATCTCAGCGGCCATGTTCTGGCGCGCGGCAGCCTTCCGGCGCTGGTGTTCGGCTGCGGCCCCGGCCGCACCCGACAGGATCAGCTCCGTGCCAATCTCGGCATTCAGCGGCGATGGCATCAGCGTGGTGGCGCGGATAGCGGCCGACAAGGTGGGGACCAGAGCCGCCGGCGCCGAGACGAAACCCGCGCGCAGGATCGGCGCCACCGGTTTGGAGAGGCTGGTGACATAAATGCCGAACTCCGGCGCGAATGTGCTGATCGGCGGCGGCGCGTTTTCGACCATGTAACCGAACACATCATCCTCGACGATGTAGACGCCGTGGCGGTTCGCGATGTCGGCGATGGCCTGCCGTCGCTCTTCCGGCAGGACCGATGCCGTCGGGTTGTGCAATGTCGGCACGGTATAGAACAGGCGGGGGGAGGCCTCGCGGCAGGCGGCCTCGAAGGCGTCGGGCAGGACGCCCTGGCCGTCGATCGCCACCGGCGCCACCTTCAGCCCCAGCATCTCCGCTAACTGTCGCGCGCCAGGCCATGTCAGCGATTCGGCCAGAATGGTATCGCCGGGCTTGGCGAGCGCCATGAAGGCAACGCTCAGCCCGTGCTGGCAGCCGTTGACGATGAGGATCGAATCCTCGTCGCGCTTGATGCCGAAGCGCCGCAACCAATCACGGCCCGCAACGCGATGCCGCCGCAACCCGTTGGCGGGCAGGTACCCGTTGATGGCGTTCAGGCGACGGGGATCGGCCAGGCGCCGCATCGCCTGCGCCAGAAGGTCGTTCACCCGGGGATCGGCCGGGAAGTTCTGGTTCATCACGATCGGCCCGGACGTTTTTTCCGACTCGTCCGCAGGCCGGTCAAATGCCGTCATGGGGAAGCTGAAGGCCGCTTCGCCCGCGGGGCCGGTCGGGCGATCCCGTTCCGGCAGAACATAGGTGCCCCGGCCCACCTCGCCCGTGATGCAGCCTTGAGCCTGTGCCAGCGCGTAGGCACGGGTAACCGTGCCGACGGTGATGCCCAGTTTCCAGGCGAGGTCGCGGTGGGTCGGCAGGCGCGCGCCCTCCGGCAGTTCACCCGAAGTGATGGCCTGGGCGATCGCGTCCGCCAGGGCCCTGTATTTGGGGCCTTCACGGCCCGAAATATCTGGTGTCCATATTGTCATGATGACAATGTTTCCATTGACTCTATTGTACCTTTAAATAATCCTGATTGCCCCTTCGTTTCAGCGAGAGAGGCGGTATATTGTATCGATACAATACATCGTCGTCCTCGTCAAGCGATGGATTGAGAGTCGAGGAGAGTGACATGGCCTGGATAAGCAGGATCGAGAAAAGTGGCCTCGTCGGGGGACTGTTTCTTCGCGATTTCACCGCCAGCCTTCGCCTGTGGTGGCAGCGGTCGCGAAGCCGGCGTCACCTGTTGCGGCTGAACGAGTGTCAATTGCGCGATATCGGGATTGACCGGCAAGCAGCCGAGCAAGAGGCGCGCAAACCATTCTGGCGGGCGTGAAATTCAAACAGTATGGAGAAGAGAGCGATGAGTGAACAGGATCCGAAGATTTATGTCGTCGATGCCTTCGTGGGAGAGGGCCTGACCGGCAATCCGGCCGCGGTCTGTCCGCGCGACGACTGGCTGGCGGAAGACGTGATGCAGGCGGTGGCGCGCGAAATGGGATTGGCCGAGACGGCTTTTTTCGCACCTCGTTATGATGGCTACCTGCTGCGCTGGTTTACGCCGACAGTCGAGGTCGATCTCTGCGGGCACGCGACCCTGGCCTCTGCAGCGATCTATTTTGCTTATCTCGATCCCGGCGCATCGACCATCCGGTTCCACACGCTGAAGGCCGGCACCTTGACGGTGACCCGCAAGGATGACCTGCTGGAACTGGATTTCCCCGCTCGCCCGGCGACCCACAACAGCCTGGACGGGCTTTCCGCGGCGCTGGGCGCCGAACCGGCCGAGGTTCTGCGCATCCCCGGTGCCGGCTGTATGGCGGTGTTCGACAGCGAAGACGCCGTTCGCGGCTTGGCGCCGGACATGGCGGCGCTCGAGGCGCTGGAGGACTGGATGATCATCGCCACCGCGCCCGGCAAGCATGTGGATTTCATTTCGCGCATGTTCGCGCCGCGTGCGGGCATTCCGGAGGACCCGGTTACCGGCAGCGCCCATACCACGCTCGTCCCGTACTGGTCGAAGCGGCTGGGCAAGACCGACCTGCACGCCATCCAGGCTTCGACACGAGGCGGCGAGCTGTTCTGCACCGACCGCGGCGACCGTGTCGCCATCGCCGGCCGGGCGGCGATCCGCAGCGCCGGAACGCTCGATCTTGCCGGCGCGTCGCCGCGGGCCGAACTCGCCGACGCATGAGCGTACAGGGCGGCACACGGCCCGTCGCCGGCGCCGCCCCCGGCTGTCTGGCGGCCATTTTAATCGGCGTTGGCGCGGCGCGGCTGAAGTCTGGTACAGTTTCCCGGTAATGGAAAGAACTGTTCCAGGGGGAAGCCGCCGCTATGGCGGATAATCACATGATGATAAGGTGGAACATCGAAAACGACCTTGCAGCGGACGAATTCATCGATGTGCTGCTGCGTTCGGGCCTGGCCGCGCGCCGCCCGGTAGACCAGCGCGAACGGGTCGCCACCATGCTGGAAAACAGCAACCTCATCGTCACCGCGCGCGAGGCCGACGGGCTGCTGATCGGCGTATCGCGCTGCGTCACCGACTATGCCTATTGCTGTTATTGTTCCGATCTCGCGGTCGATCGGAAATGGCAGGGGCAGGGTGTCGGCCGCGAACTCGTCCGCCGCAGCCGCGAGGCAGCCGGCGACGGCGCCACCTTCCTGCTGCTGTCGGCCCCGGGGGTCGAGGATTATTACCTGCATGCGGGGTTCGAGAAATTCGAGACCTGCTACGGCATTCGCCGCAAGGAGTGACGAGAGAATATACCGCCGCCGTATTTTCCCTTTCGCCCGCCGGTCACTCGAACAGGACACTGACCTCGGGTTCGATTTCCATCTTCAGGCCCGGGATAAGCGCCATCATTTCCTTCATGTCGGCGACGCTCTGGTCGTCGTTCGAGGCCATCGCCTGCATGACTTCCTCGCTTTCCAGGAATTCGGCGAAGGCGATGTCGACCAGGGTCACGCGGTTGCCGTCGAGATGCGTGGCGTTGCTGTCGACGACCTGTCCCGCGACTTCCACATGCAGCGACATACGCATGTCCTGGAAGGCCATTTTCATCATTTCTATCGCCGCTTCCTGCTGTTCGGGCGTTTCCTCGGCGCTGGTTTCGCCGGTCGAGGCGGTCTCGGTGGTCTCCACGCTTCCGGTCTCGTCTTCGTCGACCGGCCAGTGGATCACGAGTTCGGCGGGACTGCCGGACCGCATGGTGAAGGTGGTGAAGTCGCCTTCCTCGGCCGTTTCCTCGCCTTCCATGGTCTCGCTGCCGGGCATCTTGTCGCCGGGATTCTGGCCGACGCGGATCCTGTTGACGTCGGCGAAGGCATAGCGGGCCTCGTAACCGCTGCCGAACTCGGATTCCACATTCTCGGCCGAGACATAGGTTACGCCTTGGCCGTAACCGGGGGCCGCGTCGCGCAGTTCCTGTTCGTTAAACAGCTCGGCCGGCTGCCCCTCGGGCGCCATCTCCTTCATCATTTCGACGATTTCGTTGCTCATCACGATGCGCTCGGTGATGGTTCCGCTGCCGTCGGGATTGACCCGCACGACCGTTTCGATCTCCATGCAGCCGGCGACAGCGAGCGGGAAAATGCCCAGCAAGAGGATGCCCAGCGCCTTGCGGCCGGCCCTCGCCATCGGGGCGATAATGCCCCATCCGAAACAGTCGCTCATGTCATTTCTCCTCGATCCCTGACTTCTCGAAGCTTCCGCGGCATGGGGAAGCCCGATAATTGTGACGGGGCGGGTTTAATATACCGTTACCGCACCGCTATACTGGACGTCGCGAACGACGGAGAAAGTATTATGGGAAAACAGATCGATATTGCGGTGGCCGCGGCTGAGACGCCGGAGGATATCGAGGCCGTCCGCGACCTGTTCCGGGAATATGCCGATTTCATGGGATTCGAGCTCTGTTTCGAGGGATTCGACAAGGAACTGGAGGGGCTGCCCGGCCCTTATGCGCCGCCCGGGGGCGAGTTGCTGCTTTGCCGGGTCGGCGGTGAGCCAGTGGGCTGCGTGGCGACCTGCCGCTTCACGCCGGGCGTGGCGGAATTGAAGCGTCTCTATGTGCGGCCCGATTTCCGCGAGATGAAAATCGGCCGTAACCTCACCTGGCTGGTCATGGGCATGGCGGGCGAGGCCGGTTATGCCTCGATCCGCCTGGAAACCATCCCCGGCCGCATGGAAACCGCCGTCGGAATGTATGAAAAACTCGGTTTCGAGAGATCGCCCTGTCCGGAAGGAACAGACACTAAAATCGCCTGCTATACGCGCACGCTTGCCGACCTGATCGGATAGAGCCTTACCCGAAGATCACCGCAAGAATCGGGTGGGTTGCAGCGCCGGTTAATCCGATACTGGCTGGACGAAAGTTGCGGTACAGGTGGATCGGAGATGGTGGCGGATGCAAACGAGGTTCGGGGCGAAAGACGAGGCTTTCAGTATCTCGCACGATGTGCCGGGAACGCCATTCGCTTTCTGTCCCGCGGTATGCGGCGAAATAGAAGGCCGCGCAGCCCTGATTTGGCAATGAGCGATCATATGTTGCGGGACATTGGCTTGCGCCGAACAGATCTTGAGCGAAACGCACGGAGACCCGGATCTTCCACGGGATTTCACGATGAGCACGGATGGTAATGACATGCATATGCAAACGAACGATGAAATAGCCACCAATCCAGTTCAGGCGCCGGGCCGTTCCGAATACGCCCGGATGGGCATGGTGCTGGACAAGCTGGCCGACGAATTTCCGAACCAGCCCTCGTTGGCGGAACTGGCGGCCCATGTCGGGCTCAGCGAGCCCTATTTTCAGCGCATGTTCATGCGCTGGGTAGGGGTAAGCCCGAAGAAATTCCTGCAGCATCTGACCTTGGCGGAAGCCAAGCGGCGGTTGCGCGAGTCGGCGAGTGTGCTGGACGCAGCCTACGATTCAGGCCTGTCGGGTCCCGGACGGCTGCATGATCTGTTCGTCACCTTCGAGGCGATGACGCCGGGCGAATACAAGGCGCGCGGCGAAGGGCTGACGGTGCGTTACGGCTTCCATGAAAGCCCGTTCGGCGAATGCCTTCTGATGGCGACCGAACGCGGCATCTGCGGGCTTGGCTTCGTTGCCGGGGATGCGCGGGACGCGCCGCTGGCGAAGCTTGCCCGCGGCTGGGAACGAGCCGAACTGGTGCGCGACGATGCCGCCACGCAGGCGTTCATGCCACGGATATTCGCCGAATCGGGCAATTCTATTCCCCGCGACGCCCCGCCGATCAGGTTGTTCCTGCGGGGCAGCCGGTTCCAGCTCAAGGTCTGGCAGGCTCTGCTCGAGATCCCGCCGGGCGGGCTGACTACATATCAGGATATTGCCCGGCGCGTCGGTCTGCCGGCTGGTGCGGCGCGCGCGGTGGGCAACGCCAACGGCGCCAATCCTGTCTCCTGGCTGATTCCCTGCCACCGGGTGATCCGGAAATCTGGCAACCTGGGCGGCTATGGCTGGGGCCTCGGCCGCACGTAGGTCAAGGGGGCGCCATGTTCATCTGTGACCCGGCCGCCGGCGGCGCTCAGGACGGCCTGTCCGGCGGCGGTGTCCCATTCCATGGTGCGGCCGAAGCGCGGATAGATATCCGCCTCGCCTTCCGCGACCAGACAGAATTTCAGCGAACTTCCGGCGGTTTTTCGGTCGGCCACCGGGTGGCCGCGCAGCAGCTTGTCGATCGCTTCCGGGTCTCCGTGGCGGCGGCTGGCGACGATGGTGACGCCGGCGGCGGGCGAGGGACGCACCGACATGGCCTCGGGAGGATTGCCGTCGCGGGCCACGGTCGCGCCGGCGCCCACCAAACCAGTGAAGGTCAGATCCAGGGCCGGGGCATGGACGACGCCCAGTACCGGCGCGCCATCGACGATCAGTCCGATATTTACCGTGAACTCGCCGTTGCGGTTGACAAATTCGCGGGTGCCGTCCAGCGGATCGACCAGCCAGAACCGTCCATCGGATATTTTGGGTATGCGACCCGCCGACACCGCTTCCTCGGCGACCAGCGGGATATGGCGGGCCAGTTCGGGCAGCCCCGCCTCGATAACCGCCTCGGCGGCGAGGTCGGCCACCGTTACTGGCGACTTATCGGCCTTGGTTTCCGTTTTGAAATCGGTGGCGTAGACTTCCATGATCACTTCGCCGGCCTTATGGGAAAGCGCGACGAGTTGGGGAATCCATTGCTGGTAGTTGTTCACGATGTCTCCTTGAGCCGGAAGGCGATATGGCCGGTCCGCCATAGGGTTCTGAAAAAACGGAGTCCATGTCGGCGCAGCATCTCGGGCGGTGCGTTGACCGGTGCGGAGTCCAGGCATTCGGCAATGGTGCGGGCGCCGTCGATCTGCTGGAAGATCGCGGCCAGGGGCGGCGGCAGGGTCAGCGGCGGCCGCTGCGGGCCGGTCAGCATGGCCGGTTTGCCGCCGGTGGCCGGGGCCAGGCTCGATCCCTGCGGCAGGGGAACCGCCCGGACGGGGAAATCCGCATGTGCGAAATCGATGAAATAGCCGTCGAGCGGCCGGTCGGTCCGGCAAACGCAGAAATCATGGCGCGAAAGCAGCCCGCCAAACAGTTCCATGGCGGCCCAGCGATCCTCGTCGGAAAGCTTTTCCAGTCGCTGGTATAGCGGGTGGTTGTCGGGGACGGCGACATCCGGATTGTAGAAGGCCGGCTGGACCCAGGCTTGGAACGCCATGCCGGCCTCGCGGGTGAACTCCATGATTTCGGGGACGCTGTAGGGGCGGTCCTGGCGATGCAGGAACAGGTCTACCAGGCCGGCGTCGTACTTCATATCGGTCGAGCGGCGCTCGTAGCCCTTGAGCGGATGCTCGGGCGGCAGCAGTTTGACGGCGTCCTTGACCAGTGCGACGCCTACTTCGGTCTGTTCTACGTCCAGCATGCGGAACAGATCCTGCATCATATAGACCGGCGCCCGCCCGTAGCGCCCATAGAGCATGATGTAGATGACCCCGTCGCGGTCCAGCACGCCGCCCAACGCCCTCAGCCCCGCCACGGGGTCCGGCAGATGGTGCAGCACGCCGGACGAGGCGATGAAGTCGAATGTCTGGCCCAGTTCCGCGACCTCTTCCAGACGCGTCCGGTGCAGCGTCAGGTTATCCAGGCCATGTTTGGCTTTGAGCTTCTCCTCATGGGCCAGCGAGGCCTCGCTGAGGTCGATGCCGGTGACCCTGGCGGTCGGGTGCTGCAGCGCGTAGCGGGCCGCCTGGTTGGCGCCGCAGCCTGCAACCAGAATGTTAATGCTCTCGCGATAGCCGGTGGCGGGCCAGAAGATGTCGCCGCATTCCTTCGGATCGCCGACCGAGAAGACGCCGCCGGCGAGCCAGGCTTCCAGATCCTCGACCGGCTCCGGATAGATCCAGCGTTCGTATTGCGCCTGGACCTTGTCCATCAGGCGGCATCCCGGATGGCGCGCCAGACCGCCTGCGGTGTCGCCGGCATGTCGATCGCGCTAACGCCCCGCCCCGTAAGGGCGTCGAGAATGGCGTTCATGACGGCGGGCGGCGCCCCGACAGCGCCGGCCTCGCCCGATCCCTTCAATCCCAGCGGATTGGTCGCACAGGGCGCGTCCTCGTGATAGTCGAAGGCGATATCGGGAAAATCGTCGGCGCGCGGCAGCCCGTAATCCATGAAGGAGCCGCTCAGGAGCTGCCCGTCGTCGTCATAGACGCAGTTTTCGTGCAGCGCCTGGCCGACGCCCTGGCCGATGCCGCCATAGACCTGGCCGGCCAGCAGCATCGGATTGATCACCTTTCCGAAATCGTCGACCACGGCGTAACGGTCCAGCGTCACCTGCCCGGTCTCCGGGTCAACCTCGACCTCGCAGACATGGCAGCCATTGGGGAATGTGTATTGGGTGGAGCCATGGGTGCCCTCGCCGGTAAGGCCGGGCTCCTCGCCATCCGGCAGCTTCGCCGGATCTGTCGCGGCCTGGGCGATATCCGCCAGGCTGACCGCGCGGTCAGTGCCCGCAATGGAAAAGGCGCCGTCGGTGAAATCGATATCCTGAACCGCGGCTTCCAGGACTTCCGCCGCGATCCGCTTGCCTTTTTCGATGATGGCGGCGGCTGCCCGGTCGCAGGAAACGCCGCCGATGGGCAGCGAACGCGAGCCGCCGGTTCCCGCGCCGGTCAACACAAGGTCGGTATCGCCCTGAATGACCCGCACCCGCGTGATATCGATGCCCAGCCGGCCGGCGATAATCTGGCCATAGGCGGTCTGGTGGCCCTGGCCGTTGTCCTGGGTGCCGATGGTGAAGGTGACGGTCCCATCCGCCTCGACCCGCATACGCCCGGTTTCCTCGGGGCCGGAGCCGCAATTCTCGATGTAATGAGCGATGCCCATGCCGCGCAGCCGGCCCCGCGCCCCCGCCGCCGCCTTGCGGGCAGCGAAACCGCAACTGTCGGCGAGCTTCAGCGCGTCTTCCAGGTTGCGGGCGAAATCGCCGGAATCGTATGTCGCGCCGATCGTCGTCGTGAAGGGCATTTCCTCGGCACCGATGAAATTGCGCCGTCGCAGTTCGGCGGGGTCGATGCCCAGCTGGCGGGCCGCCGCGTCCACCGTGCGTTCCAGCAGGTAAATCGCTTCCGGCCGTCCCGCGCCGCGATAGGCGTCGACCGGGACTGTGTTGGTAAAGACACCGGTGACACTGACATGCATGGCCTGAAAGCGATAGACCCCGTTGTTCATCAATACGCTGCAGTCGGTCTGGATATAGGGGCCGAAGTTTGACAGATACGCGCCCATATCGGCGAATTTGTTTGCGCGTAACGCCAGGAATCTGCCGTCGCCGTCCAGCGCCAGCTCCACCTCGTCGATCTGGTGACGGCCGTGGCTATCCGACAGGAATGCGTCGGCCGCCCGCTCGCCCACCCATTTTACGGGACGGCCCAGTTGCCGGGCGGCCAGTAGAACCAATACCTGTTCGGCATAGAGAAAAATCTTCATGCCGAAACTGCCGCCGACATCGTGGGTAACCAGGCGGAAGGCGTCCTCCGGCATATGGAAAATATCCCTGGCCAGTTGGCGGCGTAGTGAATGCGGGCCCTGGCTAGGGGTGTGGAGGGTGAAGCGGCTGCCGTCCCAATCGCCGATCGCCGCGCGGGTCTCGATCGGCGCGATGACGACGCGGTTGTTGATCAGGCGGGTGCGCACGATATGGGCGGCCTCTCCGAAGATCGCGTCCGTTTTCTCGCTGTCGCCTTTCTCCCAGCGGAAACTGACATTGCCGGGCACTTCGTCATGGATCGCCGGCGCACCCGGCTCGATCGCCGCCATGGGGTTGGCGGCGGCGGGCAGCGGCTCGTAATCCACCATGATGGCGTCGGCGGCGTCGCGGGCCTGGTCGACAGTCTCGGCGACGATGAAGGCGACCGGATCGCCCACGTGTCGCACCTTGCCCTCGGCGAGAACGGGATGCGGCGGCAGGGGCTGGATCGAACCGTTGGGCTGGGTCGCGGGGGCGAGGCACTTGATGGTCCCAAGCCCCTCGCGACGGATTTCAGCTTCCGTGTAAATCGCCAGTACGCCGGGCATATCGAGGGCTGCCTGCAAGTCGATGCCGGCGATGCGGGCATGGGCGTGCGGTGAGCGAAGGACATGGCCCCAAGTCTGTCCCTGAAGGCTGATATCGGCCGTGTAACGGCCCTGGCCGGTCAGCAGCCGCGCATCCTCGACCCTTCGCAGCGGCTGCCCGATCCCGAATTTCGCCATGTCCCTTGCATCCTCTCACCCGAAATTGCGGCGCGATGATAGGGCAGGGGCCGGGGTGGCTCAATCCGATAGTGGGTCGTTGCCGTTGGTTTTTTCGCCCCTAGGCGTCCGCGTGGAAGAAAAACCCGGCAACATCGAAAGAACGCCGAAGACTATCCCCGCCAGCAATGCCACAAGCAGCCAGGCCGTGAAGTTGTTCTGGGAAAGCAGATCGAACAAACTGATCGAAAAGGTCGGATCGAAATAGCGGACGACCGAAGTTCCCGCAGATAGAATGCTCCCAGTTATAATAAATGAAATCAGCAACTTAGCGCTGGCATAAAATACATCTTTCGTTTTGTTTTTCAATAGAAACCAAGCCTTTCCTCCGTCCTTATTGCCCTTGACATAGGTGTTCGACGATCATTCTGCACGCACAATAGGGTAAGATTTCAGGCAAAATCAGGGAAATAAAAAGGCTCTCCGAGAGGTTTTTTCGATCGGGGCAACCTCGAAAGGCGCCGACGAGCGTGGTTTCAACAATCCGGTCGCCGGCAATCCGTCGGGCAGGTCCGGCGGGCAGGCGCAGCCGGGTTCCGTTCCCGGTCTCGGCGACCCCAAGGCCGGCGAGGACACCGGCACGCCGTCGTTCAGCGCCGAAGCGTTGTCGGAACGCCTCGATGCCAAGAAGCCGAACTGAGGCCTTTGCGCCGAATTCGCCGAAAGCGAGTAACTCCGCCAAAAAAAGGCCCCGGCGGATTTCTCCAGCCGGGGCAGGGCCGCAGGAACTCAGGGGCGATGGCGCGCCACCCGGCGCCGTCACCCAATGGGGTCAGTCGAACGCCTCTTCCCAACTGCCGCGCGTCGAGGCCTTGGAATATTCCGTGGCGCGGTTCTCGAAGAAATTGGCATGTTCGACACCGTTCAGGATTTCGTCCAGCCAGGGCAGCGGGTTCTTGCCGACGTGATACATGGCCGGCAGGCCAAGCTGCATCAGCCGCCGGTCGGCGATATAGCGGATGTAGCTCTTGACCTCGTCACCGCTCAGCCCCTCGATGTCGCCCATCTCGAAGGCGAGATCGATGAAGGCGTCCTCATGGTCGACGATGGTCGAGCAGGCGATGCCAAGGTCGCGCTGCAGCGCTTCGGTCCAGACCGACTTGTTTTCGTCGATAAAGGTATGGAACAGGCGAATCGCAGAATCAGTGTGTAGCGACTCGTCGCGCACCGACCAGGTGACGATCTGCCCCATGCCCTTCATCTTGTTGAAGCGCGGGAAATTCAGCAGAATGGCGAAGCTGGCGAAAAGCTGCAGCCCCTCGGTAAAGGCGCCGAAGACGGCGAGCGTGCGGGCGATATCCGCCGGCGTTTCCACGCCCCATTTCTGCATATAGTCGTACTTGTCCTTCATCGCCTTGTATTTGAGGAAGGCATGGTACTCGGTCTCGGGCATGCCGATGGTGTCCAGGAGATGGCTGTAGGCCGCGATATGCACCGTCTCCATGTTGGAGAAGGCGGCCAGCATCATCTTCACCTCGGTCGGCTGGAAGACGCGCGAATAATGCTGCATATAGCAGTTGTTCACCTCGACGTCGGCCTGGGTGAAGAAGCGGAAAATCTGGGTCAGCAGGTTGCGTTCCGCCGGGGTCAACCGGTTGCGCCAGTCCTTGACGTCGTCGGCCAGCGGCACTTCCTCCGGCAGCCAATGAATGCGCTGCTGGGTCAGCCAGGCGTCGTAGGCCCAGGGATAACGGAAGGGCTTGTAGATGGGGTCCGAATCGAGGAGCGACATGGGCCGGTCAATTCTCTCTGCTGCTGTTCGATCTCGTTTTGGAGGGGCTTGTCGGCATGTGCATC
>CAMYNJ010000079.1 GCA_947259795.1 uncultured Alphaproteobacteria bacterium | reverse complement strand
TAGCGGTCCTCGGCCACCACGAAGGCGACTTCCTGGTTCTGGAACAACACCTTTTCGTCGGCCAGCACCGCCTGCACGTCACCGGCCAGCGTCGGCATGTAATGCAGGTTCAGGGGCTTCAGGTCTTCCGCCGTCAGCACCGCGATGACGCCCGGCAGGGCGAGTGCGGCGTCCTTGCCGATCGACTTGATGCGCGCATGGCCGTAGGGCGAGCGCACGAAATCGCCGAACACCATGCCCGGCATCTTGATATCGTCGACGTAATTGCCCTTGCCCTGGGTGAAGCGGGCGTCCTCGACGCGCTTGCGCGAACAACCGAGGCCCTGGAGGTTGGCGACCCGCTCTTCGGTCGTGGGTGCTTGTTCGGTCATTCCGCGGCCTCCTTCGCAGCAGTGTTAAGGGTGGTGGCGGCGGCCTGAATGGCCTTCACGATGTTCTGATAGCCCGTGCAGCGGCACAGATTGCCCGAAATGCCGTAGCGGATTTCCTCTTCCGTCGGGCTCGGGTTGGCCTGCAGAAGACGATGGGCGCGGGTGATCATGCCCGGCGTGCAGAAGCCGCATTGCAGCCCGTGATGCTCGGCAAATGCCGCCTGGATAGCGTGCAGCGTGCCGTCCGCGTTGGCGATGCCCTCGATCGTGGTGACCTCGGCGCCGTTGGCCTGGGCCACGAAGACCGTGCAGGACTTCACCGACATGCCGTTCATATCCACCGTGCAGGCGCCGCAATGGCTGGTGTCGCAGCCGATATGCGGACCGGTCAGATTCAAATCCTCGCGCAGAAAATGGATCAGCAATGTGCGCGGCTCGGCAAGGCCCTCTACTTGCTTGCCGTTCACCGTCATTTTGACGTGCATCTTACCCATGTTTTCTATCCCTCTCTTACCCCGTTCAGCCGGCGGCGCGTTCGCGCGCGGCCTCTGTGGCGCGGCGCACCATAACGCCCGCGACCCTTGTCCTGAATTCGGCCGGCCCGCGCCCGTCGCTCGCCGGATCGGCGACCGCCATGGCTTCCGCGGCCGCCTTGTCGATCGCGGCCGCGTCCAGTGCGGTGCCGACAAGCGCATTCGATGCCGCCTCGGCATGAAGCGGCGTTGAGGCCACGTTGGTCAGCGTGACCGAGGCAGCGGTGCATTTGCCGCCGGAAAGAGTCAGGATCACAGCCGCAGCGGCGGTCGCGTAATCGCCGATCTTGCGTTTCTGCTTGGCATAGCACCAGCCATGCCCGGCGGCCGGCGTGGCGAAGCGGACGGCGGTCAGAATCTCGCCATCCGCCAGCGCGGTGAAATAGGCGCCCTCGTAGAATTCGCGCGCGCTGACCTGGCGGGTGCCGTTCGGGCCGGCCAGATCGTAACGGGCGTCCAGCGCCTGCATGACGGCCGGCATGTCGTTGCCCGGGTCGCCATTGGCGACGTTGCCGCCTAGCGTGCCCAGATTGCGGATTTGCGGGTCGGCGATCTGCAGCGCGGCCTCGGCCAGGACGGGGCATTTCTGCGCCAACAGGTCCGAGGCGATGACTTCCGACTGGGTCGTCATCGCGCCGATGACCAGGTCGCCGCCGTCCTCGCGGATGTACTTCAGTTCCGAAACATCCTGCAGGTCGACGAGATGATCCGGCTGCGCCATGCGCATCTTCATCATCGGGATAAGGCTATGGCCGCCGGCCACCACGCGGGCCTCCTCGCCCAGCTTTGCGAGCAGCCCCACCGCATCGGCCACCGAAGTCGGCCGATGGTATTCGAATTGTCCGGGTATCATTGCGTTTCCTCCACTGGCGATCGTTTTTTGATCTTGGCAGGGAGGTTAGGTCGCGAACGCGAGCCATGCTATGCGTACAGGAACGGACTGCCCCCTGAATTTCACCAAATGCGGTCTGGCTGCACGAAATGCGGCGCGATCAGGCCAGCTGAAGTGCCTCGCGCACTTCGCCGATGCGCGAGCGGCTGACCGGGATGCTGTCGGCTCCGCCATTGCCGATCAGGCAGAAGGCCCTGTCGCCATTGCGCTGGAACCCCTTCACATGCCGCATATTGACCAGATAGCTTCGGTGGGTTCTGAGGAAGCAGTTCCTTCCTTTCAGGGCCTCTTCCACGCGCGAAATCGGCCAGGGGCAGAACAGTTCCTCCTTGCCGTTATAGAGCCGGGTGTAATGGCCGTCGGCCTGGATTGCCGCGACATCCTCCACCGAGATGAAATGCACAGCGTTGTTAAGCTGGTAGGGCAGGCGGGGTGAGGCAGCGGGTATTTCGGCGGCTTCCCGGACATCCGCTTGCCGGCCCGCGGCGTCCATCGGGATGGCGGTCAGCAGGAAAAAGCCGCAGATCAGGAACGTCACTACCGCGACCAGCAGCGCCAGCATCCCAGACGACAGGATCGGGTCGCCGACTGCCGCCTGCGCGGGCGCGTCGCCGAAATTCGTATAGGCCATAGCCGAATAATGCATGGCCGATATGGTGATCCCCAGCAGCACCGAACCGATGGCGATCTGGCGCAATGTCCGCCACTTGTAGGCAAGCCACAGCGCGCAGACCGACGATGCGATGGCGATGCCGGACGACAGGAAGAAACCGAGGGTCTCGTAGGTCACCGTCTTGCCGCCGATCGCCGACATGCCGAGGTAATGCATCGAGACGATGCCGAGCCCCATCAGCACGCCGGCCAGCCCGATCTTGCGGGTCGTGCGCTCGCCGCAATGCAGGATCAGCAGCCCCACGCCGGTGATCAGGATGGCGACGAGGACCGAGCCGAGAGTGGGAAGCGCCGCGTAGGTCAGTTCCCCCGACATCCGCATCGACAGCATGGCGATGAAATGCATGGCCCAGATGCCGCCGCCGAGCGCAATGGCGGCCTTGGCGATCTCCCGCTTGCGGGCCGGCGGCGGCAGGGCGCGCAGACCGCTGGCGATGCGCAAACCGGTAAAGGAGGCGAGGATTGCCACCAGGACAGATGCCGCAACAAGAGGCAGATTATGTGACGCTAGCAGGGACATGTCGGCATATTACCAGATTGGCGGGGTGCCACCCAGCCCTTCATAATGCACCCGGTAATAACGGAATATAGCGGGTTCGATCGGTTAATCCAGTCTACCACCGGATTACGGACCGTCTTCCAAGCGGCGCTTCACGTCGTCCGGGATCGTCACGGCACGGATGCCGTTGGTGGCCTTGTCGTCGTGGACCACCCAGGCGCGGATATCGCGGCCCTCGGCGCATAGTTGGCCGGCCTTGTGTATTTCATGCGTTATTACGAAAGACCTGTTGCGCCATTCTGCGATCTGGCTGGTCAGGGTGATGGTTTCGCCGAAGCGGACCGGAATTCGGAAAGTCGCCTGCGTGTCCAGCATCGGCACGCCGGCAAAACCTCCCGCCGCGATCATCTCGTGGAACGGCATGCCTGCGGCCCCGAACAACCCATGGGCGCCCTGGTTGAACCAGCGGAAATAGTTGGGATAGAAGACGATCCCCGCCGGGTCGCAGTCGCCCCATTCAACCGTTATGTCTATGCTGTTGCGGAACATTGGCGTCATTTCAGCAGATGCGGCAGCCACAGGGTAAGCGCCGGGAACAGGATCAGCAAGGCGACGCGGATTGCGTCCGACGCCAGGAAGGGCAGCACGCCCATAAAGGTTTCCTTCAACCGCACCCCGGGCGCCATCGAATTGATGACGAAGACGTTGAGGCCGACCGGCGGCGTGATCAGCCCGACCTCCACCACGATCAGCACGATGATGCCGAACCACATCTTGAGGTCGGCTTCCGGCATGCCGAAATCCAGCCCCGCGATGACCGGCCAGAACACCGGCACGGTCAGCAGGATCATTGCCAGGCTGTCCATCACGCAGCCCAGCAGCAAATAGATCAGGATGATCAGCAGCAGGATGACGATCGGCGCCAGGCCGCTGGCCGAAATCCAGTCGGCGAGCTCCAGCGGCATGCGCGAAAAGCCCAGGAAGGCGTTGAAGAAGTCGGCCCCCATCAGGATCATGAAGATCATGCCGGTGGAGACCGCCGCGCCCCTGACGCAATCGATGAAGCCCTCCAGCCTCAGCCCGCCGCGCCAGAAGGCGATCACCGCGGTGCCGAAGGCGCCGAAGGCCGCCCCCTCGGTCGGGTGGAACACACCGGCATATATGCCGCCGATCACGATAGCGAAGATCAGGATCACCGGCCAGGTCTCGATCAGCGCACGCAGCCGTTCGCCCCGTTCGGCGCGATGGCCGACGGGGCCGGCCTCGGGCCTGACGCGGACGTAGACGGAAATCGCCAGCAAATAACCCAGGGCGGCCAGGATGCCGGGGACCAGGGCTGCCTGGAACATGGTGACGATATTGGCTTCGACCGCGATGGCGAAGATCACCAGCACCACCGAGGGCGGGATCAGGATGCCCAGCGTGCCGCCGGCGGCCAGCGCGCCGGTCGCCAGCGCGCCGGAATATTTATAGCGTTTCAGTTCAGGCAGCGCGACCTGGGCCATGGTCGCGGCGGTTGCCAGCGACGAGCCGCAGATCGCCCCGAAACCGGCGCAGCCGCCCACCGCCGCCATGGCCACGCCGCCCCGCCGGTGACCGAGGAAGGTGTTGGCCGCCTCGAACAACGCCCGGCTTAATCCCGCCTTGCTGGCGAACTGGCTCATCAGCAGGAACATCGGCACGACCGACAGGTCGTAATTGGAAAAGGCATGATAGACGGATGTCTTGGCATAGCTGAAAAGCGGCAGCCAGCCATTCAGTGACACGTAGCCGCCGACGCCAACCGTGATCATCGCCACCGCCACGGGCACGCGGATGACCAGCAGCGCCAGCAGCATGGCAATGCCTAGTAGCGCGATCGCAAAACTGCTCACCGGGCCATCTCGCGGAAATCACGAATGGCGGTATAGAGGCAGGCCGCCGACAACAGGCCCAACGCCAGCACCGCGAAGGGAAAGACCGGCCAGACCGGCAGCGCCAGGATGTAGGAGACCTCGCCATATTGATGCATATCGAGGCCGCCATGGATCATCCGCCAGGCCAGGATTCCGGCGATCGCCGCCAGCAGCAGCCCGCTGGCGGCGTCGAAGAAGCTCTGAACCTTGCGCGGCGCCCATGACAGGAACAGATCGACCACCACATTGCCGCGCCGCAGATGGCAATAGGGCAGGAACAGGAAAACCGAAATGGCGGTCCCCATGGTCACCAGCTCGTAGTCGCCCTGGATGGGGCTGTTGAACAGATAGCGCCCCATGACGCTGACCACCGTCATCACGGTCAGCGCGGACATCAGGAACCCGCCCACGAGAACGAGTAGGTAGGAAAAGAAATGAAGCGCGCGGCCCACCGGGTCGGCCGGCCGCGCGCGTTCGGTTTGGGTTTCGGCCATATCCGTCTCTTATAGGAGAGGGGAGGCCCGCTGCAACCGGTAGCCGTTTCCTATTTGCTGTTCTTTGCGATCAGCGCGCGTGCCTCGTCGACCAGCGCCTGGCCGTCGATGCCCTTCGCCTTCATCTCGCCGATCCAGCGGTCGATCACAGGCTGCTCGATCTTGGCACGCAGCTTGGCGACTTCCGCGGTGGACATGGTGATGATCTCACCGGACTCCTCGGCCTTCGCCTTGCCCGGGCCTTCTGCCGCATCCCAGATCTCGCCCAGCCACTGCGCTAACGCCATGCCGGAATTGTCGTCGATCACCTTCTTCAGGTCGGCCGGCAGCGATTCATAGCGCGCCTTGTTCATGGCGATGATAAAGGTCGAGGTGTTGACCCGCGCGACGTCGCCAGCGAGGACCGTGTGATAGTCGACCATTTCGTGGACCTTCAGCGGCAGCGTAACCTCGTAGGGGATCAGCACCGCGTCGACGACGCGCTTCGACAGCATTTCCGGGATTTTCGGCACCGGCGCCCCCACGGGGGTGGCGCCCATCGCTTCGATCATCCAGCCGCCGGTGCGGGTCGGCGTGCGGATTTTGAGGCCTTCCAGGTCGGCGGCGGTGCGGACCGGCTTCGCCGAATGGATCACCTGGCCGGTATGGACGAACATCGAGATGATCTTGTATTCGCTGTATTCGTCGCCATTCTTTTCCAGGAACTCGGTCAGCGCCTTGTTGGTGCTTCCCGTGTCCTTGTGCATGAAGGGCAGCTCGAAGACCTCGGTCTTGGTGAAACGGCCGGGCGTGTAGCCGGGCAGTGTCCAGACGATATCGACGATGCCGTCGCGCACCTGGTCGATCAGCTGCGGCGGCTTGCCGCCAAGCTGCATGGCCGGATAGATGTCGATCTTGATGCGTCCGCCCGATTCCTTCATCACTTTCTCGGCCCAGGGCGCCAGCATGTTCTTGTGCGCATGCGCCACCGGCGGCAACAGATGATGCAGCTTGAGCGTAACTTCCTGCGCGTTCGCGGGACCCGTCAGCGCGGCGACGATGCCGATAACAGCGCCCGCCAGGGCAATTTTCATATTCGGGAACTTCATTCTTTTTTCCTCCCTACGGGGTTACGGCACGACTCTTCCGGCCGATCGTGAGTGGCAACAATTACACAGATGCCGCGGTTAACAAAAGCATGTTTTCCGGTATTCTCGTGTTCGGATTTCCCGCGCCGCCCCGCTATACTGGGCATCGTAAGGGGTAGTCGGGTTAACAGGGAGGGAACGATAATCGTCATGAAAACCCAGGTCGGCATCGTCGGCGCGGGGCCGTCGGGGCTGCTGCTGGCCCGCATGCTCCAGCTTCGGGGCATCGAGTCCATCATCATCGAGGGCCGCAGCCGTGCCTATATCGAAGCGCGTATCCGCGCCGGCGTCATGGAGCACTGGGTCGCGGCGCTGATCGACGAGGTCGGGCTGGGCGAACGCATGCGTCGCGAGGGGCTGGTCCATGACGGGCTGGAGATCAGCTTCGCCGGGCAGCGCCGCCGCATCGACCTGAAGGGGCTGACCGGCAAGTCGATCATGGTCTATGGCCAGCAGGAATTCGTGAAGGATTTCGTGGCGGCGCGGCTGGATGACGGGCTGCCGATCCATTTCGAGGCCGGCGACGTCTCGATCCATGATGTCGACGGCGACAGCCCGAAAATCCGCTTCACCGACAAGGACGGCGCGCCGCAACGGATTGAATGCGATTTCATCGGCGGCTGCGACGGCTTTCACGGAATCTGCCGGCCCAGTATTCCGGCCGCTAAACTGACCACCTTCGAGAAGGTCTACCCCTTCGCCTGGCTCGGCATCCTGGCCGAGGCGGCGCCGTCGTCGGACGAGTTGATCTATTCGAACCATGACAACGGTTTCGCGTTGCACAGCATGCGTTCGCCGGAACTGACGCGGCTATATCTTCAGGTCTCGCCCGACGAGGACATCAACGACTGGCCGGACGACCGCATCTGGCAGGAGCTGCAAACCCGCCTGACCCAGGACGGCGGCTGGCGCCTGAACGAGGGGCCCGTGCAGCAGAAGAGCATCACGCCCATGCGCAGCTTCGTTTGCGAGACCATGCGCCACGGCTGCCTGTTCCTGGCCGGCGATTCCGCCCATATCGTGCCGCCCACCGGGGCCAAGGGCATGAACCTGGCCGCGGCGGATGTGCGTGTGCTGGCGGGGGCGCTGACGGATTTCTACAAGTCGGACAGCGCAGCCGGCTTGGATCACTACGCCGACAAATGCCTGGGGCGCATCTGGAAGGCCGAGCGCTTCTCCTGGTGGATGACGCAAATGCTGCATCTCTCCCCCGAAGCCGACGGTTTCGACCGCCGCATCCAGCTCGCCGAACTGGACTACATCACAAGTTCCGAGGCCGGCGCGAAGTCACTGGCGGAGAATTACGTCGGGCTGCCGTTCGATTGAGCGGCGCCGGCCAGCGCGCCCTCAATCCCCCCACACCTCGGCCGCCACCTCGACGCAGCGTTCCAGCTTGCGCCACTGGTCGTCCTCGGTGATGTCGTTGCCGTGGGCGGTGGACGAGAACCCGCACTGGTGGCTCAGCGCCAGCTGGTCCAGCGGGGCGTAGGCCGCGGCCTCGTCGATGCGCTGCTTGATTTCCTCTTTCGATTCGACGGCCGCCAGCTTGGAGCTCATCAGCCCCAGCACCACCTGCTTGCCCTTGGGCAGGAAACGCAGCGGCGCGAAATCGCCGGACCGCTCGTCGTCATATTCCAGGAAGAAGCCGTCGATATTCATCTCGTTGAGCAGGATATCGGCCACCGGCTCGTAGCCGCCCTGGGCCACCCAGGCGCTCTTGAAGTTGCCGCGGCACAGATGCACGGTGATCGTCATGTCGGACGGGCGGCCCTTGATCGCGTCATTGACCATGCGGCAGTACAGATGGGTCAGCGCGTCCGGGTCATCGCCGCGGTCGATCGTGCTCTGGCGGATTTCCGGGTCGCACAGATAGGCCAGGTTGGTATCGTCCATCTGCAGGTAACGGCAGCCGCGTGCGGCCAGGTCGGCGACCTCTGCTGCATAGGCCGCCGCCAGGTCGCCGTAGAACTGCTCCAGGTCCGGATAGACCGCCTCGCTGATGCCCTTGCGGCCGCCGCGGAAATGCAGCATCGACGGCGCCGGGATGCAGACCTTCGGCGTTTTGGTGACGAGCGATTTCAGATAGTCGAAATCCGCCCCCTGGATCGCTTTGGAATGCTTGATTTTCGACTCGACATGCATGGTCGGCGGGCGGAAGCCGACCTCGGTGCCGTCATCCTTGCGGAACTTGGCGACGAAATCGCCGTAGGTGACGGTCACGCCGTCCATCTGCTCCAGGAAGTCCACATGGAAGAAGGTGCGGCGGAACTCGCCGTCGGTGATGCCCTTCAGCCCCACCTGCTCCTGCTTCGCCACCAGTTCGCGGATGCATTCGTCCTCGACGGCGCGCAATTCGGCGGCCGGCAGGCTGCCGGCGGAAAATTTCTCGCGCGCCTCGGCCAAGCGTGCGGGGCGCAGAAAGCTGCCGACATGGTCGGCGCGGAAGGGCGGAATCTTCGCCATGAGTCTTGGTCTCCTCCGGTGGGGCGCGACTTTAGGCGGCATTCTATACCGCAATTCGCCTTTGTCCATTCGGGCTGCTGGCCCGCGCCTCCTTCGCCCGCCGCCGTCACATTTATCCTGCCTTGCCCGCCTCTTCGCGCAGGGTCCGAGCCGTCGCCTTCTGCCGGTCGAACTCGGCGCGCCGCTTGGCGATCTCCTGGGCTGACAGCCGCGCGATGTTGGAGTAGTCGAGCTTCCAGTCGGAATCGTCGCTCCATTTCAGCGGCGACTGCATGGTGGTGCGCGGGCCCGGGGCGCTTTCCAGGAGTCGCAAGGCAAGCTCCAGCGTCAATGCCTGCGACTCCGGGTCGTTGGGCCGCCCGGCCGCGTTGCCCAGCGGAAAATCGGAGAACAGCAGGCGCGGCACGCCAACAAATTCGACGATATCCTTCGCACAGCCCATGACGACGGTGGCGATACCGTTCTCCTCCAGCATGCGCGCCGCCAGGCTGACCGTCTGGTGGCAGACCGGGCAGTTGGGAACGAGGATCGCCGCGTCCGCGCCGTCGGCCTTCGCCCGCGCCACGACCTCCGGGCAGTCGGTCTCCAAGGTCGCGCGATGGCTGCGGTTGGTCGGCATGCCATGGAAGCGCGTGGCGACCGAGCCGATGCGTCCGCGCGCGGCGGCCCGCCGCAGTTCGGGCAACGGAAACCAGGTGCCGGAATCTTCCGCAGCGGTGTGCTTGCGGTCGATGGCGACATGCGAGATGCGCAGATCATGCTCCGCCGCCGCATCGCCGGAATAGACCTGATAGAATTTGGCCGCCGCATTATAGGGCGCGCCCGGCCCCTGGTCCCCCTTGCCGGGCGCGTAGAGCGCCGCTGTGGTGACGATGGCCACCCGGCATGCCGCCAGCGGCTTTTCCAGGGCCTGGAAGGGCGCATCGGCGTAATGCGCCCATTCATAGGGCGCGCCATAGCCCAGCGCCTCGTAATAGTCCCGGATGCGCCGCAGATAGGGAACCGGCACATCCGCCGCCGCTGCAAACCCGAACTGCGATCCACGCCCTTCCGTCATCGCCCTGCCTCCCGTCGCCGGAATCGGATAGCCCGTCTAGCTATGGCCGATTTCCCGCCGCCGCCAGCGCTTCCTCAAGCGCAATATACATGGAACTGGACCAATTCATGCTGCAATCCTATCCGCCTCGAAGGATTGCGTCACGCCGCGCCGCAGCCGTAGCGCCTGGAATATCGCCGCGAGGTGCATCAGGGTGAACATCGGCACCAGGAACCCTGGAATCATGCCGAGCGGCCAGGCGTTCATCGCGCCCGAAGTCACATCCTGCGAGAGAGCCGGAAACATGCCGGAGGTCGATACCCCGGTCCCGACGGCGACGATAAAATCGAAAATGCCCAAAAGGTTCCAGACCAGGAAATTCCGGCTCAGGGCGAATCCCGGCCGGCGCAATAGCGCCAGTGCGACGAATGGCGCCGTCACCCCGACGGCGACGTCGCCCAGACCGGCCGGCCAGGCGAACAGGCCCGGCAGCAGGCCGAAGGTCATCAGCACCAGGAACATGCCGCCCAGCACGCGCCAACCCTGAAACATCACCAGAAGGCGCAGATCCAGCGAAAGGACCCATTCCCGGAACGCTCGCGATCCTCCATACCAGGCCAGGAAGGCGAGGATCGGCGCCGTTGCCGCCAGCAGAATTCCCAGTGGCGGTTCGCCCGCGGCGGGCCTCACGAAACCAGTCGATACCAGCGCCAGCGCCGCCGTAAACCAGACCGCTACAGCGGCCAGGACGACAAGAGACTGGCGGTCCGAACCGCCGGAATGTCGGTTATTTTCCATATCGTGCTCCTCTTTCATTTGCCGCCCTCAGTGACTGGGGGAGTGCGGATTAAAAAAGTGTATATACACATAATATGTCAAATGTAAAGATTCAGTCTGTCATGGCGCGACGGAAAGTCCGCGCGGTCGTGCGGAACCGGCGACAGATCGATTGCCCGTTTGCAGAGAAAAAAAGTGTTTAGTGCCGATTTGCGCCGCTGCTCATGGCCGGCTGCTGGTCTTCGGCGGTGCGAATATCGCTCGTTTCGACGATGACCGCCGGCAGGCGGACGGTAATTGTCGTACCCTTGCCTGGCTCGCTTTCGGCGGAAATCGTTCCGCCCATCATGGTACAGTAATGGCGGCTGATCGTAAGGCCGAGTCCGGTTCCGCCTTGGACCCCGCTGTCCGACGGTTTGACCTGCCTGAAGGCGCTGAAGACAGCGCCAACCTCTTCCGGCTCGATGCCAATGCCGGTATCGGACACCGCGAAGACAATCTTCGATGGCGTGCCCGATCCATTGCTCGTCGCTTCACATGAAACCTGCAAGCGAATCTCGCCGCCTTCGGTGAATTTGGCGGCATTGGATATCAGGTTATAGAGCACTTGGCGCAGCTTGGTCGCATCCGACGTCATCTCACCGATATCGTCCGGGCATTCAACAACGAACCGGTTTTCGTTCCGGTCGACCAGCGGCTGGACCATCGCCTGCACATCGCGGACGAGCTGCCCCGGATCGAAGGTATCGATGGACAGTTCCATCTTGCCGGCTTCGATCTTCGAAAGGTCGAGAATGCCGTCGACCAGCGACAGAAGATGCTGTCCCGCGGCACTGATCCGATAGAGATCCTCCACCGCCGACATGTTGCCCTGCTCTTCCGCTTCTTCGCTCAACAGTTCGCTGTAGCCGATGATTGCGTTGAGCGGGGTGCGCAGTTCATGGCTCATATTTGCCAGAAAATGCGACTTTGCCCGGTCCGCGGCCTCGGCGGCCTCCTTCGCATTGCACAGCTCGAGTTCCGCCTTCTTTATCCACGTGGCATCCAGAATCACACCATCCCAGAGCACGGTACCGTCCGGCTGGAGGTGCGGGCGAGCGATGGCATGAGTCCATTTTTCCTCGCCGTCACGCGTCACGATCTGGGCTTCGACATCCCACATCTTGAGCTCTTTGGAGGCCGCCATTAGGCGTTCCCGGAATTCGGACCGATATTTTGGCCCGTGGCAATCGAAAAGCGTGGTGGGATCTGCCAGGATCTCCTCGGGAGATACGCCGAAGAGTGCACGCGCGCCCTCGCTGATATAAGTATAGCTGATATCGCCTTCGGGTGTTACTTGCCGCTGGTAAACGACCCCCGGAATGGATGCCGCCAGGGACGCCAGCCGTTTATCGGCTTCCTGCGTCGCACCCTCGGCTAGCTCTCGTCTGATGACTTCTTGGCCGAGCTGGTTGCTGGCCCGTTTGCTTTGCTCAAGGAGTTCCCGGTGCCGCCGATAGGCGAACCAGCCGAATGCCACACTTGCAAAGGCAGGAACAAATAATGCCTCAACAAAAATCAGATTTGCATCGGTAATAGAGAAAAACGGCCACGTATTTTTCAGATCAAAATAGATGAGAAACGCAGCAATCAACCAAACGGCAAATGCCGCAATGATAAATTCTGCCAAATTCTTGCGAATTATATTAAATTCCCCATCCAAAGTGGAATTCCTTTACTTAAACACACTCAAAAATTCCGGTGTGAAAATATTTCAGAACTTATCAAAGACATATTAATAAGACGTTACCCTCATGAACCCCCAAGGACCATCGCGTATGCGCTGTCTTGGCGGACGCAGCGGGATTCCCGCCATTTCGCTTCACCAACTTTGATCGTACACTTAATTCTCAGATTGGATCGACGTTCTTGAGTTGCGCACGACCTTGCCATCGTAGTCATAGATATAAGTCGCGCTTTCAAGAAAGTTGAATGGGATTTTAAGGCCAATCTCGCGCGCCTTGCGGAAGTTGACGGCAATATCCGGCGGCGAGACGATACCAACGGCCATGTCACCCGCCATACTGCGGCCCGAAAGCACCTGAGCACCATAGATCGCCGCGAGATGTGCGTTGCTCTCAAAGCTTATGCCGATAGACAGCACCGCGCTGTCGTCACCGGCCGTAACGACTTCTGGGACGACGCTCAGAACGGGTACGCGATCAGAATGGGCGTTGATCGTGGCGATTTCACGAAAGACGGAGGTGCTGCCAGTGATCCAGAACAGGCTGCTGCTCAACGTCGGATCATTCTTGCGCATGGTTGCGACCGCCGACTTGACCATTTGGGCTAGTTCCTCCTTGGCCTTCCTGGGGTCTTCAACGGCCAGCTCGAGGACCTGCACGCCGCGCTGCCGGGCGAATTCGGCTATGGGCTTCGCCTGTGTTTCGACGGCACTTACATTCTTGCTATCCACCAGGATGGCAAAATTCTTTAGCTGCGGCATGAAATCGAGAACATAAGCCAATTGCACTTCGACAGGCATATTCAACGATGTGAAAGCGAAGTTTGTACCTGTTCCGCGGTCATAGGTTTCCGCCTGTCCAAGCATTACAGGATCCTTGGAACATACAGAGACAACGGGAACGGGTCCGCCGGCATAGTGCCTGTACAGCCAGTCGGTTGATTCAGAACCCATTGAGAAAATCAGCTCGTAATCCTGTGTGTTGGCGCGCTCGATCAAAGCCATGCCACGGGCGTCGTCTTTTCGAAAATTGAATACGGTGATCTCAGCGTTGATGTTCTTCTCGGCGA
>CAMYNJ010000078.1:2925-3553 GCA_947259795.1 uncultured Alphaproteobacteria bacterium | reverse complement strand
TGCTGAGCATCAGGATCATCGGCGTCGGCTGCGGACAGTCGTAAAGCAACTCATAGCCGACCCTGACGTGCATGGCCTTTCCTCTTCGTCAGCCAGTCTTAACAAACGAAACAGCATGCTCGAGCGCGGCGAAACACGACCTTACGACCGGCATGCCTCCTCGCTTCACTGCGTTCGAACCGGTCGTGCTCCAGGCATGGCCAGTCGGAACGCTCGATCGCTTCACAGGCACGAAGGCGTACGCGTCCAATGTGTCGTCGCGCACACTCAGCATACCATCGAAACGTCAGCTCTTGTCCACTCACCGGACCAACAGGTGCGGCGGGCGGGACGGTGAAAAGCAGCCATCTCCGGGCGTCAGCGACGCGCCCTAACCAGGTCTGGAGTCAGGGGTAGAGCCGACGAAACGGACCAGGACTTCCGCTTACCGCCCCAAACTCACCGTCGCCGGAGGTGCCTCGCGACAGCCGGGTATAGCCAACAGGAGACCCTGCGGCCAGACGCGCTCGCTGGCTCACACACGGCACCAACTCGTGCTTTGGCGCATCACGGCCGATGCGCGGCTGATCAGGCCGCCAGCTCGACGCGGAGCGCGCCGAAAAAAAACGTTAGGCGCTGACGGCGTCCA
>CAMYNJ010000078.1:0-2910 GCA_947259795.1 uncultured Alphaproteobacteria bacterium | reverse complement strand
CGGAGCGCGCCGAAAAAAAACGTTAGGCGCTGACGGCGTCCATCGCTGCGACTGTCTTGCGACGCTTGGCGACCGGCTTCTTGGCGGCGGCTTTCGTAGGGGCGGCTTGTGCCGCGGCCTTGCGGTCGGCCGCTTCCTTGGCAAGGCGCAATGCCCGCAGCCGCGCGGATTTTTCCTGTTCGGCAATCCGCTGTTGGTCGTATTCGGACAGGGCTGCTTGCTTGTCCTGTTTCCTGAACAGGGCCTCGGCCGCTTTCGAAAATCTCGTGTTCATAGTACCTAACTTTCACAACACTTCTGTCGTTAGTCGCGCTGATTGCTGGGACGGCATTCCCAAGTGTCTGGAGCGCCTGTCCCAAATGGTGCGAGGGGCCCACCTGATCGCGATTCACGTCCAGGGATCTCACAATGTAGAAAAAAAGTTCGCGGAAGGCGGCCATGTAAATTTAGCAGGGCGAGCCTCCTCACCCCAAACCACACCGCCAAATTATAGATGGGAAATATTGTCGCATTTACAAGAGTCGTATTTGTTGGAAGAAGTCCCATCGAAGATGAACCGCGACTTCCGATAATGGGATGGACCGGCTGCTTCTCTGATCCAGCAGGTTAGTCTTTCGAGACTTCGACTGACCTGCCCGGACAAGGGGCTGTTCCACCTCGCCGCCGCCAGGCTCTCACCGGGATAGGTCCAAGCCGAGAATGTCGCGAACGACGCGCCGCTGGCAGTCAGCGCACCCGCCGGCCTGCGCCAAAATCGCCAAAACCGACGATCAAGCAGCCGCGCCCCTCAATGCCGCGGAACCATCAACGCTAAAAGCCACGCCAAGACGCAAAACCAGAACCAAATCACCCGAAAAAGCTATCTTAGAACCGTTCGTGACGAATCCGGGCTAATCCGCGTCGGCGCTGCCGCCGGCATGGCGCGGCAGGTCGTCGCCCATATTCAGCCACGCCACCTGTTCGACGGCAAAGACGTGGAACTGCGGCTGGAAGGTAGCCGGGTCGTCGAAGGTGCTGAGATAGAGGTCGATGTCGTTCGGGCGTCTTTCGGTGCGGTAGAACAGCGGCGTGCCGCATTGGCCGCAGAAGCCGCGCTCGACGCCGGCCGATGAGTTGAAGATCTGCGGCGCGGCGCCGTCCCAGGTAACCGCCGCGTCCTTGTAGCCGGCAAAGGTGGTGACGGGCGAGGCCGTGGTGCGGCGGCAGCTTTGGCAATGGCAGTGCGCCACCCAGTCCGGCGGGCCGGATGCCGCGAAGCTGACGGCGCCGCAATGGCAGCGCCCGTGTTGACTGTCGATCGGCTCGGTCATGGCCGGCGACTCCTCTCCCCGCGGGCGGCCGCGCCGCCGTCGCGTTCAGTGCGCCATTAGAACCGGGATCTCTGCCTCGTTGAGAATATGCTGGGTGACGCCGCCGAAGATCATCTGGCGCAGGCGGCTATGGGTGTAGGCGCCCTTGACCAGGAGGTCGCCGCCCAATTTCGCGGTCTCGGCCAGCAGCGTCTCGCCGGCGCCGCCGGCGCCGGCGCGTACGATCGAGGCCTGGGCGGCGATGCCGTTGCGGCGCAGATGGTCCTCGACCTCCGCGGCGCCGGGCCCGGGCACCATGCCGCCCTCGACGGCGAGCACGTAGACCTTGCTGGCGCGGGTCAGGAAGGGCATGGCCATGACGATGGCGCGGGCGCTTTCGGTGCTGCCGTTCCAGGCGATGACGACGGTCTCGCCGATGCCGGGAGGCGCCTTTGGGGGGGCGATCAGGATGGGTCGGCCGGACTCGAAAAGCGCGTCCTCCATGGTGCTGGCCGACGGGGTGAGCGCGCCGCGCAGCGGGCGGCCGACCACCGTCAGGTCGAAGACGCGGCCGTAGGTTCCGAGATTGGCGTCCGGCTGGACGGCGTCGATCCATCCCGCGACCGGGCTGTCCGGCGCCTCGGCCGACGCGCCCCAGGGCAGGTTCTTGTCCTGGCGGAATGTGTCGAAGGTCTTGCGTGCCTGTTGAGCCCGTTCGGTGTTTTCGCGTTCGAGGTCCTCGACCGGAAAGGCCATGCCGCCGGCAAAGCCGTCGCCGGACAGCACTGTTGGGATCGGCGCGGGCAGGTAGATGCCGGCCAGGTAGCTGTTGAAGCGCTGCGCGACCAGGTACGAGGTTTCCAGCACCGATGGCAGGCTTTCGCTCTCCTCGATCGGGACGAGTATGGTCCTCATGCTCATGATTCCTGCCTTCCTGCTGCCGATAGCCGTTCCAGATGCCGACCTGCTTTGGCTTGCCGCACGAGGCAAGCGCCGAGCAGGGCGGCCCGCGACTCGATTATAGCCGTTCAGGGGGCGCGATGCGAAGGCCCAGTGCCGGTTTCCCCACCGGCCGCGCGATCAGGCTGTGCCTGTAGGACCGCAATGCCTGTAGGACCACAATGCCTGGAGGAATGGCCCGTAAGGCCGTCACTCATTCGCGCGTGAAGCCAAGGGCCCGTCGCGCCATCTCTTGCGACGGTTTTGTCGGCAGCAGCCAGACCAGCGTCAGATAAAGGGAAATCGCCAGATCCTTGAGGCGATTGCGGCCGGACCGCAGCGGCGACAGTGCCAGTTCGGCGTAAGCCGGGCGCGAATAGGATCGATCGAAAGACCACAGGCAATAGCGCATCAGCACCAGCCGCCAATTGCGCTGGTGCCAGGCTTGGGGGTCGGCCTTGAGGCCGAGGCGACGGATCCAGTTCGCCAGGTACTCCATGCGCGAATTTTGGTCCTGCACGATCTTTTGCAGGTCGTTGAGGGAGAACTTGAGGCTCAGGGGTCCCCAGTTGCTGCCGTGAACCCGGTAGGCGCCGATGGGGCGGTCGATGACTTCGATATGTCCGAAGAGCGAGTCGACCACGGTGAAGTAGCCATCGGATCCGATCGAGCGCCTGTCTTC
>CAMYNJ010000077.1 GCA_947259795.1 uncultured Alphaproteobacteria bacterium | reverse complement strand
TTTCGAAACAGCCTTTCGTATTCTGGTGTACCACCGGTTGGCAAACCGGCTGCTCGTAGGCTAGGTTACCGCCGCCACGCAGATCAAGCTAGGCTGCGATGACGAAATCAATGACCTAGAACGGCGAAACGCCGTCGCCAGTGGACATATAACAAGGGAGCCAGACCCAAATGATTCGCAAATCTTTCCTCGCTTTCGCCGCGGCCGCGGCGATGGCATTGGCCTCGAACGGCGCAGCGACAGCGGCGGATATCCCGTGCGGCACCGCCAAGCTAATTGTGCCCTGGGGTGCCGGCGGCGGCACCGACGTGATCTTCCGCATTCTGATAGAAGCGGCCAACAAGCAAGGCGCCAAGCCGCAGATCCAGGTCGTCAACATCGGTGGCCAGGGCGGCAACAAGGGCGCCAAGGAGGCCGCGAAGGCCAAGCCCGACGGCTGCACGATTTTCGCGATCCACCAGAGCGCCCTCAGCAGCTTCCTGACCGGCCGCGTGGACTTCACCTGGGACGCCTTCGAGCCGGTCGCCCTGATGACCCGCACACCGACGATTTACGGCGCCAACGCGAAAGTGCCGTACAGCAATCTGAAAGAGCTGGCGGCCTACGCCAAGGCGCATCCGAACGAGGTTCTGGCGGGGGGTACGCTCGGCTCGACCAGCCACTTCGCGATGCTGCAGCTCCAGGATGCGGCGGGCGTTGAGTTCAAGCACATTTCCTATGACGGCACGCGCCAGCGCATGACGGCCCTGCTCGCCAATAACATCCATATCGGCGAGATCAACCTGGCCTCGGCCAAGAAATATATCCAGACCGGCGAACTGAAGGCCCTGGGCATCACGACGGAGGCCCGCAATCAGGAGATCGCCGACGTGCCGACGGCGAAAGAGCAGGGTTTCGATCTGGTGATCGGCGTCGACCGCGGCGTCGTGCTGCCGAAGGGCGCACCGAAGGACGTGGTCGACCACTATGTCGGGATATTCCGCGCGGTCGCCAACGATCCGGATGTCCAGAAGCAGATGGAGGCCAAAGGTTCGACGATGCCGTTCATGGCGGGCGATGACTATCGCGCATACTTCGAAGACACGTTCGCGAAGTGGAAGCAGATCGCCATCAACGTCGGCATGTACAAGGGCTGACAGCGTGGTGGACTGGCTGGCCCGGGCCCGAGGAGGTCCGGGCCGGTCTCCTGATTGCGATTTCAATCGAGGAGAGGGATGGTGAGCGCCATCAACCGCGATACCGTCGTTGCGGTATTCCTGTTGCTGATGTGTGGCGTGTTCTACGGCGCCAGCTTCCAGATCGAACAGACCAGCTACGGAACCATCGGTGCGGACGTCTGGCCGCGCCTGATCCTCGCCGTGCTCGCCGTGCTCTCGGCGGTATACCTGTTCCAGTCCGTGCGCAAGGGGCCGGGGGAAATGGTAACGCACGAGGCCGGGTTTCTCAGCCGCTACCGCAACGCCATACTGTGTTACGGGCTGTTCCTGGCGTTTCTCCTGACCCTGGAATTCCTGGGCATGCTGCTGGGCGGCATCGCCTTCGTGTTCCTTGCGCTCAGCGCGCTGGGCGAGCGCACAGCGCGGCAACTGGCGGTGCACGCCGTGGTCGCCGTCGCTTCGGTCGGCGCCATGTGGGCCATCTTTACTTTCGCGCTTCGGGTCATCCTGCCCGAAGGCGAGATTCTCTCCATCTGGTAGGCGCCGGCGATGCTGATCGAAAACGTTATCGGTGCTTTTGGCGAAGTCGTCCAGATCAAGATCCTGCTTTTGATGGCATTGGGCGTGTTGTCCGGTCTGATTGCGGGCGCCATACCGGGATTCACCATCACCATGGCGGTGGTGCTGACCCTGCCGTTTACCTTCGGCCTGTCGACGGTCGAGGGGCTGTCCACCATGATCGGCGTGTTCGTGGGCGGGCTGTCCGGCGGTCTGATGTCGGGCATCCTGACCGGCATTCCAGGCACGCCCTCGTCCGTTGCGACAACGTTCGACGGTTTCCCGATGGCCCGCAAGGGCCGGCCCGGACTGGCGCTCGGCATCGGCGTCTGGTCGTCCTTCCTCGGCGGCATCTTCAGCGCCCTGCTGTTGATGACGCTGGCCCCGCAACTTGCGCGGATCGGACTCGAGTTCGGACCGTGGGACTATTTCTCGCTGGTATTGTTCGCATTGACCATCACGGCCAGCCTGGCCGGCGAAAACCTCGTCAAGGGGCTGATCGCGGGCGCACTGGGCTTGCTGGTCGCCACAATCGGCGAGGACGATATCAACGGGGTCGCGCGTTTCAACTTCGGCACGGACGCCCTGAAACAGGGCTTCGCGTTCCTTCCGGTGCTGGTCGGGCTGTTCGCCTTCAGCCAGCTCATGAGCGACGTTCAGGACAATACGAAGGCCCGCAAGCCGCTGATGGAAAAGGGCGCCAAGGCCGTACGGGTCGAGCATCTGGCTGCCGTCCGGGCCATCGCCGGCAACTGGTTAAACCTGATCCGTTCGTCGCTGATCGGGGTCTTCACCGGCATCCTGCCGGCAGCAGGCGGTTCGATTTCGAACATCCTGGCCTACGACCAGGCGAAGAAGGCGTCGAAGCGGCCGCAGGATTTCGGGACCGGGTGCGCGGAAGGCATCGTTGCCTCCGAATCAGCCAACAACGCCACAGCCGGCGGCGCCCTGATCACCATGATGGCGCTGGGCATCCCCGGAGACATCGTCACAGCCGTCATGCTGGGGGCGCTGCTGATCCATGACGTGGTGCCCAGCCCCTCATTCATCGGCGACCAGCCGGTGCTGGCCTACAGTATCTTCCTGGCTTTCTTCCTGGCCAACTTCCTGATGCTGGGCACCCAGGCGATCGCGCTGCGCGCTTTCCTGATGGTCACGCGAATTCCCATGTACATGCTGGCGGGGGTGATCCTGGCCTATTGCGCCATTGGGGTTTTCGCGCTCCACAATGTCACGTTCGAC
>CAMYNJ010000076.1 GCA_947259795.1 uncultured Alphaproteobacteria bacterium | reverse complement strand
GACCGAGGCCAAAAAGTCGATCATGGGCGCGTTGACGCTCTATCTGGACTTCATCAATCTGTTCCTGTTCATGTTGCGCCTGTTTGGCAACCGCAACTAAAGCAGGGAACACAAGTTAAAACGAAACCGCCCGGGATGCTCCCGGGCGGTTTTTCGTTGCGGCGTTCCCTGCCTGCCTATTTGTCGATGCTGGTGCAGGCGTCGATATAGCCCTGGATCCTGTCGGTCCATTCCTGGGTGCGCAGATCCATTTCGTCGCCGCAGACCGGGCATTCATAGATGCCGTTGGTCTTCAGCCAGGCGACCGTCCGGGTGGTCTGGTTGCCGCACTGGCCGCAGACGACCTTCGCCTCGACCGTTTCAAGCAAGTTGTCGATATCCATGTGCTAGTACCCACCATCACGGAAGGATGATACGTCTGATCGCGTCCCGCGGCCGCCGGCATGCGTCAGCGCCGCTTGCCGATGCCCCGCATCGCCTGCGCGACGCTTCCTGCCCGGCGGCCGCGGGACGCGACCCGGCGGGCGATCTTGCAGACCCTTCGGACGGCGTCGCGCGGCTCTTGTGATGCGCTGCATCACGGCGAACCGCGCTCCTGGTCGAAGGGTCTGCAAGATCGTCATACGTATTATCCTTCCGTGATGGTGGGTACTAGTCTGGCCCAGTCGGCCGCCCAAGTAAAGTTTATGCTGTCGCTGTTTTGCGGTTCATCGCGGTCATATGCAGCGCCCGCCATCGACCTCCAGGCAGACGCCGGTGAGGAATTCGGCCTCGTCGGAACAGAGGAACAGCGCCGCGTTGGCGATATCCCCCGGCTGGCTGAAACGCCCCAGCGGGATCGTGGAGCGGAACTGGGCGCGGCGCTCCGGCGTATCCTCGCCCATGAACAGATGCAGCATCCCGGTTTCGCCGGCGACCGGGTTCAGGGCGCAAACGCGAATCGAGTCGGGGGCCAGTTCCACCGCCATCGATTTGGTCAGGGTGATCACCGCGCCCTTCGACCCGTTGTACCAGGTAAGGCCGGGCCGCGGCCGCAAGCCGGCGGTGGAGGCAATATTCAGGATAACCCCGCCGCCCCGGGCGCGGAACAGCGGCACCGCATGGCGCGCGCCCAGATAGACGGATTTGACATTGACCGCATAAATCCGGTCGAATTCCTCTTCCGTCACCTCCAGCATCGGCGCATTGCGGTGGGTATAGCCGGCATTGTTGACCAGGATGTCCAGCCGGCCGAAGCCGTCGGCCGCTGCGGCCACCCCCGCCGCCATGTCGGCATCGCGGCTGACGTCCATATGAATGAAGCGGGCCGCATCGCCCAGCGAGTCCGCGACCCTGATGCCCGCCTCTTCATCGATGTCGGCGATGACGACGCGGGCGCCTTCCGCCACGAATTTCCGGGCGATACCCTCGCCGAAACCCGAACCCGCCCCGGTAATCAACGCCACCCTGCCGTCCAGCCGGCCCATTGTTTCCTCCCTTTTTAGTTGTATACAAACCGTTCCGGGCCGCGGCGCAAAGTCGCAAGCGCTATCTCCGGGACTGCCTGTTTATCGGAAAATTCCCTGATAGATGCAATGCCGTACAATAAAGGCTTGCGTTACCCACCGTAGCCTCTGCTATCCTTAGGGCTAGCACAAAGCGGCTGGATTTCGGTTGGTGGGGATTGAAGCGCGGCCGCAACCCTCTATATCGCCTAGGCGTGTGCGCAGGCATGGGGAAAGAAGACGCAGGCATATGAGTAGTGGAAATATACTGCTGGTTGAAGATACGCCATCGCTGGCGCGCCTTTATGATCAGTATCTGGAGGGCGAGGATCTGACGGTGAAGGCCGTCGGCACCGGCAAGGAGGCGCTGAAGGAAATTTCAACGGATCCCCCGGGCGTTGTCCTGCTCGACCTTCGGCTGCCCGACATGGACGGGCTGGATATTCTCAAGGAAATCCAGGCGCGGGAACTGCCTTGCGAGGTTGTCGTCATCACCGCGCATGGTTCGATCAATGTGGCAGTCGAGGCGATGCGCGCCGGTGCCTATGATTTCCTGGTCAAGCCGTTCAACGCCGACCGGCTGCTGGTGACCGTGCGCAACGCCATCAAGCACCGCTCGCTTTCGGCCATCGTCGAGAAAATTCAGGGCAGCGCCCGTGACAGCTATTTCGGCTTCATCGGCTCGTCGCTGGCGATGCAGGCGGTCTACCGCACCATCGACGCCGCCGCCACCTCCAAGGCGACCGTCTTCATCACCGGCGAGTCCGGCACCGGCAAGGAGGTCGCCGCCGAGGCGATCCATCGCCAGAGCCCCCGCAAGAGCGGCCCCTTCATCGCCATCAACTGCGGCGCGATCCCCAAGGATCTGATGGAGTCGGAAATCTTCGGCCATGTGAAGGGCGCCTTCACCGGCGCCCATGCGGACCGCGAAGGCGCGGCGTCGCGGGCGTCGGGGGGCACGTTGTTCCTCGATGAGATTTGCGAAATGGACCTGGCGCTGCAGACTAAGCTGCTGCGCTTTATCCAGACCGGAACCTTCCAGAAGGTCGGCGGGTCGAAGAACGAAAAGGTGGATGCGAGGTTCGTCTGCGCCACCAACCGTGACCCGCTGGCGGAAGTGGAGGCCGGCAATTTCCGCGAGGATCTGTATTATCGCCTGCATGTCATCCCGATCCACCTGCCGCCCCTGCGGGAGCGCGACGGGGACGTCATCGAGATCGCCCGTCATTTCCTGGCCGAATACGCCGCCGAGGAAGGCCGGAAGTTCAAGAAGTTCGACGCGGCGGTGGAGCAGGTCTTCGCCGGCTACGATTGGCCGGGCAATATTCGCCAGATGCAGAATGTCATCCGCAATATCGTCGTGCTGCACGACGGCGACGCCGTGACGATGGAGATGCTGCCGCCGCCGCTGAACCGGGCGGGCCCGGTCGCGGCGGAAACGCCGGTGGCCGCTGAAATCGTGCCGCAAGATGCCGCCGAAGGCGACGTGGCGGTCCCGGCGGCGCTTCCGGGAAACGGGGATATCGTGCCCTTGTGGAAGGTGGAG
>CAMYNJ010000075.1 GCA_947259795.1 uncultured Alphaproteobacteria bacterium | reverse complement strand
CCCCGTCTACCGGTATCCGCTCTCCCGGCCGGACGCGCACCACGGCACCCGGGGCAACGGCCCGCGCGGGCAGTTCGATGTCGCGGCCGGCGCTTACCACGGTCGCCGGCGCCCGCTCCGCCGCCAGCATCGGCGCCAGGCTGCGCATTGCCTGGACCCGGCCAATCGCCTCGACGTAGCGCCCGAGGGTAAACAGCACCAGGACCATCGCGACGGTATCGAAATAGACCGCGCCGCCACCGGCCACGGTCTGCTGAGCCGAGTAGCCGTAGGCCGATATAGCGCCGAGGCTGACCAGGCTGTCGGCGCTCGCCCGTCCGCGGCGCGCCGCGCGCCAGGCGCCGACGATAAACGGTCCGCCAAGGATGAAGAGCAACGGCGTCGCCAGTATCCACAGCAGAATATGGACGATCCGCTGCAGTTCCCGGTCGGCGGGCTCGAACGATCCCGAATAAAGCAGCAGGCTGAAAAGCATGATATTCATGGCCAGGAACGCCCCAACCCCGAGGCGGATCAACAGCCAGACAGCTTCCGGTTCCTCCCGCTCACCGTGCCGGACCTGGAAAGCCAGACAGCAGCCATAGCAGCAGAACCGGTGCGACTCGCCCTTTACCTCGCGCACCTGTCCCCAGCCACGCAGGGGCAACTCGCAGTGGCGGCACAGTTCGGCGCTCATATCGGATGTCCCGATCCGGCGAGGGGAAACAGGCCACGCGCGAGGGTAATCGCACCGAGCATCAGGAGAAAAATCCCGGCGACCCAGACGCCGTGACGGCGCCAGGATGGCCGAAACACTGCCCCGGCCCCGCCCATCATCAGCATCGCCGGATAAGTTCCCAGGCCGAAGGCCAGCATGGTCAGGAACCCCGGCAGCGTCCCCGCCGTGGCCGCGGCCTGCGCAGCGAAAGCATAGACCAGGGGACAGGGCAGCCATCCGTTGAAGACACCCAGCGCCAGTGGCGCACTGCGGCCCGGCGCGGCGACCAGATTCCGCAGGGCTACCGTCAGCGTATTGCCGCCAAAGCCCACGACGAAACTGTGAACGCGCTGCAAATAGCCAAAGAACTGCAGCGCCATCACGATCATCAGAACACCAGATGCCGCGGCGAGAATCCGCTGGCCGGCGGCGATCGAACCGAGCGAGCCGTGGCCCGCCAACCCCTGACCCAGCGTGCCGGCCAACGCCCCGATAAACGAATATGTCGCGAGCCGGCCGGTATTATAAAGGAGATGGCGCTCGATCGTTGCCCGGCGTCCCGCGGGATCGCGCCCGAGCGCGCAGACGAACCCGCCGCACATTCCCACGCAGTGGAAACTGCCGGCGATGCCGGCAACGAAAATCATCAGGTAGTAGGCCATTCAATGCGCCTTCAGCGCCGACGGTTACTTCTTGATGGCCAGGTACGCCACCCAGATGAAGAACGCGACGGTCATGACGATAAAAATTGCAAATGCGATAGTCTCGGGAACCGTCATCAGCCTTGCTCCTTTACAGCAACGCCACGCCAAGAACGTTCAGCGCGAGTTCAGTCAAAAGGAACGCGAGATTCACCAGTGCGATTATCAGCACAATCCTGGCGGCCATCATCGGTCATTCCCCTTTTCGATTGTCCCAATACGAACCAAGGATAGGGCGCACCCGCCGAGCCTAATAATCCAGCCCGGGTCCGAGCCCTCCCCAGTAAACATAGCCATAGTAAAGCGACCAGACGAAGAGGACCGCATAGACCGCGAGCAACCAGCCGTTGACGCGCCCGTGACGCGCCTTGATATGGCCGCCGCCATACGTCTCCACATGCTCGTGCGGCGGCGTTGCATCATGTTCGCCGGCGTCGCTGTCCGTCTTATCGTCATGGGGTTGCGTCTGTTGACTCATCGTCTTTCACCTCTGCTCGATATGCCCGATACTTGACGTCTTCCACATTGTGGAACAGGCCCGAAAGCACAGCCCATATAAAGATGCACAACGCCCCAAGACTCATGAACAGGGCGACCAGGAACTGCACAAAGGTCAGCTCAGCCATCGTCACTGCCCCTCCGGTCAGGCTCCACCGACGAGGACGACTCCGTCCCATCGGGGCCAAGAACATCCATACCATGGCGCTCTGCCCAGGCGTCACCGCCATAGACCGCGTCGTGCTGCGCACGTGGCAGCGGCGCATAAGCCTGTTGCGAGGTTGAAGCCTTTAGGCCAGGATCGTTGAGCGCCGCCCGGTCCGCGGCGGATACCTGCAGCGGCCCGCCGGTCAGCGGATCGGTGAAGGCGGACAGCGACAGGATGTAATATGCCAGAGCCCAACGGTCCTCCTCCGGGAACGAACTCTTATACGACGGCATCGGCGTGCCCCTCAGGCCGTTGGTCATGGTCCTGAAAATGTCCTCGACCAGTGGCCCGGACTTGAACTGGCCCACGGTCAAGTTGGCGGGCGGAATCGGATAACCGAAATCGTCCTTCAGGCCTGCCGCCTTCTCGCCGTCGCCCTTGCCGCTGTCGCCGTGGCATTCCCAACATTTGGCCTGCTGCCAGACCTCGCCACCGCGCGCCAGCAAGGCCAGCGACGGCGGCGGCGGCCGGCCAATGAAGATGGGCGCCTTGGGCGGTTCCTCCATGAAATACATGTAAGGGTTCGACGGATCGCTGCTGTCTGCCGCCAGGACGTATTTAATGTACTGGATGACGGCAAGCCGGTCCTTTTCCGGCAGCATATGCCAGGACGGCATGGCGGTGCCCCGAATACCGCGCGTTATGGTGCGCAGCAGATCCCCGTCGGTCGGCATCGAGCCGGACGGGGTCAGGTGGAATTTGAACAGGCCATAGGTGAAGTCCCGGGGGCGCACCTTGTACATGAAGGTGGCGGCGGGCCCGTTGCCGTCGCCCTTGATGCCGTGACACCCCAGGCAGCGCCGCTCATAGACCTGTTTTCCATAGTCGATCCACTCTTCCGAGCGCGGCACAGAAACCTGCGAGGCGTCCATCAGCTGTGGCTCGAACCTGTCCCGCCACTTTCCGCGATTCATGCCGAGTTTCTGGACGTAGGCAATCAGCCCCTCGAGTTCCGGGGTTATAACGGCCAGCCGGACCGCAGTCCCGGCAAACTCATCGTTGGGCGTAAAGATCACGGGGTACTTGCCCCGCTCAGCTACGAAAAGCAGCCCCTCGGCGTTGGGGGTGAGCCGGATCTGCTCGGTGCTGGTGAAGTCGAACACCGCCTCGCTCGTCGACGTGCGCTCCAGGCTCCGGTTCCCTGAGTCGTCGTCGACAATCTGAACGGATTCGTCCGGAGCCTCAAACAGCCCCGCGAATCTGGGCATGATCGAGTCCGGCACCAGCATGCGCGGATCCCAGAAATGGGCCAGATGCCACTCGTCACTGTATTTCAAACCGACACGGGTCAGGTCTGGTCCGATGCGGCGGGTTGAAAACAGATGCGGCACGTCGAAGGCATACTCGCCGGACTGGCTGACCGGCCCCCAACGGCGCGTCTCGCCGGTCACCGGCCGGACGAACTGCGAGTGGCAGTACCAGCAGCCTTCCCTTGTATAGATCTTGCGGCCGAGCGCCTCTGATTCGGTGTAGTCGGTAGCCTCCGCTTCCATCCATTTCAGTTCGCCCAGGTCCGTGCGGACCACCCTGGTGACCTTGGTGTAGCGGGATTGCGGCTCCAGCATCGGCAGGACACCCTGCGTAAAGGCAGCCAGGGTCAGAAACAGAAAGCCGGATACCAGGGCAACGTTGCGTGCGTTCAGTATGCGGCCCCCTCTGCTGCCACCGCGCCTGCCGGCGCCGATGCCGGGCGGGCCAGCACTGTCATCATCAGGTTAAACACCAGCAGCGACATGCCGATGTCCATCGAGATCCCCGCAACGGTGCGCACCAGCCAGTAGGGAAGAAGAGCAACCAGCGAATCCATCCACTCGGTGCCGGCCATCCACATGAAGCCCTGTTGCAGGCCCCCGGCCGTCAGGTCCAGCCCCATGAGCGTGATGCCGAACGTGATCAGCCAGAACGACCAGTTGCCGAGCTTGAACGACCAGAGCTCTCGGTCATGGATCTTGGGCCAGACATAGACCGTTCCGCCGATCGCCCAGACCACGAATGTGCCGAATACCGTCAGATGCGAGTGCGAGATCACAAAATCGGTAAAATGCGTAGGCTGTTGTATCGAACGCAGGGCTTCCACCGAACCCTGGAAACATCCGAACAGATACATCAGCGAACCCATAATCAGGAACTTGGCCGGCAAATTCCGCCCGAAGCTCTGCCAGCGGCCGATCATGGTGCCGAAGAAATTCTGCAACACGGTCCATACCGGCACGATCAGCAGCATCGAGGTAATGATGGCCAGGGTCTCCGCCCAATCCGCGATCGGGCTGAAGAGGTAGTGGTGGATTCCAACAAAAGGATAGAACAGTGCCAGCGACCAGAACCCGATCAGCGACAGTTTGTGGCTGTAAATGGGGTTCTGGACGCTGGCCGGGAGGAAGTAGTAAATCAGCACATAGCCTGCCGGTGTGATCCACAGCCCGACGATATAGTGAATGAACAGGCCGTGCCACGCGGCGCTGTTGATGCCGGCGATGGCGAATGGCAGGATGAAGCTGCCCAGGATCAGGTTCATCACGGTCCACACCAGGGCCGCGACCAGATACCACAGGCTGACATAAAGCTGCGGTTCGGTGCGCCTGGCGACAGTCAGCAGGGTCTGCACGGTAATCGCCGCGACCACGATGAAGATGACGATGTCGATAGGCAGCGGAAGTTCGCCGGCCTCAAGCCCCTGATTGTAGCCGAACGCAAGCGACAGCATGCCCGCGACCAGCCCCAGATTCCAGAGCCAGGCCAGCGGATAGCCAAGGCGTTCAGCATACATCCGCACGCCGGTCAGCCGGGGCACGAGATAATAGCAGAGCCCGAAGAACAGGGTGGAAAAGGCGCCGAAAATCACGCCGTTCACGTGAAGCGGGCGAAGCCGGCCGAAGGTCAGCTCCAGCGTCGTGCCCAGATAGTCCGGATAGTTGAACATCGCCGATATGGTGACGCCGAAGGTGGGCGTGACCATGAGCCAGAAAAGACCCCAGTAAAGCCACAGGCGCACCAGCGGCCTGTCGACCAGACCGTCCAGATCTTCCTGCGATAGCTCTGCGGCACGTTCGACCATCTTTGCCCCCTTCATCCCTCTTTGAAGCGCCGTTGTCGGGGCCCGTATGCGCCCCGCGACAACGAACGCGCGACATCTATCCGCATCAGGCCGTCCGGGAATGCCGGTGCCCGGTCGGTGTCCGGCCTGCGGCGGGTGTCAGTGTCTGCCGGGATCCAGCTTCGAGCCCCGATTGGACCAATACATGTAGGCTTCCAGTGCCTTCATCGCGCCGCCGTTGGGATCGATCTTCTCTCCCTCGTTGGGCTTCTCGATGCACCAGTTCGTCATATCCCGGAGCGTCGCAAACTCATTCATCTGTTCCTGAAACTTCGGAAACTCGTGCGGGTGAATGTCGGCCGACATGGGGTGGCACATGGCGCACGCCATCCCGGTCTTTGACAAGGTCACCCCAAACTCCTCTTGCATTGCTGGGTCGCCATGGAACAGCAGGTCGCCAATTCTGACCTGCTCCATGAAGACCTCGTCGAAGGCCTTGAGCGTCGCCGGCGAATGCTTCGCCTTGTGAGCGAAAGCTCCGAAATTGGCGGCCAGACCGCCGACGATGAGCAGGAAAGCACCCGCCCCGAGCACCACATAACGCTTACCGTGTAATCTCATGACTATTCCTCCCGTTTCGGGCCTGAGGCTTCAGCTTCATGATGCAACCGCGAACAGGTCGAAGGCGGGGATACGCCAGCGCCAAACCCGACGGGCTCGCAGCGCAGCCCCTAGTACGGCCACATGCCGTCGGCGATGCGCGGACTCAGGATCTGGTTGACGTTATCGCCAGTCCCGGAATCGACTTGGGATTCGGCGAGCACGTCTTGCCGCCACATCATGTAGTCGTTTTCAATCCGCTCTGCCGCGCCGAACGACAGGCTGCCCCAACCAACACCGTCGAAGGGGTCCCCGGGGTCCACGCGGACCATGGGCTTGGTCAGGGCCGGCACGCCCGTCGGGGCATAGGGCCAGGGCCAGGACGTCGCCAGCATGCCGATCGAGCGCATCGTGCCGATCTCGTTATAGAGCACCTGATGGACATGGCCGTGGATGTTCGTAACACTGGTATAGGGTCTGACGATCTCGTGCACCTCTCGCCAGTCCCGCACCCAGAAGTTCCAAGGGGGATAGTACTCGTATAACGGCGTATGGCTGAAGATGATCACGGGACTGCCCTTGGGCCAATCCGCCAAGGCGTCGTTCAGCCATTGCAACTGCTTGTTGCCCAGGCCGGACCACGCCCCGGCCACGGTGCCGTCCAGGACCGACATGTGGTCCATGCGTTCCTTCGGGCTCATCTTCTTGGCCGACCAGTAATCCGGCGCGCTGCCGACGGTATCCAGCCCGATGATGCGCACCCCTTTGTGATCGAACCGCCAGGGGGATTGGCCGAACAGCTTGTTCCAGGTCTTCCCCATGTCCAGGTACCAGTCATGCTCTCCGGGGATGAAGACCTTCTTGATCTTCACCTCTTTCAGGAGCTGGTTACCCAACTCGAGCTCCACGGGATCACCGAGTTGCGCCAGGTCGCCGCCGAAAATAAGGAAGTCGGCGGGCGGATCCATCGCCTGCACCTCCTTGAAGGCCCGCACCGCCTTGTCCACGAAACGCGTGTTGACGCTCTTGGGATAGAGGTGGGTATCGGAGATCCAGGCGAATTTGAAAGGCTGTGCGGTGGCTCCGAAAGCCATGTCGATGGTATTGACGAGCGGCAACCAGCCAAAGGCCGCGCTGCCTGCCCCGACGGCCGTACCGGTCAGGAATGTTTTGTGAAGGAAGGTACGGCGGGTGATCCTGGTCGATCTGTCGGGATGTTCCCCGGGCTTGCGTAACTCCGCGTCCATGTGGCGGCGCATTCGGTCAATTTCAGACATTTCAGTTCTCCTCCCGTCAGCAATAGCGAGGCCATCCGGCCGCGCTACTACTTCTTCAGTTCAATGGAGACGTCTGTCGTCTCTCCTGCCTTGATTGTCACCGGCAACTCGACGGCGCCGGTGTATTCCTGCCATGCGACGAGCGTATATTCGCCCGGCGGAATACCGGCGATGGTGAACATGCCGTCCTCGGCGGTGACCGCGTAATAGGGATTGTCGGCCACATATACCCAGGCGAGCATCCAGCCGTGGGCGTCGCATTCGACCCGGACGAAACCGGGTCTCGTCAACTCGGTGGGAATCTTCTGGCCAAGATTCGGCAGCGCCAGATTGAAGGCGGTGCGCTTGCCGTAGAAGCCGTGAGTGTTGTGGAGGACCGGATCGGAATTGACGATCTCGAGCGATCCGGCCGGGATTACCTGGACATGCGGCACGAACCGGCATTTTACTTGATCCAGCACCGGAATCCTGGGCGGCTCCGCCACCGGCCAAGCCTTGCCCTTCTCCACATCCTTCAGATAAACGACAGCGTCCTGGACCGCCTTGCCCGATCCTACGGCTACCGCCGCCTGGTCGCGAATGCCACCACAGACATCCTGGTCCTTGGTGGGGATGATCTTCTTCGAGGGTACGCGGCCCAGATAGAGGACGTTCCCGGTGACCGTCCCGCCGTCCGCGACCTCCCCGGCCTCATAGGCCTGCGCTGCGAACCCGTACACAGACACCGAAATTGCCATGACGGCAGATACGATTACCGCTGAATGTCTGTTCGACAAGGCCCTTCTCCCAGCATATTTCGTCGCCTGTTTTGTCCGGCGGAACGATCTTCCCGATCACTCCCGCGCTTATTCAGGCTATGCTTGGGGCGCAAGGGCGCCAATTCGGGAATCCCCAAACCGGGGTTAGGGATTCCCCTAATGCAACTCCAGGCTCATGCGGATTTTTATCAGATCAACCAAAGACTTGGCCTGCATTTTCTCCATCACCCTGGCGCGATGGGCCTCAACGGTTTTTTCGCAGATTCCGAGATTGGCGGCGATTCTCTTGTTGGGCTCTCCAGCCACGATCAGGTTCAGGACCTCGGTCTCGCGGGCTGTGAGCATCTCGAGCCGTCCGCGGATTTCAGCCTGCCGGCCGTGATCCCGGGCATCCCGCACGCTCTTGTCGACAGCCTTCTGGATCACATCCAGCACGAGTTGCTCGTCGAAAGGCTTTTCGATGAAATCGAAGGCGCCGGCCTTCATGGCGCCGACCGCCATATCCACGTGGCCATGACCGGTGATGATGACGATCGGAAGATCGTCGGCGCGCGCCGCCAGTTTCCTCTGCAACTCTATGCCGCTCATACCGGGCATGCGCACATCGACCACGAGGCAGCCCAGTTGGTCCGGCCGATAGGATTCCAGAAACTCGCTGGCGGAGCTAAAGGTCTTCACCGGCAGGTCGACGGACGTGATCAACCAGTCGAGGGCGTCGCGCACCGGCTTGTCGTCGTCGATCACAAAGACGGTAGGTTCAGATATTGACATCGTGGCCCTCCTCGTCGATGGGCAGGGTAAATTTGAAAACCGTGCCGTTCCCGGCATCGCACGTCGCCCACAAGCGACCGCCATGGGCTTCGACGATCGAGCGGCAGATCGGCAGACCTAAACCTAGGCCGCTCTCCTTGGTTGTAAAGAACGGATCGAAGATGTGCTCGAGGGTCTCGGGGGGGATGCCATGCCCGTTGTCCTCGACGGTAACCAGTATCGCATCGCTGCCGTTCTTCGATGTCCGGATGGTCAGCTGCGGCGGCGCAGGAACGGTTTCGTCCATGGCCTCGATGCCATTCCGCATCAGGTTGAGGACAGTCTGCTGAACCTGGATCGTATCCGCCATGACCATCGGCAAGGGATTCGCCAGGTTCAGCTTGATCGCCACACCGCGCCGGTGGGCTTCGGCGCCGAGAAGGTCGGCCGTCTCGCGAATGGCGGCATTGGCGTCGATAAGCGCCAACCGCGGGTTGTCCTTCCGCGCGAAGCTGCGCACGCGACGGATGATACCGCCCGCCCGCTTAGCCTCGGCAGCGATCTTATCCATCGTGTCGAGCATCTCTTCGGGCTTCGCCTTTTTTGCGCGCAGCCGCTGCACGCAACCCTGGGCATAGCTGGTGATCGCGGCAAGCGGCTGATTGAGCTCATGGGCCAGCCCGGTCGCCATCTCGCCCATTGTGCTCAGCCGGTGAACATGGGCCAGTTCCGTGTGCAGCACGCGGGCCTCGCGCTCTGCGTGCTTGCGCTCGGCGATTTGCCGGATCAGCCCTTCGTTGACCCCGGATAAGGCTCTGGCCCCCGCCTGCAGCCGGTAGAACAGGTAAACCAGATAGATCAGGAGCAGCACCGAAAGCCCGTAAAGCAGGATTCGATGGTTCTCGGCGTTTCGTTCCAGGCGATGATGATATTCCAGATAGGCGTTGCGCAGGGTATCGATAAGCGGCCCGGCGGGCGTCGTGAGCAACTCACGCAACGTCCTGTCCAGGTCCGGGGAAAGATTCAGGATCAGTCGCCCGTGCCGCATCACCGATTCCAGGCTCGATGTCAGATCCGCCGGCGCGGCGACTTCGGCGAGGCGGTCGAGATGCACGTTGGCGGCCTGCCTCGTCTCGCCAACCGGATCTTCCAGGATACGCAGCATCGCCGACGACAGCGCGCCGATCGCCGCGGCAATTTCGTCCGAGCCGGGCCGCGCCGCGTCTCGCCGGCCGAGCGCATAGCTTCTGTCCGTGAAGTACGCCCAGGAATTTCGGAGTAAGGCATTGCCCGACTTGAAGCGCTCGACCAGTTCGTCCTTGCGAGCGACGGCGGCCCGGACGGCCTCGAACTGCCGGCCGATCTCGTCCGGAAACCCTTTGGCGGTGGCGGCATCCTTGCCGAACGGCAACCGTTCCAACTGCCTGTAGAGGTCAGCGACTGCCCGGTTAAGGGGGTCGTAGTTAAGCAGCAGGCCGTTCCGTGCCAGCAGCACATTCCGGTTGAGCTCCGCATCGATGCGGTTCAGGGCGTTCATGGTCTGCAGCGTACCCAGATGCTGGGCCGGATCGAGCGCGGTGCTCTGCACGAACAGGTAGGTTACCGTCGCCAGCAATCCGGTTATGAACGTCAAACGTAGCCAGGAACCGCGCAACATCGCCACCTTCCTAATCAACGCCCAGCGGCCGGCCCCGATACTCGCCGGTCAGGGTGCGCAGGAACTTGACGATAAGGTCGATTTCCGCGTCCAGGAGCGTTTCACCCAATTGCGCTTCGCCCATCTTGCGGACGGCTTCGGCCAGGCTGTCCACGCTGCCGTCGTGGAAGTACGGGCCGGTGACGGCGACGTTCCGCAGGCTGGGGACCCGGAATACGTAACGGTCGCGTTCGGCCCCGGTGTCGAGAAACCGGCCTAAATCCGCCTCGGTGATGGTTCCGCGGGTGGCAAAATAGTCCTTGAATATCCCCAGTTTCTGGAACAGGTTGCCGCCTACGTTCATCCCCTGGTGGCAGGCCGCGCAACCGTAGTTTTTGAACAGCTGGTAGCCCTGTATCTCCTCCGCGCTCAGCGCGTCCTGCTGGCCCCGAAGATAGCGGTCGAACGGCGCATTGGGCGTGACCAGCGACTGCTGGAAGCTGGACATCGCGTCGAGCACGCCGTTGCGGGTTATCCCGTCCGCATAAAGCTCATTGAACGCCGCGACATAGCCGGGATCGGCCTGAAGCTTCGGGAGAATCTCGGCCCAGCTGGTGTTCATTTCGCTGGGGCTGTGGAGGACGGATTCCATCTGTTCGTTCAAGCTGCGAAACCGGCCGCGCCATGTCAGGCGGAAATTCAGGGCGCTGTTGAATATGGTGAGCGAATTGATTACGCCCGGCTCGCCCCGGTTGGTGATCGACAGCCGCAGACCGTCGTCCCCGCCACGATCCAGCTGATGGCAGGAGAGGCAGGCCAGCGAGCCGTCGTGGGACAACAGCGGATCGCGGAACAGTTTTTCGCCCAGCGCCACCTTGTCCCGATCGACATCGATCTCAAGCGGTATCGGAGAAATCGGTTCCGTGGCCGACAGCAGGTTGAAGGCGGCATCGGGCTCGGCCGCGGCCGCCTTGCCGGGACCCGCCGGCAGCACAGGCGCCGGCGCCGCAACGACAAGGGCGACGACCGCCAGGCCCTGCATCCGCCGCACGAACAGGTGGCGCGGCGAGGCCTGCGGCGGGCTGGCGGTGCCATGGTCCGATCCGTGATACATGGCCGTTCCTCGAAACCTGCGTCCTTGGTTGGACGACGGTAGCACACGGTCTCACTGGCGATTGAGTTAGGGCGGTTGATCGCGAGGAAAAGGTCCGCCGGCCGGCAAGCAAATCGCGAAAGCCGCTATCGTCGAATCCGGCGATCCCGGGTGATGTAGATTTGTGCAGGTTCGCCCGCCGGGGCGCGGGGCGTTCCGGCCGCCGGATCAGGATTCCCGCGGGCGATTCACGCCCCGGCGGGCAAAAGATGCAGGAAAGGGCCATGAAAGATACAGGCGGAATGCAGGCAAGATGCATGGAAGATGCACGAGAAGGGCATGCGAGGTGCAGCGGAAATGTAGGTAAAGGGATGGCCGCGCGCGCCGGAACCGGCAGGTCTTGGCGTCGACGGAAACTATCGGCGGATAATGGCGCCCCGATGGCCGATGACCTTCGACGCCAGGATATGCCCCGCCTTCGCCGCTTCGTCGGGCGGTCGGCCCGCAATCCGGGCGGCGATATAGGCGGCATTGAAGGAATCGCCGGCCGCGGTACTGTCGACAACCTCGGAAACCCGGACCGCCCCTACCGCCGACATTTCGCCATTCGCCGCCACGATACAGGGATCGGCGCCGCACTTGACGACGATTTCGCTGCATCCGGCGTCGCGCAGCCTGGCGACCGTCGCCGCCGGCGTTTCGTCGCCGAACAGCGCCGCCTCGTCCTCGAAGGTCGGCAGGGCGACGCTGGCATGCCGCCACGCCTGCGAGATTACGTCCCGCGCCTCTTGCCTGTCAGGCCACAGCCGCGGCCGGAAATTGCTGTCGAACGCCACCTGCCCGCCCCGTTTCCGCACGGTTGCACAGATGTCCATCAGTTTGCCCCGGCCCGCTGCGCCGAGTATGGCGAGGGAAATGCCGCTGAAATAGAGCCAGTCGAATTCGGCCAGCGCGGCCAGTGTCCGCCCGGCGCCTTCGGTCGCAAACAGCCGCCGGGCCGCCGCGCGGTCGCGCCAGTAGAGGAATTCCCGCTCGCCCCGCTCGTCCACCCGGATCATGTAGAGGCCGGGCAATGCGCCGGGAAGGCGCTCGGTGAGGCCGGTATCGATGCCTTCCGCGGCCCAGCCCGCCAGCATTTCCGCGCTGTAGGGATCGTCGCCCAGCACGGTGACGTAATGGACGGCCGCCTCCGCACCCGCCAGTTCGCGGGCCAGATAGACGGCGCTGTTCAGTGTGTCCCCGCCATAGGTCCGCCGCATGGTTTCGGGGCCGGATGCGGCGTCCTCGAACAGTTCGATCATGCATTCGCCGATGCAGGCGATCTTTTTCATCTCGCAACCGCCTGGGCCGGTTCAGCGCTCGACCCCATTCAGTTTGCACAGCACATCGTAAATACGCGGCCCGAAGGCGTTCTCGTCGCCGGCGACCCGCGCCAGGGTAACGGTCTGGCGCGCGGTTTCGGCCATCGAGGCGATGGCCGGCAGGGATTCCGCCATGCGGGCGTAATAGCTCAGATCCTTGTGCATGTTCCTGATGGTGAACTGAAAGGCCGTGTCGTCGTCATGCAGCACGTTTTGCGCCATCCGGCGGAACATCACGCTGTCGGCGCCACCGCCCGTGATCACATCGTACAACACCTGCTTGTCAATGCCCGCCTTGTGCGCGACCGCCATGGCCTCGTTGGCCAGGATCGCCGTGCCCAGCGCCACGAAATTGTTGACCAGCTTGACCGCGCAGGCCGAGCCGGTCTCGCCGCAATGGACGAAAGCATCGGCGAAGCATTCGACGACCGGCTTGATCGCGTCGAACAGCGCCGGATCGCCGCCATACATGACCGCCAGCGTGCCCTCTTCCGCCTGGACCGGCGTGCGGTTGAGCGGCAGGTCGAGGAAACGGCCACCCTTCGCCTCGATGGCGGCGGCGACCTTGCGGCTGGATTCCGGCACGGTGGTGGAGCAGTCGGCGACGATCGTGCCCGGCGTAATCCCGGCCAGGATGCCGTTCTCGCCATATATGTTTTCCTCGACCTGGGGCGTGCCGGTGACGCAGATGAAGACCAGGTCGCAGTCGCGCGCCAGTTCGGCCGCGTTCTTCGCCTCGGTGGCGCCGCGGCCGACGATATCCTCGATTGGCGGGCGGCTGCGATGGCCCAGCACCGTCAGCGGCCAGCCCTTCTCGACAATATTTTTGGCCATGCCGTGGCCCATCAGGCCGAGCCCGATAAAGCCGACCTTCATGTTCTTTTCAGTCATAACGCCTCTATCGCCTATTCGTCCGGGATGCAGAGCTGGTTCTGTTCGCCCAGCCCCTCGATGGCAAGGCTGACCCGGTCGCCCGCCTTCAGATATACCGGCGGCTTCTGCCCCAGCCCGACACCGGGCGGCGTGCCGGTGGAAATGATATCGCCGGGCTGCATCGACATGTAGCGGCTGACATAGCTGACCAGATAGGCCACGCCGAAGACCATCGTCCTGGTGTTGCCTTCCTGATAGCGATGGCCGTTGACCTCCAGCCACATGGCCAGGTCTTGCGGATCCGGGACCTCGTCCGGCGTGACCAGCCAGGGGCCGGTCGGCCCGAAGCTGTCGCAGGACTTGCCCTTGACCCACTGGCCGGTGTCTTCCAGTTGGAATTCGCGTTCGCTGACATCGTTGATGACGCAATAGCCGGCCACGTAATCCAGGGCGTCGGCCTCTTCGACATATTTGGCATGGCGCCCGATGACAACGCCGAGTTCCACTTCCCAGTCGGTCTTGGTGGCGCTGCGGGGAATGACAATGGGGTCGTCGGGGCCGGACAGCGCGCTAGTCGCCTTCATGAACAGGACCGGTGTTGCCGGCACCGGCATGCCGGACTCGGCCGCATGGTCGGAATAGTTCAGGCCGATGCAGATGAATTTTCCGGGCCGGGTAACGCAGGGGCCGATGCGCGGGTTGCCGTCGACCTTCGGCAGGCTCTTCGGGTCGATCCCGCGCAGCCTGTCCAGCATTTCCATGGTCAGCGTTTCGGGCGACAAATCGTCGATCTCGACGACCAGGTCACGAATGCCGCCCGCGGCATCCAGCATGCCCGGGCGCTCCTGGCCCGGCTCTCCATAGCGCAGAAGTTTCATTTCATGGTCCTCCCTAGTGGTGTAAATCAGAC
>CAMYNJ010000074.1:31019-33644 GCA_947259795.1 uncultured Alphaproteobacteria bacterium | reverse complement strand
CTCGAGCAGCTCGGCCATCCCGAACCCCATGACGGCTGTGGCGACAACCTGAAGAACGCCATGAAGGCGCTGGGCTACGAGGTCGATGTGGTGCCGCAGCCGGTGAATTTCTTCACCAACACCGATGTAGATGCCGATGGCCTGCTGACGGCGCCGCCGAATCCCGTGGCGCCCGGCGAGTATGTGCTGCTGACGGCCCGGATCGATCTCATCTGCGCCTTCTCCGCCTGTCCATTCGACATGCCGACCGAAGGCTGGGAAGTCAACGCGCGCGGCGGCCCGACGGAGTTGCTGGTCGAGATCGGATAGGACGCATATGATCCTCTATCGCCCCACCGGCTCGAAGGAGTTGGCGCTGGTCGCGGAGTCCGGCTGGAAAGAGTGGCCGCCGCGTCTGCCCGACCAGCCGATCTTCTAACCCGTACTGACCTTCGACTATGCCGAAAAGATCGCCCGCGACTGGAACTTCACCGGCGAGGACGCGGGATTCCGCGGCTACGTCACTCGTTTCGAAATAGATGACACATTCGCCGCCCGCTACCCGGTGGAACTTGCCGGCGGCGCGGCTCACAAGGAATTATGGGTGCCGGCGGAGGAACTGGCCGAATTCAACCGCCATATCGTCGGGAAAATAGAAGTCGTGGCGGAGTACAGCCGCGGGAAGCGGGTTCAACCAGGAATGTGACAGGCGGCGTTAAGGAGAGGAAACGCGGCCGTTTCAGTCTTCGCGGGTGACGTGAACCGTCGCCCCTTCGTTAACATTGACCAGGGCCTTGACGTCATCCAGGGCGCGTCCCCACAGATTGCACGGCGAGGCCAGCCGGATTTCGCCATGGATCGAGGCCGGCGTCGGACCGAATCCGATCGCAACGGCGTTGCCCTCCGTCCAGAAGGCCAGTTCCCCCACCTCGACGACGTCCCGGGCATTTGATTCGCGCGCCAGCAGCAAAGGGGCGCGGAAATAGATCTCTTCGCCCCAGCTCCGCGCCTCGGAGGAAAACGGTGCGGCCTCGTAAAGCGCGTCCGCCGTCTCCGTGTCGAACAGCTCCGCCCGGATCGTGACATCCTCGACCGAAATCACCAATATTCGCGCCATAAGCCTCTCCTTGTTACCCCTCGAACGGGTCCTTCACCAGGATCGTGTCGTCGCGTTCCGGGCTGGTCGACAGCATTGCCACCGGGGCCTCGATCAGTTCTTCGATACGGCGGATATATTTCACGGCGGTGGCCGGCAGGTCGGCCCAGGAGCGCGCGCCCTCGGTGCTTGTTCCCCAGCCTTCCATGGTCTCGTAGACCGGCTCTGCCGCCGCCTGGTCGGCCATGGAGGCGGGGAAGTAATCGTATTCCTGGCCGTTGACGCGATAACCGACGCAGACCTTCAACTCCTTCATGCCGTCCAGCACGTCCAGCTTGGTCAGCGCAATGCCGTTGATGCCGCCGATCTTGACGGCCTGGCGCACCAGTACAGCGTCGAACCAGCCGCAACGGCGCTTGCGCCCCGTGACCGTGCCGAACTCGCGCCCGCGCTCGCCCAGCGTCTGGCCGATCTCGTCCTCCAGTTCCGTCGGAAAGGGGCCTTCGCCGACGCGCGTGGTGTAGGCCTTGGTGATGCCCAGCACGTAGCCCAACCGCCCGGGCCCCATGCCCGAGCCCGCAGCGGCCGCACCGGATACCGTATTCGACGAGGTGACGAAGGGATAGGTGCCGTGGTCGATATCCAGCAGGAAGCCCTGCGCGCCCTCGAACAGGATGCGCCGACCGGCCTTGTGGGCGCGGTCCAGTTCCCGCCAGACGCTGGCGGCATAGGGCAGCACGCGCGGCGCGAGGTCCAGTAACTGGTCCAGCAGTTTCTTGCGGTCGATCTCGGGCAGCCCCATGCCGCGCTGCAGGACATTGTGATGGGCCAGCAAGCGGTCGATCTTGGCCTCCAGCGCCTTGCGGTCGGCCAGGTCGCAGACCCGGATGGCGCGGCGCGCCACCTTGTCCTCGTAGGCCGGGCCGATGCCGCGCCCGGTGGTGCCGATCTTCTTGACCGTACTGGAGGCTTCACGCGCCTGGTCGAGCTCGCGATGCAGCGGCAGGATCAGCGGCGCGTTCTCGGACAGTTTCAGCCGGTCGGGCGATACGTCGACGCCGAGCTCGCGGATGCGTTCGATCTCGTCCAGCAAAGCCCAGGGATCCACCACCACGCCATTGCCGATGATCGACATCTTGCCCTCGCGCACGATGCCCGACGGCAGCAGGCTGAGCTTGTAGACCTGGCCGTCGATGACCAGCGTATGGCCGGCATTATGCCCGCCCTGGAAGCGCACCACGATTTCTGCGCGCTCGCTGAGCCAGTCGACGATCTTTCCCTTGCCTTCGTCGCCCCATTGCGAGCCGACGACCACCACATTGCTCATTGCCTTATAACCTCAGTTTCGATTTTGGGGATCGCCGCCAAGCTCGGCAACCTGATCGTCCCGCAGGATATGGGTGCAGCCCAGCCGCCGCGCTTCGACGGCGGGATCAGCCTCAGGGGCGAGACCCGCGACGGTGATCCAGCCTTCGCCGCGCAGGGCGGCGCCGCGCGCAGCGCTCGTGCCGTGCGGCATATAGAGCATACGCCCGTTGTCGGGCCGCGGC
>CAMYNJ010000074.1:0-30987 GCA_947259795.1 uncultured Alphaproteobacteria bacterium | reverse complement strand
TCGCCACGCACGCCGCGGGCGAAGACGGTAAAGCTGAGGCCGGTCTGATATTCGAAACCGCGATATTCGACCGGGTCGACGGTCAGCGTCAGATCCGGCGCCGCCTCGCGGACCAGCCTCACCACCTCTTCCAGCCGGTCGCATTCGGCCGCCGCCTCGGCTGGCAGGTCGAGCGCCCTCAGCGCCGCCAAGGCCTTGTCGACCGGGCCGGTCGCCCGCAAGAGCGCTCCCAGCCATTCCGCCGCCCGGCCCCCGACGGCCGCGACGGCTGCCGCATCCTTGCTGTCGAGTGCTGCGCGCAGCGAAATCTGCGTCTCCTCGTCCAGCTTCAGCGTGCGGCACAGCGCGGGGATCAGCGTCGGCAGGTTGATATCGACGGAAAGCTTGGCGACGCCGGCCTCGCCCAGCGCGCCCGCGGCGAGCAGGATGATCTCGGCGTCGGCCGCCGCTTGTTCCGTGCCGACGATTTCGACGCCGGCCTGCATGAACTGGCGTTCGGGGCGAAGCTGGTTGCCCCTGACCCGCAGCACATTGCCGGCATAGGCGAGGCGCAGGGGCCTGGGTACGTTGGCCAGCCTTGTTGCGGCGATGCGCGCGACCTGGACCGTCATGTCGGCACGCACCCCCATCATGCGCTGGCTGACCGGGTCCATCAGGCGGAAAGTGCCGGTCGCCATGGCCTGGCCGGCGCCATCCAGCAGCGAATCCTCGAATTCCACCAGCGGCGGGTCGACCCGCCGATAGCCATGCGCCGCGAAAGCGCCCACGAGTCGCGCTGCAACGGCCGCCTCATGCGCCGCGTCCGGCGGCAGCACGTCGCGCAGCCCGTCTGGCAGCAAGGCCTTCCTCGTTGCTTCATTCATGGCAGGATTACGGTCGCCCCGTCACGGTCCTTGGTACTAAGCCCGCCGTGAGATACAGCTTTTGGCGCGTCGGGGCAAGGGATGCGATTTCGCCCAACGACTGCGGCGCCGGAAATCAGCGGGCCAGCATCATCACCGCGCCGTCGGCGAGGCCGTAGAGGATATCCGCGCCACTCTGCCCGCCCATGTCGACGGTAACGATGGAGGTTACGATCCTGATGTCGTTGGAAACCGACCAGAGGATGCGAAATACGCCGCCGGCGTGGCTGACCGCTTTCAGGGTCGTCCGGTCCTGGTCCGGAAGCAGCATTTCGTCCGCGCCGTCGCCGTCTAGATCCAGCACCGCCGACATGCCCAACGCCGTGGATCCTATGGCATGGGTGGAAAAACCGAACCTTCGGCTTACTTCCGCCAGGCGGTCACCCTGCCAGCGATAGAGGATCAGGATGCCGCCGATATGCGGTGTCTGGATGACCGCGATCTCCGAGTCTCCGTCGCCATCGAAATCGCCGGCGCCGACGGGGTTCAGCCAGCGATAGGGCAAGCCGATCGAGCTGGATTCGGCCAGCCGGACAAGCCCGCCTTGGCGAAGGCCGAACAGGGCGACCGCGGCGCCGCTGTCGCCATAGCTGCGTACCGCGATGACTTCGTCCCGTCCATCGCCGTCGATATCGGCAAGGCGGGGGGTCAGATCCTCGAATACCGAATCGTCGGTGAGCCGGTAGGACAGGAACTCGCCGCGCGCGGTTTCGACCTTCAGGGCCGCGGCCTCGATATCGTCGCCCAGCACCGCATGGCCGTATCGGCTGGTCGGGCTCGCAAACCAGACGGCACGGATATCCCGTGAGCCCTTCACGACCCGTGCCTGCGGTATGATGTCGGACGGTGCCGGCACAATATCCTTTTCGGGCGCCGGCAGCGGCGCCAGTGCCAGCTTGCCGTCGGGCAGATGCAGAATCTGGTAGTCGCCGGCCTCGGCCTTCAGAACCGGCGCGCCGTCGACGATCAGAATATCCATCAGCCCGTCGATCTTGCCCAGCAGAACGGGCTGCGGACCAAGCCCGGCGGCCGGCGCCATAGCCGGCAGGATCAAGGCGGCCAGAAGGGCAGGCAGAAGCGTGATGATGCGCATGGCCCCAGCATGGACCCGGCGAGTCAGAATTCCAATGCCTTCGCCTGCAAAATATTCGGGAGCGCGGCGATTTTATCCAGCAGCGCCTTGTCCACCGCCTGGTCAACCTGCAACAGCGCGATGGCGTCGCCGCCCTCCTGGGCACGGCCGAGATGGAAGGTTGCGATATTGACCTTCGCCTCGCCCAGCATGCGGCCCAGGTCGCCGATCACGCCGGGCTTGTCCTTGTTGGTGATATAGAGCATATGCGGGCCGATTTCCGCCTCGACCGGGATATCCTTGATCTCGACGATGCGCGGCCGCGAACCGCCAAACAGCGTGCCGGCGACCGAGCGGGACATGCGTTCGGTAGTCACGGTCAGCCGGATCAGGGTTTCGTAGTCCACCGGATCGTCCCGCTTGACCTCGGTGCAGCGGATATCGCGCTCGCGCGCTATGACCGGGGCGCTGACCATATTGACGGAATCCAGCAGGGGCCGCAGCAGGCCGGTCAGGGCGGCGGCCATAAGGGGGCGGGTATTCAGTTCCGCCACATGACCCTCGAACTCCACCTTGAAGGCCTTCAGCCCGGTTTCGGTCAACTGCCCGGCGAAGCTGCCCAGCAGTTCCGCCAGCGCCATGTAGGGGCGCAGCTTCGGTGCTTCCTCGGCGGTGACCGAGGGCATGTTCAGCGCGTTGGTCACCGCACCGGTCAGCAGGTAGTCCGCCATCTGCTCGGCGACCTGCAGCGCGACCTTTTCCTGTGCCTCGGTGGTGGCAGCGCCCAGATGCGGCGTGCAGATCACGTCGTCGCGGCCGAACAGGATGTTCTCCTTCGCCGGTTCCACCGCGAAGACGTCCAGCCCGGCGCCCGCGACCTGGCCGGCGTCCAGCGCATCGCGCAAATCCTCCTCGACGACGATGCCGCCGCGCGCACAGTTGACGATGCGTACGCCCTTTTTCATCTTGGCGAAGGCCGCCTTGTCGATCAGGTCGCGGGTCGTGTCGGTCAGCGGCACATGCAGGGTGATGAAATCCGCCCGGGCATAGAGTTCGTCGAGTTCGACCTTCTCGATGCCTAGATCCTCGGCGCGTTCCGGCGACAGAAACGGGTCATGGGCGACGACCCGCATCTTCAGTCCCTGCGCGCGACTGGCGACGACGGAGCCGATATTGCCGGCGCCGATCAGGCCCAGCGTCTTGCCCGACACCTCGACGCCCATGAAACGTTTCTTTTCCCACTTGCCGGCCTGAGTGGAGGCATTGGCGGCGGGCAGCTGTCGCGCCAGCGCCATGATCATGGCTATGGCGTGCTCGGCAGTGGTGATGGCGTTCCCGAAGGGCGTGTTCATCACCACGATGCCGCGCTGGGTGGCGGCGGCGACGTCGATATTGTCCACCCCGATGCCGGCCCGGCCGATCACCTTGAGGTTCTTCGCGGCGTCCAGCAGCTTCGCGGTCGCTCTGGTGGCCGAGCGCACGGCAAGACCGTCGTAATCGCCGATGATCGCAATCAGCTCGTCTTCGCCGAGACCTGTCTTCACATCGACCTTGATGCCGCGCTCCCGAAAGATATCGGCCGCGCGCTGGCTCAGATCGTCGGCAATAAGCACCTTATGCATTGTTCTTTCGTCCTGTTTATTTTACGGCGGCGGGCGCCGTGCAAACCTCTTCCCAGGCCCATTCGATCCAGGGCATCAGCATCTGCATGTCCAGTGGCTCAACCGTGGCCCCGCCCCAGATCCGCAAACCCGGGGGTGCATCGCGGTAGCCGCCGATATCGTGGGCGATGCCCTCTTTCTCAAGCAGGCCCGCGATCAGTTTCGGGGCGGTTGCCGCCTGGTCGCCACCCAGCGCGCCGGTATCGGTGATGCTCAGGCAGATCGAAGTGCAGGACCGCGTTGCCGGATGCTTCGCCAGGAATTCCACCCAGGGCGTTTTCTCGACCCACGACGAGACCGCCGCCAGGCTGTTCCTCGAGCGCTGGATCAGCTTCGGCAGGCCGCCGATCTCTTCCGCCCATTTCAGCGAATCGATGGCGTCCTCGACACAGAGCATCGAGGGGGTGTTGATGGTCTCGCCCCTGAAGACACCCTCCATCAGCTTGCCGCCCTTGGTCAGCCGGAAAATCTTCGGCAGCGGCCAGGCAGGGCTGTAGCTTTCCAGCCGCTCCACGGCGCGCGGGCTCAGCACCAGCATGCCATGCGCGCCTTCGCCGCCCAGCACCTTCTGCCAGGACCATGTCGCGACATCCAGCTTGTCCCATGGCAAATCCATCGCGAAGGCCGCCGATGTGGCGTCGCAGATCGTCAGCCCCTCGCGCTCCGCGGCGATCCAGTCGCCGTCCGGCACGCAGACACCGCTGGTGGTGCCGTTCCAGGTGAAGACCACGTCACGGGCAAAATCGACCTGGGCCAGATTGGGCAGGTCCCCGTAATCGGCCTCCAGAATGCGCACATCCTCCAGCTTCAACTGCTTCGTGACATCCGTGGCCCAGCCCTTGCCGAAACTTTCCCAGACCAGCATATCCACGCCGCGCACGCCCAACAGCGACCACAGGGCCATCTCCACCGCGCCGGTGTCGGAGGCCGGCACGATACCAATGCGGTAATCGTCGGGAATGCCGAGGATGGCACGGCTGCGGTCTATGACTTCCGCCAGTTTCGCCTTGCCGCCCGCCGCGCGATGCGACCGCCCCGACCAGGTGCCCGACAGCGCCGATACCGACCAGCCCGGACGCTTGGCGCAAGGCCCGGAGGAGAAGAAGGGACGGTTGGGTTTCTGGGTGGGTCTGGACATCTCTCTCGTTCCCGAACTTGGCGTCTTTGGGGGATTGTTCGCACAGGTTGCAATTGCCGAGACTGCAGCCAACTGCCGCCAACAGTGATGCGGAGGCGCGAAATTAGACCCGGCTCAACCTGTGGTCAACGCACAAATGTTGCGCTGCGGCAAAAAAGCGTCGCTCAGGCGACATTTGTCCTATAGGCCATAATACCAGGGCGCGAACAGCGAGAAGACCAGCCAGACGATGAACAGCAGCGGTATCCCCGCCTTGACGAAATCCATGAAGCGATAGCGGCCGGGCACCATCACCAGCAGGTTGGTCTGATAGCCGATCGGCGAAGCGAAAGAGCAGTTGGCCGCGAAGATCACCGCGACCGCGAAGATTTCAACCGGAACGCCTAGCTCGCGCGCGATCCCGACGGCGATGGGCGTGAACAGGACCGCGGTGGCCTTGGTGCTGATGATGTTGGCAAGCCCGCCGACCAGCAGGAAGAAGGCGGAGAGCATGACCGCCGGCGATGCCCCGTCCAGCGCCCCGAGCAGCAGATGGGCCAGATACGCCGCGCCGCCGGTTTCCTGCATGGCGGCGCCCAACGCCAGGGCCGCGGCGATGGTGAAGATAATCTGGTAATCCAGCGCCCGCACGGCATCGCGCAGCCCCAGCGCGCCGCTCAACACCATGGCGGCCGCGCCGGTCACGGCGGCAACCACGATGGGGACCGCGCCCGATGCCGCCAGCGCCACCACGCCCAGAAAGATCGCAATGGCCCGCTTGGCGTAGCGCGGCGCCGGCAACGCGGCGGCCGACCATTCCATCAGCAGCACGTCGCGGCTGCCGCGCAACGCCATGACATCGTCGCTGCGTCCCTGAATCAGCAGGACGTCGCCGGCCTCGAGCGGGATCTCGGTGATCCGCCGCCGCAACATGCGGCTGCGCCGTTCGATGCCTAGCACGATGCAATGATACCGGTAGCGGAAGCCGATGCGCGCCAGCGAACGGCCGACCAGCGGCGAATTCGGCGGCACCATGACTTCGGCCAGGATTTGCCCGCCGCTGGTCCAGCGCTCCTCCGCCTCCCCGTCGGGATCCCCGGCAGGCCCGGGAATATCGGGATGCAACAGCCGGGCATCGGCCTGCAGGGTATCGGTCAGCGTCTTTCGCGTCGCGGCCACGACGACCACGTCGTCGGCCTGCAGAACGAAGCCGTCGAAAGGCGGCAATACCGACTCTTCTCCACGCTGGATCGTCAGGACCGTGATATCGCTGAGCGCCGGAAACACGCCAAGACGGGATTCCGCCCCGATCAGCTTCGATTCCGGCAAGACCTTGATCTGGGCGACGAACTGACGGCCGGAAACCGGCAGACCGCCTCTCAGCGGCTCGCGAGTGGGCAGCAGCCGGGGCGCAACGAAAATCACATAGGCAAGGCCGCCCGACGCCAGCACCAGCCCCGGAACCGTAAAGTCGAAGAAACCGAAGGGCCGTTCGCCCAGTTCGACCAGCATGCCCGAGACCAGCAGGTTGGTAGAGGATCCTATCAGGGTCGTCATGCCGCCCAGGATCGCGGCGAAACTGAGCGGCATCATATAGCGCCCGGCGCCGCGCCCCAGCTTGTCGGCCAGCGCCTGCATGATGGGAATGAAGATAACGACGACCGGGATGTTGTTCAGGAAGGCGCTGACCGCCATCACCGCGACGAGCGCCAGCATAATGCTGGCCGCCGCATTGCCGCGCACGGCACGCAGCAGCAGCCACGCCCCCTGGCTCAACGCCCCGGTCCGCGAAAGCCCGTCGCCGATCACGAGCAGCGCCAGCACGGTAATCAGCGCCGGGTTGGCGAAGCCGGAAAGGATGCGTCCCGGCCCCATCCGGTTTGCGCCGTCGAGCCCGGCAACCGGCATGAAATGGAACAGCAGCAGCAACGCACAGATGACCGCGAGCGAGGTCATCTCGTACGATAGTTTCTCGGTGGCGTAGAAGGCGAGCGCGACCACGATCAGCGCAAACACCGCCGCCATCTGGATGAATTGGCCGCCAGTCTCTAACATTGCCCCGCCTTGGCCGGCGATCTACGGTCTGGTTGCCTGTCAGTCCGCGCCGCTTTTGGGCCGCTTGCGGATGATGGTAATGGCCACGTAGGTCATCACCGTCTCATCACGCTGGTTGAGAACCGTAAACTGGAACCGCACCGTCCCACGATCGGGTTTGGAGCGCGATTCCCGCGCTTCAATCACTTCCACAACCGGTCTGATGGTGTCGCCAGGCTTCACCGGCGCCGTCCAGCGCACCTCGTCCATACCCGGGCCGACGATATTCGACTCCACTATCAGCCCCAGATCATAAAACAGCCGGAAGCTCAAGGCGAGCGTCTGGAATCCACTGGCGATCAAGCCGCCGAACGGCCCGGCCTCGGCGGCCGACGCATCGACATGCATATGCTGCGGATCGTAGGTCAGCGCGAAATCGACGATCTGCGATTCCGTCAGGGTAACGCCGCGCGTGGCGAATTTGTCGCCGACCTGGAATTCCTCGAACCAGCGTGTGTGCATTTTGACCTAGACATTCAGTTTGGTTGGCTGGCGTGCCGAGAACAGGACGCAACATGCCGTGTCTGTCACCTGTAGGCAAGCCTCCCGGGTAAAGACGATAATTTCACTTTTGATTAATTATACGGGGCCTATGATTCGGGAATTGAACAGAGAGGGTTCCCGTTGGAAGTTACATCCCTATCCGCTCATGTTGTTTTCGTGCCGCATTGCTCCGTATGTTCGGGCCCTTCGAGATGCGTCCAAGGCTGAGTTACAGGCATAAGCTGAACCAGCATGGTCTTTTCTTCCGTCCCCTTTCTGTTTTATTTCCTGCCGATCTTCCTGACAGCCTATTTTCTGTCGCCCGGCACCCTGCTGAAAAACGTCTTGCTGCTCGCCTTTTCGCTCGTCTTCTATGCGTGGGGCGAGCCGGTGTTTGTTTATTTCATGATCCTTTCGATCGCCTTCAACTATTTGATAGCGCTCCTCTTTCAAGCCTCTAACCCATTGGCAAGGGCGGCATATCTGGCAATCGGTGTCGCCTCGAATTTGGCCTTTCTGGCATTCTTCAAATACTCGGCCTTTTTCGTCGACAACTGGAACCATGCCGTCGGCGACATCCTCCGTCTGGAACCAGGCCAACCGATAGCCCTGCCCATAGGCATATCCTTCTTCACTTTTCAGGCCATCTCCTTCCTGATCGACACCTGGCGCCGGGAAGTCCAGCCCGAGCGGAACCCGCTCCATGTTGCGGTCTATATATCGATGTTCCCGCAGTTGGTGGCCGGCCCAATTGTTCGGTTCAAGACGGTCTCGGCGCAACTGCATCGGCGCCGCACCACATATGGCCGGGCGGCGGCGGGTTTGCGGATATTTCTCATTGGCCTTGCCCAAAAGGTGCTCATCGCCGACGAGGTGGCGCAAATTGCCGATGCCGTATTCGACAAGGTTCAGGCGCCGGCTTTCCTGGAAGCATGGCTCGGCCTGACAGCCTATACCGTTCAAATCTACTTCGACTTTGCCGGTTATTCGAATATGGCAATCGGTATTGGAATAGCCTTGGGTTTCACTTTCCCGAGAAACTTCCGTCTGCCTTATACATCGAAAAGCGTGACCGAATTCTGGCGCCGATGGCATATGAGTCTGTCGGCCTGGTTCCGCGATTATCTGTACATTCCCTTGGGCGGCAGCCTCGGCTCCAGGCTGGCCACATACTGCAATCTTGTCACTGTGTTCTTATTGTGCGGGCTGTGGCACGGCGCCAGCTGGAACTTCATCGTATGGGGCGCCCATCATGGGGCATTCCTGGTTGCCGAGCGCGCGGGTCTGGGCAGAATTCTGCAGCGTGCGCCGCCAGTGGCGAGATGGGGTTACGCCATGCTGGCAGTTATAAGCGGGTGGGTATGGTTCAGGGCCTCAGACTTGGAGCGGGCTGGTTCGGTCTTTGCCGGACTGATCGGATTAAACGGACTAAAGGGGCTCAGCATTCCGACCCATCTGGCTGTTTATCCAACCAGCGTCACGGCGCTCGTTGCGGGAATTTCACTCGCGACGCTGCTGCGAGATCGCACTCACAGTGTGTCGACGGCAACGCATCGTATCGCACATCATCATATTGCCTTTCCGCTGCTCGCGGTCATCGCGGTTATCGCGGTCCTGAAAGTCGCCAGCAGCACGTACAGCCCGTTCCTCTATTTCAGGTTCTAGCAGTATGATTCCACGATATGGCCGACAAATTTGCTTTCTGGTACTGGTCTGGAACCGCGTCGTTGCGGCATTGCCGGATTGGCCGGATTCGCCACACGGCTTGCGGGAGTTTCCGCGGCAGCTCGACGTCTATGCAAAAGATAACTTCGGATTTCGCGACCAGCTGGTTGGGGTATACTCCACACTACGATATCTGGTCCGGTCACCCACAAGTGAGCAAGTAACATTCGGGCGGAACGGCTGGCTTTACTACACGTCGGACGAAATCTTCGAACAGTCGCGGGGCCAGATATTCCGGGCCGGCCGCGTCAATGATTTCGTCGATATCGTAGCTCGTCTGAATGAACTGATTGCCGCCCGGGGAGGGCGCATGATCGTAGCCCTGCCCCCGAACCCGCATTCCGTTGCTACAGAGCATCTGCCGTCTTGGGCATTGCGCTTCGAAGGGCCGTCCGAATACAACGCCATACTTGAAATGCTGACGCGGCGGAATGTGGCGGCGGTCGACCTGCGGCCGGCACTCGAGGAAGGCAAGGTCATCGGCCCTGTTTACCGGCCGCGCAATACCCATTGGACGAGCCTGGGCGCCCTGCTCGCCTTTAATGCCGTTGCGGCAAAGCTGGACCATCGCGACTGGATCATTGATCCGGCGGAGGTACTGAAGGGCACGAAGGCCGACCATGGTGATCTGGCCGCGATGTTAGGTGTTGCCGACATGGCGCCGGATATCAACACCTCGCTGGACCTGTCAAACTACGAACCGGACCGCGCGGTCACCGAGAATTTTGACGATTTCTCCCATCAACCCTCCTATGCCGTGGAGACATCGAACAGTGGCGAGACTGTCCTGGTGATGGGTGACTCCTACAGTCGCAAAATCATGAAGGGCTATTTCACCGCGAGAGCCGGACGATTGGTATGGACGCATTTTCGCTGGTGCGGATTCGACTGGTCGCTGATAGAGGAGAATCTCCCGGCAACCGTAATCGTGATGCCGGCAGAGCGTTATGCGCTCTGCTGGGAAGGCAAAAAGCCGCTGAATTTTCCAGCGCCACGGGTCGAACGGCATTGACAGCCTAGGGTAATATCCGAACGAGCGGAATCGCCGAAAACGATTTCGTTTGTCCGGATGCTGCTCTGGTACTGGAGCTCCCTGCCGACGCGCTCCGCTACTCCACCACCGGCATATCCGGCGCGGCGCGAAGGGTCAGCAGCTCGCAGCCGTCCGGCGTTATGGCGATGTTTTCCTCGTGGACCATCATGCGGCCCGGCGCAAATTCCATGCCGGGTTCGATGGTCAGCACCATGCCGGGTAACAGTTTCGTGTCGTCACCCGGCCGGTTGGACGGCCATTCGGTAAGCTGCATGCCCAGCCCGTGGCCCATGCGGCCGACATTGTTGCCCAGCGATCCGGCTTCTTCCAGCACCGCCGCCATGGCGCGCCACAGATCCGTCGTGGTGGCGCCGGGGCGGGCGGCGTCGATGCCGGCCTTGGTCGCGTTCCAGACGACCTCGTGGGCGCGTTTCGCCGCATCGTCGGGCGCGCCGAAGGCGAAGTTGCGGTCGAAATCGCAGTAATAGCCGTCGAAGGTGGTGCCGGTGTCGATGATCAGGATGTCTCCCGCCTCGATGATTTTCTGCGTCGGCCCCATGATGATGTTGTCGTAACCGCCGGGCCCGGCGACGCCCATCATGTAGGGCGAGGAATCGGCGCCGCGCCGCAGCACCTCGATGCGCATGTCGCGGCAGGCCTGCCATTCCGTCATGCCGATATGCAGCTTCGCCGGCAGGGCCAGGAAGGCCTCTGAGGTGAACCGGCAGACATGGCGGATCTTGTCGATTTCGGCCGGGGATTTTACGCTGCGCATGGCCCGCAGCACCGGCGTGCCGTCGGCGAATGCCAGCGGCGCGATCACCTCGCCGATGCGCAGGAAATCCGCCGCCGGCATGCGTAGCACCATCTCCGGCCCCATCTCGGCCCCGATCCGCCCGAAGCGGCGCGGCAGCGAGGACAGCGCGTCGGCCAGCAGGGTGACGCCGTCATCCTCCGGGACCGGCGCGGGCCAGGTGCGGATATCGTCGACCCAGGTCTTCGCCATCACCGGGCCACCGATTTCGGGGATCACGGCGATCAGGCTGCCCTCGCGCGCGACGATGACGAACCAGGGCCGCGTCGGCGAGGCCCAGAACTGGGAATCGAAGCCGGTAAAATAACGCACATGCTGCTCACTGGTGACCAGCAGCCCGTCCAGCTCATGCGCGGTCATCAGCCCCCGGGCGCGTTCCGCCCGGGCCTCGTATTCGGTTCGGGGAAAGCCGCGCGCGGGCGCCGCTTGCGCCATCCTACAGCGCCCCGAGTATAGCGGCGGTCAAATCCTTCGTATCGGCCTTGCCGCCCATGTCACGGGTCAGAGACCGGCCGTCGCGCAGCACATCCTCGATCGCCGTGACGATGGCGTCGTGGGCGTCGCGATGGCCGAGATGGTCCAGCATCATTGCGCCCGACCAGATCTGGCCGATCGGGTTGGCGATGTTTTTGCCGGCGATGTCGGGGGCGGAGCCGTGCACCGGCTCGAACATCGAGGGGAATTCCTTCTCCGGATTGATGTTGCCGCCCGGCGCGATGCCGATGGTGCCGGTCACCGCCGGGCCCAGGTCGGACAGGATATCGCCCAGCAGGTTGCTACCCACCACCACGTCGAACCAGTCGGGATGCTGTACGAAATGGGCGGTCAGGATATCGATATGGAACTGGTTCCATTCGACGTCGGGATAGTCGGCCGCGACCGCTTTCACGCGTTCATCCCAGTAGGGCATGGTGTAATAGATGCCGTTCGATTTGGTTGCCGAGGTCACCAGCTTGCGCGGCCTCGTCTTCGCCAGTTCGAAGGCATATCGGGCGATGCGGTCGACGCCCTTGCGACTGAACACGTTGAGCTGGGTGACGAATTCCTCCGGCGTATCGTGGTTCATGCGGCCGCCGATCTCGGAATATTCGCCCTCGACATTCTCGCGCACCACGTAGAAATCGATGTCGCCGGGCTTGCGCCCAGCCAGCGGCGAGGCCACTCCCTCGAACAGCCGCACCGGGCGCAGATTGACATACTGGTTGAATTTCCGGCGGATCGGGATCAGCAGGCCCCAGAGCGAGACATGGTCCGGCACGCCGGGGAAGCCGACCGCGCCCAGATAGATCGCATCATGGTCGCCGATCCGGTCCAGCCCGTCTTCCGGCATCATCGCGCCGACATTGTGGAAGCGCTCGCAGCTCCAGTCGAACTGGTCCCAATGGAATTCGATGCCCAGTTTGCCACCCACCTTCTCCAGCACCTCGATGCCGGCGGGCACGACCTCGTTGCCGATGCCGTCGCCCGGGATGACCGCGATCCTGTATTTCGCCATTCGCTTCCTCCGATTCCTGTATGCCGGGCGCGAAATTAGCGGCGCCGCGCGCCCATCACAACTGTTGAATGACAAGCATCGTTCGCATGCGTCAGAACAGTCCGCGAACACCGATCACAATTTCACCCAAAACGCCGTCGGCAAGCCGGTTTTCCTTGACGGTTCGGGTCATCGGGAGCACAGTAAATTCACGGCTGATGCCTTCGAGGCAGGCCAGAATAGACGCCGCAACACCGTGCGGTATCTCGGGTTCCGGTCATTACCGCGGATGGTCGAAACCGACAGTGAGACGACATCTTAATGTCCTGAGCCGCCAGTCTGACTGGCGGCTCTTGCTATGCGGGCAGCCCCGCGCGATAACGTGGCCATGCCGCAGATACTTCCCCTCGATGACCGGTCCATCGCTATCGCGGCCGAACATATCCGCGCCGGACGGTTGGTCGCCTTCCCGACCGAGACTGTCTACGGGGTGGGCGGCGACGCCACCAACGGCGAAGCGGTGGCGGCGATCTTCGAGGCCAAGGGTCGGCCGCGTTTCAACCCGCTGATCGTGCATGTGCCGGACATGATCGCTGCGCGGCGCATCGGGGATTTCGACAAGCGGGCCGAGGAACTGGCCTCGCGCTTCTGGCCGGGGCCGCTGACGCTTGTGGTGCGGCGCCGGGCGGACAACGGCATTTCGGAACTGGCTTGCACCGGGCTGGATACGTTGGCGATCCGCATGCCGGCACATCGCGGCGCGCGGACCTTCCTGGCGGAAGCGAACCGCCCCCTTGCGGCGCCCAGCGCCAACCGGTCCGGCAAGGTCAGCCCGACGACCGCGCAACATGTCGCCGAGGAGCTGGGCGATGCGGTGGCGCTGATCCTCGACGGCGGGCCTTGCGAGGTCGGCCTGGAATCCACGGTGCTGGACATGAGCGGCGAGGAGCCGGTGTTGCTGCGCCCCGGCGGCGTGCCGCTGGAAGAGCTGGAGGAAGCGCTGGGCCGCAAGATCGCGGTCGCCAAGGCCGGCGTGACCGTCGTCTCCCCCGGCATGCTGGAAAGCCACTATGCGCCGGGCCTGCCGCTACGCATGAACGCGAAAAAGGCGGAGGCTGGCGAGGCGCTGCTGGGCTTCGGCCCCGCCCCGGACGCCACGCTGAACCTCAGCGAAACCGGCAACCTGCGCGAGGCCGCCGCCAATCTGTTCGCGCATCTGCGCAGCCTCGACCGACCCGATTTTGCCGCCATCGCCGTCATGCCGATCCCCGAGCAGGGCCTCGGCCGCGCCATCAACGACCGCCTGAGACGGGCAGCGGCGCCGAGGGGCTGACCTGGAGCATTTTCGGGACCATCAGTTCGGCAGGTCTCGCCGGGGCAGCGGAATCCTTTTCGTCAGAACCGGTCTTCGGCCAGCGCCATGATCGCGCCCGACCCGGCCGAGATGGAAGTAGCCAATCCGCCCGCCTGCGGCAGGATCTGTTCCGCGTAGAACCGGGCGACCAACAGCTTGTCGGCCAGTTTCGGATCGGCGCCGCCGGCCTCGATGAATTCCGTCGCGCGCAAGGCCGAACGGGCAAGCATGGCGCCACCGGCAACGATTCCGAACAATCTCAGATAGGGCGTAGCGCCGGCCAGGGCGTCGATCTGGTTTTTCCCCGCCACGTCGAGCAGCCATTGAGTGGCGTTGTCCAACGCGTCCACTCCTGCCGCCAGGTGCCGCCTGATCACGACGATATCCTCTTCCGAGCGCTGGTTCAGCCCGTTGATCAGCGAATGCACCTCGTCGATATATTCCAGCGCCCCCTCACCCTCGTCGCGCAGCAGTTTCCGTCCCACCAGGTCCAGCGCCTGGATGCCATTGGTGCCCTCATAGATCGGCGCGATGCGAGCGTCACGGTAGTGCTGGGCCGCGCCCGATTCCTCGATATAGCCCATGCCGCCATGGACCTGGACGCCCAGCGAGGCAACCTCCACGCCCATATCGGTGCACCAGGCCTTGACCACCGGCGTCAGCAGCGCCACCCGCCGCGCCGCATAGGTCCGCCAGCTTTCTTCCGTGTGATGCTTCGAAATATCCAGCATGGCCGCCAGATCGTAGGTGACAGCCCGCGTCGCCTCGGTCAGCGCGCGCATGGTCATCAGCATGCGGCGCACGTCCGGATGGCCGATAATGGCGCCGCTGCCGTTCCCGACGGTCTTCCCCTGTACCCGTTCGCGGGCGTAGGCGCGGGCCTGCTGGTAGGCGCGTTCGGCGATCGACACCCCTTCCAGCCCGACGCTGATCCGCGCATTGTTCATCATGGTGAACATGTATTCCATGCCGCGGTTTTCCTCGCCGACCAGATAGCCCATGGCGCCCTCGTTGTCGCCGTAGGCCATGACGCAGGTCGGGCTGCCATGGATGCCGAGTTTTTCCTCCAGCGACACGCAGCGCAGGTCGTTGCGCGCGCCCGGCGAACCGTCCGCGTTGACCATCATCTTCGGCACGATGAACAGCGAGATGCCCTTGACGCCCGCCGGCGCATCCGGCGTGCGGGCCAGCACCATATGAACCGTATTGTCGGTCATGTCGTGCTCGCCATAGGTAATGAAAATCTTTTGGCCCCGGATCAGGTAATGATCGCCCGACTTTTCGGCCCTGGTCTTCAGGGCGCCGACATCGGTCCCCGCGCCGGGCTCGGTCAGGTTCATGGTCCCGGTCCATTCGCCCGAGATCAGTTTGGGCAGCCAGACCGCCTTCTGCTCGTCCGACCCGTGGGTGCTCAACAATTCCACCGCGCCCTGCGTCAGCAGCGGGCATAGCGACCAGGCCATGTTCGCCGACTGCCACATTTCCTGCAGGGCGATGCCGACCAGCCAGGGCAGGCCCTGACCGCCGAAATCCGGATCGAACGGCACGGCGTTCCATCCACCCTCGACGAAGGCGTCATAGGCTTCCTTCCAGCCGTCCGGGGTGCGCACGACGCCGTTTTCCAGTTTAGACCCGCCAGCCAGATCGGCCGGATGGTTGATCGGGGCCAGCTTGTCACGCGCCAGCTTGTTCGCTTCTTCCAGAATGGCATCAACGAGATCTCCCGAAGCCTCCTCCATCCCCGGAAGTCCGTTTACCGCCTTCAGAAGGCCGAGCTCGTGCAGCAGGAACCGCATATCCGCGAGCGGCGCGTCATAGGATGTCATTCGTCAGTCTCCGTTGGTCGCTATGGTTATCGCGGACCGTGGCCGCGACATCAACCCCATAGCGGCGTGGGCGGACCGCCTTCTGCTGCAAAATCTGTCCAATTTGAAGGCGTGACTACTTCCGTATGCTGCTGTATCTTCTGCCCCAAGCCAATGGTTGAGTAGCAGCGATATTATGAACCGTCAGTCCGAGATCGAGTCGGATACCGGCGCCCATGCCGTCGTAGCGAGTGTTCCCGCCGCCCCATCCGACGGACTGGAGCTGCGGATTTTTGCGGCGCGCGTGCGGCTGCTTTATTCGGGCATCGGGCTGACCGCGGGCGCCAACCTCATTAACGCGTTGGTTCTGGCTGCCGTTAACCGAAACGTGGTGTATGGCGGCGTCGTGCTGGGATGGCTGGCCTTCATGGCCGCCAGCATCCTGTGGCGGGTCTGGCTGACCCGCGAATTCAAGACGGCCGCGCCCGCGGACCGCGCCATGGGATACTGGGCGCAGCGTTATCTGCTCGGGGCCCTGTGGACCGGCGTGGCCTGGGGAGTCGCGGGCGTTCTCATGCTGCCGCAGGCATCGCCGCCGCATCAGATCGTTACGGCCTTCGTGCTCGGCGGCACGGCAGCGGGCGCCGTAACGACCCTGACGCGCCACTACCCGGTCTATCTGGTCTTCGTGTTTCCGACATTGGTCCCCGTTGCCCTCCATTTCGCATGGCTGGGTGGGGAAACCGGGTACGGGATGGCCGTCATGTACGCCCTGTTCCTGATCTTTCTGCTGCACGCGGGGCGAAATCAGAGCGATTCACTGGAACAATCTCTCAAGCTTTCGGTGCAGAATCTGGAACTTGTGGATCATCTGACAGAGGAGAAAGCCCGGGCCGAGCAGCTGAACGCGGAACTGCGGCGCGAAATTGCGGAGCGCGAGATAGTGGACCGGCAATTGCGCGAGCGTGAGGCAAGCCTGGAGAACGCCCAACGTATTGCCGGACTGGGCAGTTGGGTATGGAACCTGCGGACGAACGAGCTTCGCGGATCGGAAGAAGCCTACCGGATCTTCGATATCGACCGCTCGGTCGAATACATCACCTTCGAGACATTCCTGGACATGGTCCACCCCGAGGATCGCGAGGCGGTAACCAAGGCCATCGCCGAGGCCCAGGAGGCCAATACGACATACAACATCGTTCATCGGGTGATCCTTGCCGATGGCACCGAGCGTGTCCTGCATGAAAGGGGCGAAACAACATACGATGATCAGGGAGGACCCGTTTCCATGAGCGGCACGACCCATGACATCACCGAAGAACATCGCATGCTCAAGGCGCTGGAGATTGCGAAGACGCAGGCCGAGGACGGCAGCCGCGCCAAGTCGCAATTCCTTGCCAATATGAGCCACGAATTCCGAACGCCACTGAACGCCATCATCGGATATAGCGAAATTCTGAAGGAGGATGCATTGGAAGTGGGCCAGGCGAACCACGTCGCCGATCTAGACCGCATAAACGCAGCTGGCCGGCATCTGCTGACGCTGGTCAACGAGGTGCTCGACCTGTCGAAGATCGAAGCCGGACAGATGGATTTGTTCGTCGAGGCATTCGATGTTGCGGAGCTTGTCGGCAATGTGGTCTCGACGGTCCGTACGCTTGCCGCCGCGAATGGCAACGAACTGTCCGTGCAATGCGATCCCGATACCGGCGAAATGTCGGCGGATGCGACCAAGGTTCGCCAGGTCCTTTACAATTTGTTGTCGAACGCCGCCAAGTTTACCGAACAGGGGCGGATCGCGGTCGAGGCTCGCCGGCTGGCAGAGCTCGGAACGGAAAGCCATGGCGGCTGGATCGTATTTACCGTGACCGACAGTGGCATCGGTATGGAGCGCGACCGGATCGAGGCCGCCTTCACGGCATTCGATCAGCTGGACCCCGCCACCACGCGGAAATATGGCGGCACGGGCCTGGGTCTGGCCATCAGCCGCCATTACTGCGAAATGATGGGGGGCGCGATCTCGGCCGACAGCCGACCGGGCGAGGGCAGCGTCTTTACGGTGCGCCTGCCGGGCCAGGTCAGCCCGCCCAACGGCGCCAACCGGTAACCGGCGCGGGGAGGCGAACAGTCACGATGTCCGCCAACATCCCCGAGCGGGAGCCGTATCTCGCCGGCAGGGTCCGGCTGATCTATACTGATGCGCCGGCCACAGTGGCGATAAACCTGTTGAACGCGGCTGTGCTGTCCTTCGTCATGCGCGGCGAACTGCCAGCCGCCATCCTGGCTGGGTGGTTCGTGTTTATCGCCGGCGTGATGATATCGCGTATCGCCCTTTACGCCTGGTACAACCGAGCCGCCATCGGTGGGGAAGACGAGGCACGCGCCTGGCTGCTGCGGCTGGCGGCCCTCACGACATTGACCGGCGTCGGCTGGGGCGTCGGATGCCTGGCCGTGATATCCGAGGCGCCGCCGCTGCACAAGGTGTTCACCGCCTTCGTGCTGGGCGGAATGGCCGCCGGCGGCCTGCCTTCGCTTGCCCGTGTTTTCCCGGTTTATCTGCTTTTTGTCGTGCCGGTGCTGGCGCCGGCGATCGTCTATTTCGCCTGGCAAGGGGGCGAGATCGGGTGGTCGATGGCGGTCATGGGCGCGGTGCTGCTCGGCTTCCTTCTGATGACGGGACGGCGGCAGGAGAGGGTCGTTCTCGAAGCCCTGCGTCTGGCCGGGCAGAACCGGGATCTGATCGAGAGTCTGACGGAGGAGAAAACCAGGGCGCTGGACGAAAAAGCGACGGTAGACCGGTTGAACGAGGAACTGCTGCAACAGATCAGGGACCGCCGCCGGGTAGAGGAAAAGCTGATCGACCGCGAAAAAATCCTGGCGACTGCTCAGCGCGTCGCCCAGCTGGGTAGCTGGGAATGGGATATCGTCAATGACAGAATTATTTCGTCCGAAGAGAACGACCGCCTGTTCGGGCAAGACATGAACACCATGGCCTGCAACTATGACGCGGTCCTGCAAATCGTTCATCCGGAAGACCGCGAGCGCGTCGACGCGATTATCAAGGCGGCCGTCGCGGAGTGCAGGCCCTATAGCTGCGATTACCGGATCATCCTGCCCGATGGCAGCGAAAAGGTGATCTTCGGACAGGCCGACATAGAAAGCGATGCCGTGGGCCGACCGATCCGCGTTAGCGGCATCAACCTGGACATCACCGAACGCTACGAGGCGGAACAGCTGCTTCGCGCCGCCAAACATCAGGCCGAAGAGGCCAGCGAGGCGAAATCGCAATTTCTCGCCAATGTGAGCCACGAACTCAGAACCCCGCTCAACGCCATCATCGGCTATAGCGAGATCCTGAAAGAGGATGTGGAGGAACGCGGACAATCAGACCTGACGCCGGACCTGGACCGCATCAACGTCTCAGGGCGGCATCTGCTGCAGTTGATCAACGAAGTGCTGGATTTGTCGCGGATTGAGGCCGGTCACACCGAACTGCATCTCGAGGAAATCGATCTGGCCGCCCTGGCAAAGGAGATCGCCGCGACGATTCGTCCGCTGGTGGAAGCAAACGGCAACCAGTTCGTCCTGGATATTCCCGGCGCTCCGGGGGTCATGCGATCAGACGCGACCAAGCTGAAGCAGATATTGCTCAACCTGCTGTCCAACGCCGCAAAATTCACCGAACAGGGCGAGGTGCGCTTCGCCTTGTCGCGTTCCCGCGACGCGGAGCACGCCGACGGCAAGGAATGGGTCCGTTTCGACGTCGCAGATAGTGGCATCGGCATTGCGAGAAAGAACCTGGACAGCGTGTTCGCGGCCTTCGAGCGCACCGAGACCGGCCGCTATTCGAAGTATGCCGGAACCGGCCTGGGGCTGGCCATCTGCCGCCATTACTGCGAGAGGATGGGCGGCGCCATTTCGGTCGAGAGCAAAGCCGGCGAGGGCAGCCGCTTCACCGTCCACCTGCCGGCACAATTCGTCGACTGCCGCCCGGCCTGGACCGTCGATGCGGGTTAGCGCGGCGAACACTGGCGCTTCACCCGTCAAGCCCGCTCCGGTCCGAGATGAGCAGACGCCCACCATTGATGGACGCGCTGCGCCACATCTGGGCCGGAGGCGGAAATTCTACCTTCCGTTCGATCGTTACAGCAACAAAACCGGGGCTGGCATTGCATCTTTCGCCCACCTATAATCTGGTGCAGTTAGCTGGCCGGTTACCATCCCAGCCTGACCGAACTGTCGGCGACAGGGGGCACGGGTTTAGACAGGATCGCGGCAGGAAAAACACATGAAATCTCGCGAATCTGACCAGGTCTTTGCGGAGCAGGTGCGCTTGATTTATTCCGGCGTGTCCTATGCAACCCTCGTCACCCTGACTGTCGGCGCGATATTGGTCTATGCCCACCGCCAGGTCGCTTCCGTCGACATCCTGGTTGGCTGGTCGGCCTATATGCTGCTGTGGCTGATGCTTCGCGTCCTTCTGGTCTGGCGGTTTCACGCAACGCACGTGCTCGTACGGGGACATCCCGCACCCTGGCTTCGTGCTTATCTGGTCACAGTGATATGTCTTGGCGCCGGATGGGGGACCGCCGGGATTCTGTTCGTCCCGCCGGAATCGCCCCAGCACCAGTTTCTTACCGCCTTTGCGCTGGGCGCCACGGCCGTCGGCAGCATGTCGATCCTTGCCGTGGTCTATGCCGCCTGTGCGGCCTTCATGCTGTTGACGCTTCTGCCCATCACCGTAACGGCCATCGCGATGGGTGGCGAGTCCGGGCCGCTGATTGCCGTGATGACCGGTTTCCTGTTGATTTTCGGCTTGCTGTTCAGCCGCCGCCAGCACGACGTGATCCTGCGGTCGCTGCGGCTGGGATTCGACAATGCGGCGCTGGTTACGGATCTGACCGCCGCAAAGCAGCGGGCGGAGGATCTCAATGCCGACCTTCAGCAGCAGGAAGCGACGCTGGCGCGCGCCCAACGCATCGCCGGAGTCGGCAGCTGGGAGTGGGACATCGTCAGAGATGAAATCCGTGGGTCCGACGAAATCTACAACATTTTCGGCATTGAGCGCGACGTGCCGCTGATCTGCTTCGGCCAGTTCATGGAGCTGGTGCATCCCGACGACCGGGACATCGTTGGCGAGGCCGTCCGGGCGTCGGTGGAACAAGGCGAACCCTACAGCATCGAACACCGGATCGTCCGGGCCGATGGCCAGGAGCGGGTTGTTCTGGAACAGGGAGAGTTGACTTTCGACGAAGACGGCAAGCCTGTAACGATGGCCGGGGTGACCCACGACATAACGGATCGCTACCGGATGGAGGAAGATCTGCGGAATGTGAGTTTTGCGGCCGACGCTGCGAACCGTGCGAAATCGCAGTTCCTTGCCAATATGAGCCACGAGTTGCGCACACCGCTTAACGCGATCATCGGTTACAGCGAGCTGCTGCGCGAAGAAGCTGAAGACCGCGGCGAAATCTCCGAAGTGGATGACCTCGACCGTATCGGCGCGGCGGGTCGGCATCTTCTGACGCTTGTCAACGAAGTGCTCGATCTGTCGAAGGTGGAATCGGGAAAGACCGAACTTTCCGTTCGGGAATTCGGCGTAAAGGATTTGATCGACGAAATTGCCGCGACAGTGACGCCGCTGGTGAGCAAAAAAAACAATCGTCTGTCAGTCGATTGCCCCACTGAAATTGGCGTGATGCGGTCGGATTCGACGAAGCTGCGGCAAGTGCTGCTGAACCTTCTGTCGAACGCCGCCAAATTCACCGAGGCGGGCGATATCCGCCTCGGCGTGTCGCGCCAGGGCAGTGCCATTGGGCCCGGCAATCGCGGCAATATGGTTTTTACGGTGTCCGATACCGGGCACGGCATCGCCCCGGACCAGATCGAAGCCGCCTTCACGGCCTTCGAACAGACCGACTCGTCGCGCAATGACGCCCAGGGCGGCACCGGCCTCGGCCTGCCGCTGAGCCGCCATTTCTGCGCCTTGATGGGCGGTACGATTTCGCTCGAAAGCAAGGTCGGCAAAGGCAGCACCTTCACCGTGCGCCTGCCGGCGGACCTGGGCGGCGAACATCCGCCAGGGATACGCAAGGACGGCGTGACTGCGTGAGGTGAGCTAAACCACCTTCCCCGGATTCATGATCCCCTTCGGGTCTAGCGCCTGTTTCACCTTGCGCATCATCTCCAGTTCCAGGGCGCTCTTGTAACGGGCGATTTCCTCGCGTTTCAGGCGGCCCAGGCCATGTTCGGCGCTGATCGAGCCATCGAACGCCGCCACGATATCGTGCACGATGCGGTTCATTTCCGCCCAGTGGGAGAGGTACTCTTCCGCATCCATGCCGGGCGGCTGGCTGAGATTGAAATGGATATTGCCGTCGCCGATATGGCCGAAGGCTAGCGGGCGGATGCCGGGCATGGCCTCGGTCACCGCGGCGACCGCGCGGCGGATGAATTCGGGGGACTTGTCCACCGGCACGGCGATGTCATGCTTGATACTGCCGCCCTCGAACTTCTGGGCCTCGACGATGGCCTCGCGGATGCGCCAGAGCTCGGCGCGCTGCGCCTCCGACTGCGCCACCGCCGCGTCCAGCACCAGCCCGTCCCCGAACGCGCCTTCCAGGAAGGCGGTCATGTTCTCGGCCATGCCGCCGTCGGGCCGGGCGCCGGAGAACTCGACGAGCAGGTAGTTTTCATGTGGCTCGCCCAGCGGGTCGGTCACACCGGCGATATGGCGGCAGGCGAATTCCAGCGACAGGCGCGGGATTAATTCCATCGAGGTTACCGCGTCGCCGCTGGCGGTGCGCGCGGCGGCCAGAAGGTCGATCGCCGCGTCCAGGTCGCGGATCGCGACGAAGGCGGTCTGTACGTCCCGGGGCAGCGGGAACAGTTTCAGCACCGCCGCCGTGACGACGCCCAGCGTGCCTTCCGCGCCGATAAACAACTGCTTCAGATCGTAACCGGTATTGTCCTTGCGCAGGGCACGCAGACCGTTCCAGACCTGCCCGTCCGGCAGCACAGCCTCGATCCCCAATACCAGTTCGCGCATGTTGCCGTAATGCAGCACCGCGACGCCGCCGGCGTTGGTGGAAATATTGCCGCCGATCTGACAACTGCCTTCCGCGCCCAGGCTCAAAGGGAACAGCCGGTCGATCTCTTCCGCCGCCGCCTGGATGTCGGCCAGCACGCAGCCGGCCTCCACCGTCATGGTATAATTCGCCGGGTCGGCCGCGCGCACACGGTTCATGCGGCTGAGCGACAGCAGGATTTCGCGGCCATGTTCGAACGGCACGCCGCCGCCCACGAGGCCGGTGTTGCCACCCTGCGGCACGATTGCGATGCCCGCACCGGCGCAGATCTTCACGACCTCGGATACCTCCGCCGTCGAGGCCGGTTTCACCAGCAGCGCCGTCCTGCCGACGAACAGCCCGCGCTGGTCATGGACCAGCGGGTCGATCTCGCCAGCATCGGCCGACCAGCCCTTCGGCCCGACCGCCGCCTTGATGCGCCCCAGCGCTTCCCTGCTCATACCCGTCATAACGCAGGAGATTAGGGGGGCGCCGCCCGCCGGGCAAGAGGCGTAGCGTGCGAGGAATCAACGAAGTCACAGAAATACGAAGGCGCTGTGAGGCAATCCCGATTCCGCGCCCTGCCGGCGCATGTAGTGCGGCCCTTGTCCGTTAACGTGGAAACGGCGCCAGCCCGCCATCGTCGTCCAGGGCGTCGAGCATTTCGGCAACGCTGAGCCCGGTGCCCGGGTGAATTTTCGCCAATGCGATATCCGCCAAAGGCCGCAGAACGAAGGCGCGCTCGGCCAAACGGGGATGCGGCACGGTGAGGTCGGGCAATTCGACGGTCTCGTCGCCGTAGAAGACAATGTCCAGATCGATCGGCCGGGGGCCATAGCGTTCGCCGGCCCCGCGGCCCAGCCGTTCCTCTATGAGGTCCGTCTCCGCGGCCAGCGCCATGTTAAGAAAGCGCGGCTGGTCGGTCATGTATTTCGGGTCGGTTTCGTACACCGGCGAGCGCTCCAGCACCCTGACATCCGGCGCCAGCGCGGCAATCGCGGCCTCCAGATTCGCCATGCGGTCGCCCAGATTGCCGCCCAAGGCGATATAAACCCGGATCACGCGTCCCCGCCCGCCGGGTCGGCGCGCAGCATGGCATCCATCATGCGCGCGACCCGCACCATCGCCCGCGTATCATGGACCCGCACGATATCCGCGCCCCGCACGATGGAGAGCGCGACCGTGGCCGCCGTGCCCTCCACGCGCTGGTCCGGCGGCAGGTCGAGCACCCGGCCGATGAAGGATTTCCGGCTGGGCCCCGACAGGGTCGGATAGCCCAGCGCCTTGAACCGGTCCATATGGTTGATCAGCGCCATGTTCTGCTGGATCGTCTTGCCGAAGCCGACACCGGGGTCGAGGATAATCTGGTCGTGTTCCACACCGGCGGCGAGCGCACCCTCGGCCAGGTCCTGCATCTCGCGCGCGACATCGGCCAGCAGGTCGTCGTAGCTGGCGCCCAGATAGCTGCCGCCCAACTGGTCGACAATCACATCGTTGGGCCGGCTACGATTATGCATCAGGATCACCGGCGCCCCGCGCTCCGCCGCCACGCGGCCCATGTCGGGATCGGCCCGCAGGCCCCAGACGTCGTTGACGATATGCGCGCCGGCATCCAGCGCAGCCACTGCAACATCCGACTTGAAGGTATCTATGGATATCGGCAGATCGGGAAATTCGGCTGCCAGCGCCGTGATTACTGGCAGGACACGCTCTTTTTCCTCCTCGGCGCCGAGCGGCATGGCACCGGGCCGGGTGCTTTCCCCGCCGACATCCAGAATGTCCGCGCCGGCATCGATGAAATCGCGCGCCTGGGCCATGGCGCGGTCCAGGGCGCCCTCGGCGTTCATGCGCAAGCCGTCGCCCGAAAAGGAATCAGGCGTGACATTCAGGATGCCCATGACATAGGTGCGCGATCCCCAGTCGAACCGTTCGGCAAGGCGCATGGATGATTGCTCCGCAGGTTGCTTTATTCGGCTGCGCCTTATCCCCCAGCGCCCCCCGCGATGCAAGTCCGATCAAACGGTGGGAAGCTTGCAGCCCCCTTGCCCCTTTACTCCGCAGCGGCCCGGCCGGACGCGACCTCGACGCTGTCGACCAGTTCGGCGCCCCGCGAGGCCATGAAATAGAGGCCCAGATAATGCGTCGCATCCTGCGGGTGGGCGGCTGTTTCGGGCAGGCCCAGCCCCTTGGCGACATCGCGCGGCAGATCGTAGGTGGAACAGCCCGCCGCATAGACCGAAATGTCCGTCAGCGTCGGCATCATGCCGTGATTGCGCGCCGACAGCGTGGTGAGAACGAAATCCATGACGCAAATGTCGGTGCAGATTCCGACCACAAGCAGGCGCGCAAGGCGGTTTTCGTTGACCCAGTCGACCACGCTGTTGCGGCCGTCCGGCCCGATGGCGCCGACGAAACCGTTGATGCAATCCTTGCGCACCAGCGTCGCCGCCTGTTCCTCCTCCAGCCATTTCAATGCCGGCACCAGCTCTTCCTCGCCGGTTCCCTTTTCGCAATGGGGCGGATAGGGCGGCTCCGGCTTGCCCGCCTCGTGGGTGTCGAGGAAGGCCAGGATCGGCCAGCCCTGCGACTGGAATTTCCGGGCCAGCCGGTCCGTTTCCTCGATCATCCCGGTCACCTGCGGGTTTTCCACCGGCGGCGCAAGGTTGCCGCATCCAACCGAAGCAAAGCCGTTGACCTCGTCCACAATGACCAATCCGGCGCCGCTCCCGGAAAGGTGAAGTCCGTTCATGGCGAGCGGCATGGCCTCGCGCAGCATGCCGTCCAACGTTGATTCCCTATGGGTCGAGTTCATTCCAAGCTCCGCTGTCTGACATATTTTTGCCAAAATTTTAGATAGATTGGAATATTAACGATTGCTTAACGTTATGGTCACATTCGGTGGTTTGGTGTAATATACCATCCACTAAATTTTGAGGTTAGAGGTTGCAGGGGAGAAATCAATGTTAACTGGTGCGATAGATCATCGGTGGTTGCAAGGGATATTGACGGGTTTCGCGTTTGCGGTTCTCGGTGCGCTTCTGGCGCCGTCGGCCAATGCCGCAACGCCGGGCGAAGAAGCAGAGGCATTCCTCCAGGATCTAGCAGTCAGCGGGATCGCCTTGCTGGAAAAAGGCGACTATACCGATACCGAGCGGGAACTGGAGTTCCGCAAGATCGTCGGTAGGGGATTTGCGCTCGAGGCCATCGGCAAGTTCGTGATTGGCCGCTACTGGCAAAAAATGAACGCTGAACAGCAGGCGGAGTACCAGGAGCTCTTTTCCGAGTGGCTGTTGAAGACATACGCGCGCCAGCTGGGCGGTTATCGCGGGCAGACACTGGAAATCGTCAAGAGCATGGAAACCGACTCCCGCTATAACGACGTCATCGTGACGACACGGGTTGTCCGCCGGGACGGGCAGCCGCCGATTAAAGCCGATTGGCGTGTGCGTAAATTCAGCAACGATTACAAGATCATCGACGTGGCCGTGGAAGGCGCCAGCATGGTGGGTACGCAGCGCGGGGAGTTCGAATCGGTCATCCAGAAAGTCGGTGTAACCGGCTTGATCGAGAATCTGCGCGAGCGTCTGGCCGTGATTCTGGCGAACACCGGCTGAAGCTTTTTTCAGGATCGTTTCTTCGCAGTCGGGATCGGCCCGACCCAACAGGTGCGGCACGGCTTCATTTTCAGTTGCGGCGTTCCGGATCGGTAATCCGTTTCAAATAGGCGATAAGTTCGGCGCGGTCCCGCGGGTCGGGCATGCGCTGCAGGGGCATTTTGGAGCCGGGGGTGAACAGATCGGGCCCCTCGGCGAATAGCCTGTCGAAGTTCTCTTCGGTCCAGACCAGGCCAGTACCGGTCAGCGCGTCCGAATAGGGATAGCCCTCGATCATGCCGGCCGGGCGGCCGAATACCCCGTACAATGTCGGTCCCGCCTTGTTTCCGCCGTCGGGACCGACGGTGTGGCAAGCCCTGCATTTGCGAAACAGCCGCGCGCCCCTGCTGTCTTCTTTTTCGTGCCCCTCAGCGGCGGTTACCGTCAATTCGCCACCCAGCGGATTGCCATATTCGACATCCCAGATCCGCACGATCCCGTCAGCGCCGGCCGACAGCAGCAGGCGGTCGTCAGGCGTGAAGGCGAGGGACCAGATGGGTCCGTCATGACCCTGCATGGCATGCACGAGTTTTCCGCTCGCCAGGTGCCAGATCCTGACGGTCTTGTCGATGCCGCCGGAGGCCACGAGTTTTCCATTCGCGGAAACCGCCACGCCGATGACCGGCCCCGCATGCCCATACCAGCTGGCCAACTCCTGCCCGGTTTCCAGGTCCCAAAGGCGGACGGTTTCGTCCACGCTGCCCGAGAGCGCCTGCCGGCCGTCGGGCGTAAAGGCGACGCTGTTCACCGCGAAATCATGCCCGGTCATCGTCAGCAGCAATGCGCCGTCGGCGACATTCCACAGATGCATGCTGGAATCATGCGCGCCGGACAACAGCCGCCCGCCATCCGGCGAAAACGCCACCGCATTGAAATGGGAGCCGCGGCCCTCGAGGACCCGCAGGGTCTCACCCGTGGCGATATCCCACAATCTGATGGTGCGGTCCCAGGCGGCGGACGCCGCCAGCCTGCCGTCCGGCGAAACCGCGACGGCGGCGATCTTGCCCGTATGTCCGGTATATTTGCGCTGCACGGCGCCGTCCGCCAGGGACCAGAGGATCATGGCCCCATCGTCGGCGCCGGAAATGGCGCGCTTGCCGCCGGGCAGGAAGGCAACCGCGTTGACGCCGCCCTCATGGCCTTCGAACCGCCCTTCCTCGCCGCCGTCCGGCAGCGTCCAGTACATGACGGAATAGTCGAAGCTGGCGGTGAGCGCGTGCTGGCCATCGGGGGAGACGGCGACGCCTTTTACGAAACCGCCATGGCCCACAAGGTCGGCGCGCGCGACAGCCGCCGACACAAGCAGGATTCCCACCGCATAAATTGTCAAGAACCTCAAGACCAGCACCCTATCATGCCCCGGCTCATGGTTCGGCGAACGGCACGGCGCGGAAAAACGTCATTCCCTCATCCCTCCGCGCCCTGTCCGGTCAGGCGGTCTGCGGTTTGGCACCCTCGGCCGCGACCTTCGAACCACCATCGCCATCGTCATCCGGTGGCGGCGCCTCGCCCGTGACTTCGGCGACCCAGAGCCCGTGATGCTCGCGCGCCCAGTTCTCGTCGACCATGCCGCTGCCCATGGCGTCCCAGGCGCCCTCCATGCCCAGCGAGCCGATGTAGATATGGGAGATGATGATGGCGATCATCATCACGGCCATGACGGCGTGCCAGAGCTGCGAAAGCTGCATCTCTTCGATAACCGTAAGTGTTGCGGGAAGGTCAAACCCAAAGAGATTCAACATCCCGAAGGTCGGCGCGAAGAGGCCGAACGTGAACGGGAACATCAGCGACAGGCCCGACAGGCCGAGCGACGCGCCGCCGAGCACGACGACCCAGAAAATAAACTTCTGGCCGGCATTGAACTTCTTGGCGGGCGGGTGAACGCCTCTGGAAAACAGGCCGCCCGCGACCGCGAGCCATTTCAGGTCGATGCCGCGGGGCAAATTGTCCTTCACCCACAGCACGAAGATCATCACCACGCCCAGCATGAAGGCAAAGGCTATGTAGCTATGCACCAGTTTTCCGTAATAGGCCGTAAAGGCGAAAAACTGGTGCAGCGCGCTGAAATCGCCCGTAGCCTCGCCCGACCTGCCGAACAGGTAACGGCCGTACATGATATTGAGGCCGGTCAGGCCCAGCACCATGAAGCTGCCGGCGGTCAGCCAGTGGGCAATACGCTCGACGCTGCTGAAACGCAGCATCAGCTTGCCGCTGAAGCCGGAATCGATGCGGATGCGGCCGCGCAATCCGAAGAACAAGGCCAGCACGACAAGCATTCCGACGATTATCCAGCCGCCGAAATTCGTGACGGGGCCGTTGCGGGCGTTCCGCCAGTTCTCACCCTCGGACTGGATCATCACCCCGGCCTTCTTGTCCGGGATGGAAACCGTGAATTGCTCGCCCTCGCGCACGGCACGCCAGAAATCCGCGTCACTGGTTTTCCCGAGCGATTGGCCCGGCACCTCGCCGGCCTGCTGCGCCAGCGCCATGCCGGCAAAGCCCGGCAAACCGACCGCCGCCACCCCAAGGCCGACCGTCAGCACAAGCGTGGCCGCCAGACGCACAGGATGACTGAAGAATCTGCATAGTTTGGACATCTGCCCTCTCCGAAGGAATGGAATTTCGGAATCAGTACCGTTGGCCGCCGGCCCGTTGCTGGAGCTCTCTGACCTGTTCGTCCGTCAGTTTCTGGTCCGGCTGGCCCAGATAGGTGCCTTTTTCGAAATTCAGGATTCTGTTTTGCTCTTCCTTGCGGCAACCGCCAATCGCCAGGCCGGCGATCAACAGGCAGCCCAATAATATAGGCAAACGTGCTCTGCTCAATCCGCTCATGGCCTCATACACCTTTCCTCTTAATTTGCCTGCTTTGCGGGCATAGCATGCACCGCACTGCCGTCAAAACTGCCGGTATATGCGAACAGGGGGGCGTGGCCCGGAAGCCCCGCCCCCCTCGGTTTTACTACATCGAACTCGAGGACCCGGCTCAGCTTCCGGATTTGAGCTGATATGCCGTTCCCCAGCCCCAGGCGCCCGAGCCGAAACCGCGTGCCACCACGCGTTCGCGATAGATGTTGGAGACAACTTCGCCATCGCCGGCCAGCAGCGCCTTCGTCGAGCACATTTCCGCACAGAGCGGAAGCTTGCCCTCGGCCAGACGGTTGCGGCCGTACTTGTTGAATTCCTCTTTGCTCATGTCCACTTCGGGCCCGCCGTTGCAGAAGGTGCATTTGTCCATCTTGCCGCGGCTGCCGAAATTGCCGGCGCTCGGATATTGAGGCGCGCCAAACGGGCAGGCGTAGAAGCAGTAACCGCAGCCAATGCAGAGATCCTTGGAATGCAGGACCACGCCTTCCTCGGTATCGTAGATGCAGTCGACCGGGCACACCGCGATGCAGGGTGCGTCCGAACAATGCATGCAGGCCACCGAGATCGAGCGTTCGCCCGGTTTGCCGTCATTGATGGTGACGACGCGTCGGCGGTTCACACCCCACGGAACCTCGTGTTCGTTCTTACATGCGGTCACACAGGCGTTGCATTCGATGCAGCGCTCGGCGTCACACAGGAATTTCATGCGTGCCATGATTTATGCCTCCTCACGCTTTCTCGATGTTGCACAGGGTGACCTTCGACTCCTGCATCTGGGTCACGATATCGTAGCCATAGGTGCCGACGGTATTCGACGATTCACCCAGGACGATCGGGTCGGCGCCTTTGGGATATTTGTGGCGCAAATCAACGCCCTCCAAATGGCCGCCGAAATGGAACGGCATGAAGGCGACGCCCCGTCCGACCCGTTCGGTAATCATGGCCTTGACCTTGACTTTCGACTTCTCCGGGCTGTTGATCCAGACCATGTCGCCCTCCCGGATGCCGAGATTGTTGGCATCTATCGTATTGATTTCGCAGAACATGTCCTGCTGCAATTCGGCCAGCCAACGGTTCGACCGGGACTCGTCGCCACCGCCCTCATACTCCACCAGCCGGCCCGAGGTAAGGATCATCGGGAACTCGCCGGTATAGTCGATATCCTGGATCGACTTGTATTTGGTCGGCAGGCGATAGGCCTTTCGATCCTCGAAAGTCGGATAGTCGGCCACCAGCTTGCGGTCGGGCGCATAGAGCGGTTCGCGGTGCAGCGGCACCGGATCCGCGAAGGTCCAGACCACCGCTCGAGCCTTGGCGTTGCCGAAGGGGGCGCAGCCATGCTTGATGGCGACCCTCTGGATACCGCCCGACAGGTCGGTTTTCCAGTTGGTCTTGTCGCCGGCAACCTTGTCGATGGCGGCCTTTTCATCCGCCGTCAGGTCACCGTCCCAGCCGAGCTTCTTAAGCATATCCATGGTGAACTCCGGATAGCCGTCCTGGATCTCCGACCCCACCGAATAGGAGCCCTCGGCCAGAAGATTCTCGCCGTTCCGCTCGACGCCGAAGCGCGCACGGAAGTTGAGACCGCCTTCGGCCACCGGCTTGGAGGTATCGTAGAGGATCGGCGTACCCGGATGTGCCATTTCCGCGGTCCCCCAGCAGGGCCAGGGAAGGCCATAATATTCACCGTCGGCCGGACCGCCAACCGCCTGCAGCGTGGTCTTGTCGAAGGTGTGCTGGTTGGCCATGTGCAATTTCAGGCGTTCCGGCGACTGTCCGGTATAGCCGATGGTCCACATGCCGCGGTTGATCTCGCGCAGGATGTCCTCGATCGAGGGCTCGTCCCCGTTCAGCGCGATGTTGCGGAA
>CAMYNJ010000073.1 GCA_947259795.1 uncultured Alphaproteobacteria bacterium | reverse complement strand
TGGCGCAATGAGCGAAATTTGGGTGGTTCTGAAAAATTTAGAAACACCGTGATATCGGTAATCGGTTTGTTTTTGGCCTTTGTATCGTTGCTGGCAATTTCGGATTTTCAACCTTCATCCAAACCCGCGAGAGTTCTAGTAGTAGTCGCAGACATTTTTATAACTCGACCAGTCGAGAGCGCTGTGACTGTAATATCGGGCATTTTTCTTATCCTTTGGCTCACAGGAGCTATTCACCCGAACGAGTGGAAAATTGTCAGAACAGTATTGCGAATATTACAGCCTTTCCGCCAACAACTTTCGACATTTTTTGCGCTAGGACTGGCAGTCGGGTTTTTTGCGCTGAGCTTCGCCGTGCTTTGGTTTCTTTAAACTTTCGACTTTCGATGAAACTGCGAACATCGCGTCCGTAAGGATATCCGCAGCTATCAAACAGCATCGGTTGTCAGTTAGGTTGGCAGCGAAACCTAACAGGCTTAATCCGGTCCAGGCCGAACAGGCGGTGTTCCTGCTCAGGCGGGATTAAATATCCCGCTACATTCTGCCGCCGACGGCGTCCTTCAGCTTGTCGAACAGGTCGACCGGATCGATGACGTCGTCATCGCCCGCCCGCGGCTCGTCGCTGCGCAACACGGTAAGCGCGGCCTCCCTCTGGCGGTCGCGTTCCTCCATCAGGCGCAAGGCAGCGCGGATGACCTCACTGGAGGATCCGTAGAGACCCGCATCGACCTTCTGGCGGACATAATCAACAAGGCGCGGTGTTAACGATACATTCATGGCAACATGCCTCCCCACCCTCCTAAGGTATCGAAAAAGTCAATTTATGTCAATTTTTGCCCTTCAAGGTAGCGCCTGCGGCAGCTATTCGTCGGCCAGCCGCTCCAGCGCTTCCATGTCGTCGTCGGACAGGCCGAAATGGTGGCCTATTTCGTGGATCAGCACATGGCGGACGAGGTGGCCCAGCTCCTCGCCGGTTTCGCACCAGTAATCGAGCAGCGGGCGGCGGTAGAGGAAAATCATATTGACTTCCTGGCGGCTGCCGGCGGCGTCCTTCTGGTCCAGCGAAACGCCCTGGTAGAGGCCGAGCAGTTCGAACTCGGACTCCAGTTCCAAATCGCGGCAGGTTTCCTTGTCGGGGAATTCGTCGATGCGAATCACCACATCGCCGACATGGCGGCGCAGTTCTTCGGGGATCGATTCATAGGCCGTGCGAGCCAGGGCTTCGATATCGTCGAGCGTCGGTGCGTGCAACAGGTCCATGGCGTGGAAGATAAGGCGGCAGGACGGAGGACGCCAGCCTCCCATTGGCGCACAGGCGGCATTTCCACGTCGCAGTCGCGCGAGCATGCCCCGGCCATGGCCGATACGGTTCGGCCAAACCCAACCCGCACGGAGACCCGCAATGGCCGCCCGCAATATCCTGATCGTCATGGCCGACCAGTTGAACCCCTTCGCGGTCGGCTGTTACGGCAGCGCCGCGGCGCGGACCCCGCATATCGATCGGCTGGCGGAAGAAGGCATCCGCTTCGACGCGGCCTATAGCAGCAGCCCGCTCTGCACGCCGGCGCGCTACGCCTTCATGACCGGGCAATATGTCTCGCGCTGCGGCGGCTACGACAACGCGGCCTATCTGCCCAGCACCGTCGCAACCTTCGCCCATTACCTGAGGATGATGGGCTACCGCACCGCGCTCAGCGGCAAGATGCATTTCATCGGCCCCGACCAGCTGCACGGTTTCGAGGAGCGCCATACGACCGACATCTACCCCGCCGATTTCGGCTGGGTGCCGGACTGGACACGGCCCGACGAGCGCATCGATCTGTGGTATCACAACATGTCCTCGGTGGCGCAGGCCGGCGTCGCGGCTACGACCAGCCAGCTCGCCTTCGACGAAGAGGTCGGCGTGCAAGCCCTGCGCGCCATCTACGACCATGCGCGCGGAACGGACGAGCGTCCCTTGTGCCTGGTGGCGAGCTTCACCCACCCGCACGATCCCTACGCAGCGCCGAAACGATTCTGGGACCTGTACGAGGATGTGGAAATTCCGATGCCGCGCGTGCCCCGCCCCGCGGCGGCCGACAACGACCCGCACAGCCTGCGCCTGGAAAAGGTCATCGCCCGGGATGCAGCAAATGTCACCGATGAAGACGTGCGGCGGGCGCGGCGGGCCTATTTCGCCAACACCTCCTATGTCGACCACTGGCTGGGGCGCCTGCGCGATGCTTTGGATGAATGCGGGCTGGCGGAGGATACAGCGGTGCTGTTCCTCTCCGATCACGGCGACATGCTGGGCGAACGCGGCTTGTGGTACAAGATGAGCCTTTACGAATGGTCGGTGCGGATCCCGATGATCCTGCACCGGCCGGGCGAGCCCGGGGGTAAGGCCGTGGCGGCGCCGGTGAGCCAGGTCGATGTGCTGCCGACGCTGACGAGGATTGCGACGGAGGCGACTGGCGCGCCGATCCCCGAGCCGGTCGACCCGCTGGACGGGCACGACCTGATCGACATTGCCGGGAATGACAAGGCGGGAGCCGGGTTGACGATCTCGGAATATCTCGGCGAGGGAACGGGCCAGCCAATGCTGATGATTCGCGATGGCCAATGGAAATACACCTGCTGTCCCGGCGACCCGGAGCAGCTGTTCGATCTCGCCCATGACCCGGACGAGACGCGCGATCTGGCAGCGGACACCGTGCAGGCGGACCGCATCGCCTCTTTCCGGGCGCAGGCAGGGGCCCATTGGGACGCCGATACGGTGCGCGAGGCCGTGCTGGACAGCCAGCGCCGCCGCCGGATCCTGTCCGGCGCGCTGCGCCAGGGCCGCTACCGGAACTGGGAGTGGCAGCCCCGGCGCGACGCGACGGAGGAATATACGAGAAGCCATATGGACGTGGCGGCGGTAGACATCACCTCCCGCTGGCCCCGGCCAAAACCGTTTGAGCCGAAATGGAAGTGAACCGAGACATGGCGGAAAGACTTGAAGGCGCGGCGCGCCAGGCGGCGCTCGATGAATTGATGGAATGGACAGCGCTGGCCGACCGCGATGCCATTGCCAGAACATTCAAGTTCAAGACATTCAACGAGGCCTTTGGTTTCATGACCAGAGCCGCGTTGAAGGCCGAGCGGATGAACCACCATCCAGAATGGTTCAACGTCTACAACCGGGTCGAAGTGACGCTGACCACCCACGACTGCGGCGGCCTGAGCGAACTGGACGTAAGGCTCGCAAAATTCATGGACAAGGCGGCAGGCGACTAACGCGGCTGCATCCTCAGCGCGCTGTCGAGGCGGACGACCTCGCCGTTCATGACCGGGTTGCCGGCCATATGCAGGACCAGGGCAGCGAATTCCTCCGGCTTGCCGAAGCGTTTCGGGAAAGGCAGCGTGGCGGCGAGGCTGTCCTGTACTTCCTTCGGCATGTTGAGCAACAGCGGCGTGCCGAACAGGCCGGGCGCGATGGCCAGAACGCGCACGCCGATTGACGCGAATTCGCGCGCCGCCGGCAGGGTCAGCGCGGCGATTCCGCCTTTCGAGGCCGCGTAGGCCGCCTGGCCGACCTGGCCCTCAAAGGCCGCAATCGAAGCGGTGTTGACGATCACCCCGCGCTCGCCATCCTCGTTGGGTGTGCGGCCGGCCATTTCCACCGCGGCGAGGCGCATCAGATTGAAGCTGCCGATCAAATTGACCCGGATGACGGCCTCGAAATCTTCTAGCCTCATCGGGCCGTCGCGGCCGACGATGCGTCTGGCCGGGGCAATCCCGGCGCAGCTAACCAGAATGCCGCAGGGGCCATGCGCCGCCCGTGCCTCGTCCAGCGCAGCCTCCACGGCTTCACCATCGGCGACGTCGCAGTTCAGGCCCAGCCCGCCGATCCCGTTGGCCACCGCGGCGGCACCGTCGCCGTCACGGTCCAGCACCGTGACCTTCGCGCCGGCGTCGGCCAGCGCACGGGCCGTCGCCGCCCCCAGGCCCGAGGCGCCGCCCGTGACGACTGCCGCTATCCCCTTGATATTCATTAATTGTCTCCCTGTCGGTTCAATTCGGTATAGCAGAAGGCGAAAAACGTCACCATATGAAGATTCATGAGCGAAAAGCTGCCTATGAAGCTGCCGGACCCCGAGCAGCAGAGGCGGAACGAATCCCGCGTAAACGAGGGCTTCTGGCCCAAGATTCGCCGCCATGCCAGACGCATCCCCTTCGTCGAGGAGGCGGTGACCGCCTGGTTCTGCGCCCGCGATCCCAAGACCCCCAGCCATATCAAGGCCGTTGTGCTGGCGGCGCTGGCCTATCTGATAGTTCCCATGGACGCCCTGCCGGATTTCCTGCCGGCCCTGGGCTTCCTGGACGATGCGTCGATGTTCTGGGCCGTCTGGCAGCTGCTGTCGGGCCATATCACCGAGGAACATCGCCAGAAGGCCGCCGAAGCACTCGACGCGGAGCACTTGCGCGAATAAGCTGCCGCTGTCGCGAGGGCATCCACGCCCGCGCATCCTATATCCACGTTTTTCGGGAGCAGGTAGCATCATGGATTTTCTGGTGATCGCACTGGACGGGGCCGATAGCGGCGCGCTGGACCGCCGCATGGCGGCGCGCGAGGACCATCTGGCCGGAATCAGGAAACTGAAGGAACAGGGCCACCTCATCGCCGGCGGCGCGATCCTGAACGATGACGGCAATATGATTGGATCCACCGTAATCCTGGATTTCCCCGACCGCGAATCGGTCGAAAAATGTGTTGCCGAGGACCCCTACACCAAGGGCGATGTCTGGCGGGACGTGACCATCCGGCCGTTCCGCGCGGTCCGCTGAAAACGGGGCAAGCCGAACCATGACAGGACCGCTGTGGCAGCCCTCGCCCGAGCGGGTCGCGAGCGCGAACATAACCGCTTTTCGCCAGATGCTGGAAACCCGGCACGGGGTTTCGCTGCCCGACTGCGAGGCGCTGCACCGGTTTTCGCTGGACCGGATGGAGGAGTTCTGGACCGCCGTCTGGGACGATTGCGGGGTTATCGCCGAAACCCGTGGCGAGCGGGTGCTGACCAATGGTGACAAGATGCCCGGCGCGCGGTTTTTTCCCGACGCGCGGCTGAATTTCGCCGAAAACCTGCTGCGCCGCCGCGACGCGACCCCGGCCCTGATCTTCCGTTCCGAGGACAAGGTCGAACGGTCAATGAGCTGGGCCGAACTGTATGACAATGTCTCGCGGCTGGCCCAGGCCCTGAAGGCCGCCGGCATCGGCCCGGGCGATCGCTGCGCCGCTTTCGTGCCGAATATGCCTGAAACCATCGTCGCTATCCTTGCGGTCGCGTCGCTGGGCGCGGTCTGGACTTCCTGCTCGCCGGATTTCGGCGTCCAGGGCGTGCTGGACCGGTTCGGGCAGGTCGAGCCCAAATTGCTGTTTTGCGCCGATGGCTATAACTACAACGGCAAGGCCCACGACTCGCTGGGCCGCGTGACGGAAATTCTCGGCGGCCTGCCCACCGTCGAAAATGTCGTGGTATTTTCGCTGCTGGCGGACGAACCGGATGTCTCGGCGATACCCAACGCTCACCGGCTGGCGAATTTCATCGCACCGTTCGAAGCGAGCGAGATCGCCTTCGCGCAGATGCCCTTCAATGCACCGCTCTGTATCCTCTATTCGTCGGGCACCACCGGCGTTCCCAAATGCATCCTGCATGGCGCCGGCGGTACCCTGCTGCAGCATATGAAGGAACACAGGCTGCACAGCGACGTGAAACCGGGCGACCGGGTATTCTATTTCACCACCTGCGGCTGGATGATGTGGAACTGGCTGCTGGGCGGGCTGACGCAGGAAGCGACGCTGCTGCTCTATGACGGCTCTCCCTTCCATCCCGACGGCAACGTACTGTTCGATTTCGCGGACGCCCACGGCATGACGCTGTTCGGCACCTCGGCGAAATATATCGATGCCCTGTCGAAGGCTGGGCTGAAACCGATGGACAGTCACGATCTTTCGACCCTGCGCACCATGGCCTCCACCGGGTCGCCGCTGGCGCCGGAAGGCTTCGACTACGTCTACTCGAACATCGCCAAGGATATATGCCTGTCGTCGATTTCCGGCGGCACCGACATCGTGTCCTGCTTTATGCTGGGCAACCCGGCCGGCCCGGTCTGGCGCGGCGAGATCCAGGCACCGGGGCTGGGCATGGCGGTCGAGGTGTTCGACGACGACGGCAAGTCCCTGATCGGGGAAAAGGGGGAGCTGGTCTGCACCCGCCCCTTCCCGCCGATGCCGATCGGTTTCTGGAACGATGAGGGCGGCGCGCGCTACCGCGCCGCTTATTTCGAGCGCTACCCGAACATCTGGCATCATGGCGATTTCGTCGAGCGCACCAAACATGGCGGCTTCGTCATGTACGGACGGTCGGACGCCACGCTGAATCCGGGCGGCGTGCGCATCGGCACGGCGGAAATCTACCGCCAGGTGGAGGCCATTGACGAGGTGGTCGAGGCCATCTGCATCGGCCAGGACTGGGAGAGCGACGTGAGGGTGGTGCTGTTCGTGCGGCTGCGCGACGGCCTGACCCTGGACGACGAACTGCGCGACCGCATCCGTCAGCGCATCCGGGCGAACTGCACGCCGCGCCACGTGCCGTCCCGCATCGTGCAGATTGCCGACATACCGCGCACCAAATCGGGTAAGATCACCGAACTTGCGGTGCGGGACATGGTGCATGGCCGCAAGATCAGGAACCGGGAAGCACTGGCGAATCCGGGAGCGCTGGACCTGTACCGCGACATTCCGGAATTGCAGGAATAGGCTAGCGGCGTAAACCAGACATCGCTGACGCGCGAGGACCCACATGGAAAAGAAGACGCAGCTGAGCATCTGGTATTTCATCCTGGCAATGCTGCTTGTGCTGTTCCTGCAGAGCCTGTGGACGGAAACCGCGACCGTGGAGCACATCCCCTACAGCGAGTTCCGGCAGTATCTGGAGGAAGGCCGCATCGCGGAGGTCGTGGTATCCGAGACCACGGTCCGCGGTACGCTGCGCGACGCGCAGGACGGCCCCCGGGAAGTCGTCGCCGTGCGGGTCGAACCGGGCCTGGCCGACGACCTGGAAAAATACGGCGTCGAATATGCCGGCAAGGTGGAAAGCACCTTACTGAGCAATATCCTGTCCTGGCTCGTCCCGATCCTGATCTTCTTCGGGCTCTATATGTTCGTCATGCGCCGCCTGTTCGAGCGCGGCGGGTTTGGCGGCGGAGGCGGCGGCTTCATGTCGGTCGGCCAGAGCAAGGCCAAGGTCTATATGGAAACCGACGTCAAGGTGACTTTCGAGGACGTCGCCGGCGTCGACGAGGCCAAGCTGGAACTGCAGGAAATCGTCGCCTTCCTGAAGAACCCGCAGATATACGGTCGGCTGGGCGGGCGCGTGCCCAAGGGCGTGCTGCTGGTCGGCCCGCCGGGCACCGGCAAGACGCTGCTGGCGCGCGCCGTGGCTGGGGAGGCCGGGGTGCCGTTCTTTTCGATCAACGGGTCGGAATTCGTCGAGATGTTCGTCGGCGTCGGCGCGGCGCGGGTGCGCGACCTGTTCGACCAGGCCCGCAAGAAGGCGCCCGCCATCATTTTCATCGACGAGCTGGACGCGCTGGGCCGGGCGCGCGGCCTGTCGCCGATGGGCGGCGGCGGCCACGACGAGAAGGAACAGACGCTCAACCAGCTGCTGGCCGAACTGGACGGGTTCGACCCCTCCACCGGGCTGATCCTGCTGTCGGCGACCAACCGGCCGGAAATCCTGGACCCCGCCCTGCTGCGCGCCGGGCGCTTCGACCGACAGGTGCTGGTCGACCGGCCCGACAAGATCGGCCGGGTGGCGATCCTGAACATCCATCTGAAGAAGATTCGCCTGGGCGCGGATGTCGATCCGGAGGTGCTGGCGTCGCTGACCCCCGGCTTCACCGGCGCGGACTTGGCGAACCTGGCCAACGAGGCGGCGCTGCTGGCGACCCGGCGTGGCGGCGAGAACGTCACCATGGAGGACTTCAACGCCGCCATCGAGCGCATCATCGCCGGGCTGGAGAAGAAGAACCGCCTGCTGAACCCGCTGGAACGCAAGGTCGTCGCCCATCACGAGATGGGCCATGCGCTGGTCTCGCTGTCGCTGGGCGGGGTCGAGCGGGTGCACAAGGTGTCGATCATCCCACGCGGCATCGGTTCGCTGGGCTACACCATCCAGCGCCCGACCGAGGAACGCTACCTGATGACCCGCGAGGAGCTGGAGAACAAGATGGCGGTACTGCTGGGCGGCCGCGCCGCGGAATCGCTGATCTTCGGCCATCTGTCCACCGGCGCGGCCGACGATCTGTCGAAGGCGACCGACATCGCGCGCTCGATGGTCACGCGCTACGGCATGGAGGAGAAGCTGGGCCACGTGACCTACGACACGGAGCCGCGCTCGTTCCTGGATGTCCAGCAGCGCCCGACCATGCTGGAGCGGCAATACAGCGAGGAGACTGCGCGCGAAATCGATTGCGCGGTGCGCGAAATTCTCGATGCGGCCTACGCCAAGGCAAAGGAAATCCTGACCCGGCGGCGCGCCGACCTGGAGAAGGGCGCAGCGGCGCTGCTGGAGTCGGAAACGCTGACCGAACATCAGCTTACGGCGGTCGTCGGCGGTACGGAATTGCCAGCCGGCTGATCCCGGGCTTGCGGTCGGCGGACCAATCAATTATATGCACTGCGCGCGGCGTTTCCGGGCTTGCCATCGCCACCCGCTTTGAGTACTGTCCGCGCCGCTGCCGGCCCATGCTGGCAAATTTTAGCAAGCGCCCGTAGCTCAACTGGATAGAGCGTCTGACTACGGATCAGGAGGTTGGGAGTTCGAATCTTCCCGGGCGCGCCAATTCCTCGCAACGAATCCCCGCAACGCAACCGGACAGGACGCCTCACCACGAAACGGGTGGCCGGATTGTTTCCTGATCTCTCCGGGCGCTCAGGAACAGTCTGTAGGCTGGCGCCGTCGCCAATTTTGGTGGGTGTTCGGCCGATACGGTCAGCCGTTCGGCTTGGCAATCGTTCCCGATCGCGTCCTGGACTTTTACCCCGCCTTGCGCGGCGATGTCGCGACTGTGCGATCTGGCCCGAGCTGGATGGTCACGATAGTGCCTTCCTCCAGTTTACTCTCCAGCAAGAGCTGGCCTCCATGGAGCTCGACCATGGACTTCGCCAACGGCAGGCCGAGGCCGGTGCCTTCGTATTTCCGGTCGAGTGCGCTGTCGATCTGCCCAAACGGAGAGAAGGCTTCACCGATATCCTCGGTATCCATGCCGATGCCGTTGTCGATAACCTGTATACGCACGCCGCCTTGCCGGTCTCGCTTGATGACGAGATTAACGCGCCCACCGGAAGGCGTAAACTTGATCGCGTTCGACAGCAGGTTGATTATGATCTGCTTGATCATCCGCATATCCGCCAGGATGTACAGCGGTTCGCTGGGGTAAATTTCGCCAACTTGCAGGCCGTTTTCTTGCGCGCGCACCTTCACCAGCCGCACACAGGCCCGGCTCAGATCACAGAGGTCCACAACCTCTTCGTTCAGCGCTGCATTGCCCGACTCTATTTTGGATAGATCCAGAATATCGGCAATGATCGACAGCAGGTGCTGGCCCGAATCATGGATATCGCCGACATAATCCCTGTATCTCGGATTGTCGATGGGCCCGAATACCTCTCTGGCCAATACTTCGGAAAAGCCGATAATGGCGTTCAGCGGGGTCCGTAGCTCGTGGCTCATATTCGCCAGGAATTCCGATTTCGCACGGTTGGTGAGCTCCGCCTGTTCCTTGGCGCGCCTCAGCTCCTTCTCGCCTTGATGTTTTACTTCCAGCGCCTTGCCCAGGTTGGTCGACGATATGTAGAGTCTTCTCAGTTCGCTGGAGGCGAAACCGGAAAATTTTTTCGGCTCGCCATATTCACCCTGGGCGTAGCGGATCAGCCTGTCGTTTATCTGGTTGACGGGGCGCACCGCCAGAATATGGACCAGCAGGAGAATGACCGCCGTCAACAGAAAAACGATAAGCGCGGCGTATATCTGGATGACCAGCACATGCTGGCTGATTTCTCGCTGAAGGGGTGCGATATCCCACTCGACCGTGATTCGCCCAAACGTTTCGCCCTCGAGGACGAGCAGCTTGGTAAAGGACAGCGGTGAAACCGATTCGGCAATTTCCTGGTTGGTCCAGTGCGCCAGCTTGGTGCGTGACTCATTTTCTATGATGACCGCCGCGACATTACGGTCGCTGCGCACCATTTCCTCAACGATAGACTGAAGAACCGGACCATCCTCGGTTATAACCGCCTCGATCGCCGCGCCGGAAAGCACATCGAACGTACTCTCGCTCTGCTTGTAGAGCCGATCCATCTGATAACCAGTCTCAAACTGTCGGAACAGCTCACCCGAAGCAAAGGCGATCACGACCGCCGCGATTCCCAAGGCCAGAAAGACCTGGAGACGCAGCGGCATTGGTCCCTTTAATCCCAGTTTATCGCGTAGCGACATCGAGACAGCTCCAAATACGCATGTTCAGACTGACCCGCATGGATCAGTTATTTTGTTCCGCGCCCTGCTGATTCGCGGTAAAAAGGTGATTGCTCTGAATGGCTTCGCGAATGTATGTGTAATCTCGGTCGTCGCCTTCCAGGAAGCCGATTTTCATAAACGTCTCCCCGTCCTTGATCTGCAGAAGCACGTCGCGCAGTGCGTCCCGAAGGTTCCCGGCCAGCCCGCTTCGCGCGATCCAGGGTTTGGTGACGCTCGGGAACCGCCCGATAGCACGTAGCGGCACACCACTGGCGACGAGTTCGTCAAAGGTGTTTTCCTTCAACGCGCCGGCGTCGAACTGGCCCGACGCCACCGCGTAACCGACTTTGTCGTGACGCCCCAGATATTCGTAATATTTCAGGTCGGATGCCTGCACGCCGCTGCGGAGCAAGAAAAGCTGCGACAGATAGCGGCCGATCGTGGAGCGCTGATTGCCGAAGGCGAAACTTCTACCGTGCAAATCGTCCACGGATTTAATCGGACTTTCGCTGGCGACACCTATCACGCCGTTGAAAATCTTGGTTCCGTCATTACTCTCGACTGCAAGTATCGTAACTTCGGGGTCGGCTCGCTTGGCTTCGATATAGGATGCCGGGCCGAGACGTGCGAAGTCGACTTTGCCCTCAACGAGGTCGGCGATACCCTGTTCATAGGTTTTCGCCACCTGCAACCGGATTTCGACCGGCTCTCCGAGCATCTCGGTCATCCGCACCTCGATAACGTTCAGGATCGGGCGGAATTGCCGCACCATGGCCGACGGCTTGTCACTTGCATAAACGCCGAACGAGAGCATCACCTCGGCTTGCGCGGGGATGGCGCCCAGGAACGGCGTTACCACGAACAGAAATGCACAGGTTTGCAGCAGCGTTCTCATGTCCTCAGGCCTCTATTGTAACGTCTCCCGTTTTGGGGTAGCCGGCGCATCGCAGTCGCACGCGGTGTTCTGTTTCCCAAATACCTTTCCGGCCTTTCTGGCTGCAGTGATATACGAAAATTCAACGATTCTGCTTTCCTTATAGTCGTCGAGCAATCTGAGCTCGGCTTGAACCGCTTCGCCGTCCGCAATCCCGCCGTCGGCGTTTTTTGCACCGGCCACGGTCATGACATCAGTCTCGCGCACCAGGGTCGATGTCTGGCTCAGCCGGCCGCCCATTTCGGTGACGATCGCACTGGCGCGGGCTAACGCCGGTGTAAATTCGGCAGGCATTTAGCGCCCTGCCAGTATGCCGGCGGCGGTAAGATACGCCGGCCCCTGCTTATCGTCGATTACGCGGGCACATCCGGTCAATGCCACACAAACAGCAAACAAGAAGCAGGCGCGCCATGCAGCATACGCTTTCCAGTTGCCTTTCAAACTATGCAAATCCTTTAATTAGCCGCAGTATATTCATTTGCAAAATGTTGTGTGCATATATTACCTGTTTTTTCAACTTAGCGAAGTTACGATTGATTTAATGACATGATATATTGAAATAATAATTTCTAAAATACGCCATTAATCAATTTATTGATAGGTTTTTTGTATTGATTTATCGCCGCTGCACAGGAATTTCTGTGCTTGATTCCGCACCCCGCAAGTTGATTTCTTGATACGTGCTTCAATTAGTGGCCGGGCCTATGGATTTTGCGGCGCTATGGGTGCTGCTGCCGGTTGCTCAATGTGCTTGCCTAACGGTCGTGTTTCCCTTGTCGAACAGGATTGCCTGCTAGGCGTCCCTGGTGAAGGCGGCGATCGCTAGAACAATGACGTGTTCTCTCATTTCAACGCCTTTCCAGTGTGTCGCCGGCCCGCCGATTTACCAGCCAAACGCCTGCCGTCGTAATGCCCAGGCCCGCCAGGCCCAGCTGGCCCAGCTCTTCGCCGAAAGCCATCCAGGCCATGATGGCGGAAGCGGGCGGCACAAGGAAGAACAGGCTGGTGGTCGCCGCCGCGCTGCCGCGCTTGATCAGCACCATCAGAATACTGACCGCGCCCAGTGATACCGCGAGTATCAGCCAGCCCATCGCTAGAGAAAATTCGACGGTCCAATCCACGCGGTAGGGCTCGAAGACGAGGACGATGACGCCATAGAACAGGGCCGCGGCCAGCGCCTGCATGGCGTTACCACTCAACAGGTCCATGCCGCCGCCGTGCCGCTTCTGCCAGATCGTGCCGAAGGTGATGGCCAGCAGCGAGACGATGCAGGCGGCGAGGCCGGTAAGCGGGACATCGCTGCCCAGCCGCGGCCACAACACCAGCACGACCCCCACTGCGCCCAGCGCGATGCCCAGCCACTGTGCCGGCGCCGGACTTTCGCCCAACAGCCGGACGCCCAGCGCCGCGGTCAGCACCGGCTGGGTGCTCACGATCAGGGCGGACAGGCCGGCGGGCATGCCCTGCGCGATGGCGAAGAACACGCCGCCCAGATAGAAGCCATGCATCAGGACCCCAACGAACAGCAGATTGGCCAGCATCGGGCCGCGCGGCCAGGGCCGCCGCAAGGCGGCGGCGATCGCCCCGAACAGCAGGAAGACGATAACGAAGCGGGTCAGCAGGAAGCTGAACGGCCCGGCGTCGGGCAGCCCGTATTTGGCGCTGATGAAGGCGCTGGACCAGAGCAGAATAAAGAGGACCGGCAGGGCGGGGGTGAACATTGAAGCAGTTGATTTCAAGCTGGCCGACAGATGAACGCCGTCGGAGCATAGCCCATGCAAAAGGTTCGCGGAACCGAAAGCGCCGATCTGCGTTTTTCGGCTTAACCGCCGTAAACGGATCGTTAACCTACGGCTGCTACCATGCCCCGGTGGTAAGTCGCCTGCCGCGTCCGGCAGTCGGGCAATCGGGAGAAATGAAACGTGATTGGACAGGAAAACAACAACGCACGGATGGCCGCATTGTGGATTGTGCACGGTACGGCCTGCGTAAAACTCCTCAAGGCACACGGGCGGAGCTTGCACGCCGAAAATTTCGAGGCTGCGCTACGCGAGTTCGTGGACATCATCGCCGACGAGGTCGGCCGCGACAATCTCTCGGAAGCCATGGACTGGGCGGCAACCCAGGTTTCGGTAAACGGCAGCGACTTCGAGCAGGGCTCGGTGTCGATACACTGACGTCCCGGTCATCAAGATTCCGAAATTGACGGCCCGCCGAGAATTCGCGCGGGCCTTTCGCTTTGCGGCGACCCTGCCGTCAAATTCGCTCTGTATAAGTGGGCAAAATTCTAGATTCGCTCGCCGCCCTGGAGCGGCGTGAAGATCACGGGCAGGATGCGCGTGCCGCGGGTACGGCCATCCGACAATTTCTCGACCACGGTAAGGAACTGCGGGCCCTCCAGCGGACCCAGCGGCAGAATCAGCCGGCCGCCGGGCTTCAATTGCGCCAGCAGCGGCGGCGGCACATGGTCCAACGCTTCCTTTACGATCATGGCGTCGAACGGCCCCTTACCCGGCGCACCGTAATAGCCGTCGGACGCCATCACCTCGACATTGTCGTAGTTCAGCGCCTTGAGTTTCGCCGAGGCCCTGAGCGCCAGCGGCGAGACGATCTCGACGCTGACGACCCTGGCCGCCAGCAGCGACAGGACGGCCGCGTGATAGCCGGCACCCGTGCCGGTCTCGAAAACGACATCGCCGGTCTCGATCCCGGCGAGATGCGTCATCAGGGCAACCAGGTAGGGCTGCGCTATGTTCTGCTCCCAGCCCACCGGGAGCGGCATGTCCAGGTATGCGAGTGGGCGGAGTTCGTCCGGCACGAATTCATGCCGCGGAACCGTTCCCATCGCCGCCATGACATGGGGGTCGATCTGCCAGCCGGGGACGCCCAAAGCGAGGCCCGCCGCCACCGCGATGGCGGCGGGCCATGAGTAGAAACTGCGAGATTGGCGGGACAACTGCATCACGATCGCGTCCATCACGTTTTCGCGCGCACTTTAACATTTTGGCACGAAATGTGCTTATATGAAATTGCAACCCTTCCTTATGCCAACTTTGGCCCCGACGCCTTGTGCATCGGGGCCTTTTTTCTGACCCCGAGATGGAGGAAGACGCCTTAGTACACGCATTGGCTGTCAAGATCATGTTGGCACGCTAATTGCTTAATTTAATGGTGCAACCCTTCCTTATGCCAACTTGGCCCCGGCGCTTGATTGATGAAATCCGACGCCGGGGCCTTTTCTTTGTTGAATTATCGGGGGTTTCCGGCGCGGCCAACCACCAGGCCCCTTGTCATGGGTTGGAACTCCCATTGCAGGATGCGAATCCGACGGTTGCGGATTGCAATATCCGCGTTCTGCAACCTGTCGGTTAAACGAGATTATGACCAGTCCGCAAATTCACGGCGCCTGCCTGCGATCGGGCGGCCTGATTCGTTCCGCCCACAGCCCGCGCCTTGCGCGCCGCGCCTCGGCCTGGTCGACCTGATAGCGCTCGACATCGGCCCGCGCCTCGGCCCAGCCGCTGCGCACCAGCGCTTCGTTTATATCGCGCTCGCCCAGATAACATGTGGCGACCGGCAGTCCGTCGCCGGTTCGCGACTCGATATCGCATGACAGGTCGCGCCCGTCGGCGAGCTTGACCAGCTCGGCCCAGGCCACGATGCCGCAGCGGTATCGCCCTTCGGTCAGATCGCACCGCTCGTCCGGGGCCGGCGCTTCGAGACCGAAAAGCCTGACGACGGTTCCGTTCAGGGCAATTTCATTCCCCGACCGCACCTCGGCGATGCCGGTGATTTCCTGCGCCTGGGCGGAAAACCCGGCAAGCAACAGGAGAACGGAAAGAATTACAGCGTATATGGATCGGCTGGACTTCATGGCCCCAACAGGCTGGCGAATCGAATCGGCCCCGATAATAGCCGGTCCGCGCGAAAGAGGCATCGGCAAAATCCGCTTATGTGAAATCTTGCCCCTGCGCCGTTGTCCGGATCGGGCGCGGGCGATTGATTTTACGGCCATAGGCTCGGCTTATTGGGTGTGACTTGTCCGCTTCATGTCGCTAGAGTGCCCGCGGATTTATCGGCTCTATCTTCAAGATTTAAAGCGGATTTGCGCAATCGATCATGACGACGATCAATCGCGATCCGTTCCGGGGGCAAACGGGAATTTATCATGCTCAGATTGTTGAAACTGGTGTTGGTGGCCGGTAGCGTCGTGCTGACCTGTGGCTATCTGGACGGTCGGGCCATGGCCGAGGAACATGGCACCGTCACCGCGGCGGATCTGGAAGACCTGGTCGCGGCGATAGAGGACGACACCGAGCGCGAGGAACTCATCAGGCGCCTGAACACGCTGATCGAGGTCAAGAGGGGTGAGGAAGGGGCGCCGGAATCCGAACAGCGGACGCTGGGCGCCATCGTGATCGATCAGCTTTCAACGCACAGCGAGGCGCTGGGCAAGCAGCTTTCTGTGCTTGCCGACGCACTTCTCAACATCCCCGATGGTTTGGCGGGCCTTCGCGAGGGGTTGGCGGACCCCGCCGTTCTTGCCCGCTGGACAGAGGGAATCCTGGCGCTGATTGCAGTTATCGCGGCGGGATTCGTGGCACAAAGCGTCGTCAAGAGACTTCTCGCCAGGCCGCTGTCCTCGATCGCCTGGCGCGAGGGCGAAGGCCTGCTGGTGCAGATTCCCCTGTTGGTGGCCCGGCTGATTCTGATCCTGATTCCGCCGGCCGCCTTCGCTGCCGCTGGCGGCATACTGGTCAGCCTCTTTGGCGAGGCCGGTATTGCCCGGCCGGTCACCCTGTCGGTGGTTTACGCGGTGGCGATCGTGGGCGCGATCAACGCTATCGCCCGCACGGTGCTGGCGCCCGCGGCCGCGGCGGTCCGGCCCGTCAGTCTGGGCGACGAGACCGCGCAGTATCTCTATATCTGGATCAAGCGGGTGTCGGTTGTGGGTGTATTCGGCTACTTCGCCGTCCAGGCCGCCGGATTCCTGGGGCTGGACGCGCCGGCGCAATTTTTCCTCTTCAAGCTGATCGGGCTGGTTCTGGCGCTGCTTTCCGTGATGCTGATCATGCAGAACCGCCAGGGTGTCGCCCGGTTCATCGGCGGCGAGGACGACGCCCGGTTGCTGCTGCTGCGGCGGCGGCTGGCCGATCTCTGGCATGTGCTCGCCATCCTCTATGTCGCGATCGTCTATCTGGTGTGGGTGATCGGCATGCCGGGCGGGTTCGCCTATATCACGCGCTCTACCCTGCTTAGCGCATTGGCCATATTCCTCGGGGTCGCCGCCGGCAGTTTCGCCAGCCGTCTGATCGACAGGACGTTTTCGCTGTCTGCAGAATTGCAGGCGCAGTTGCCGGGACTCGAGGACCGGGTCAATCGTTATCTGCCGATCGTCAAAACGGTCTTGCGGGGCATTATCGCAACGGTCGCCGTTCTTGCGGTGCTGCAAGCCTGGGGCGTGGATATCCTGCTGTGGTTAAGCGAGCCGGCGGGCCGCGCCCTGTTGTCGCGGCTGGCCAGCATCGGCGCCATCCTGCTGATGGCCATTGTCGGCTGGGAAGCGCTGAGTGCCGCCGTCGAAAGGTATCTCGCCAGCAAGGATGCGGCGAACAGCCAGCGGGCGCGTACATTGCTGCCGCTGATCCGCAAGGTGATCCTGGTCGCCCTCACCGTGGTGGTCGGGCTTACCGTGCTTTCGGAACTGGGCATCAACATCGCGCCGCTTCTGGCTGGCGCCGGCGTCGTCGGCCTGGCGGTCGGCTTCGGGGCGCAAACCCTGGTGCGCGATATCATCACCGGGCTGTTCATCCTGATCGAGGATACCGTTTCCGTCGGCGATTACGTAGCGCTGGCGGGCCATGGCGGCACCGTCGAGGCGCTATCCATCCGCTCCATCCGGCTGCGCGACCCGTCCGGGACCGTCCATACGATTCCCTTCAGCGACGTCACCACGGTCATCAACTACACTCGGGAGTTCGCCTACGCGGTGTTGGAGATCGGCGTGGCCTACAAGGAGGACGTGGACCGGGTGACGCAGGTCATTGAAGAGGTCGGCCGGGAACTGCGCCAGGATCCGGACCAGCAGATCCATATCCTCGACGACCTGCAGGTGCAGGGCCTCGACCGCTTCGACGATTCGGCCGTTGTGATCAAGGTGCGCATGAAGACCGCGCCAGGCATGCAGTGGGCGATCAAGCGGGCGTTCAACCGGCTGCTGAAGCGCCGGTTCGATGCCGAGGGCATAGAAATACCGTTCCCGCAGCGGACCATATGGTTCGCCGAGGAATCCGACGCCAATGCGGACCGGCCGAAGGGAGAGAAGACGCCTGCACGCAAGACCGGCACGACGAGCGCACCGCCGCAGGCGGATCTGAAGGGGGACAGTTAGGGCGAAATTCGATCCGGTTCAACCGGATTTTATTCCGCCTGCAGCCTTATCCAGTCATGCGGCTGCGGCGCGCCAGTTGTTCCGGCGGGAAGATCAGGCTGACCGTCGTGCCCTTACCTTTTTGACTGTCGATTTCGACACTCGCGCCAAGCAACTCGGCAAGGCCGATCGACAATGGCAGGCCCAGCCCCATGCCGCCGATCGGATCGCTCATCGGATCGCCGACGAGTTGGCCGAACCGGTCCGTCGCAAGCGGCAGATCCTCGGTGGCGATTCCGGCGCCGCTGTCCTGAACCTTGATGCAGACGCCGCCATCCGGCGACTCGCCGATCTCGACACGGACCTTGCCGCCCTCTGGACTGAACTTGACGGCATTGGACATCAGATTCTTGAGAATCTGGCCGAAACGCTCTTCGTCGGTCTTGACCGGCAGCAGAGAGCCGCTGCGTTCGACATGGACCGTCACCCGGGCCTGGGCGGCCAAGTCCTTCAGTGACGCGACCGTATGCATCACCACCGAGGCGGCATCCGTCTCGCCTTCCAGCACGTCAAGTCCGCCAGCTTCGATACTGGCGATATCCAGTATATCGTCGATGATTGCCTTGAGGTGCCGTGCGCTTTCCGAAATATGGCCGGCATAGTCGCGATAGCGGTCCAGGCTGGGTTCGCCGAAAAGATCGCCGCTCATGCCCTCCGAGAAACCGATGATCGCGTTGAGCGGCGTGCGCAGTTCGTGGCTGACATTAGCCAGGAATTCCGTTTTGACCTTGCTGGCCGCCTCCGCGGCATTTTTCGCCTCGCGCAATTCCGCCTCGACCCATTTGCGAAAAGTGATGTCCTGTGAAACGGTGATGATATTGACGATGCGGTTCGCGTCATCCCGCAGCGCCGATTTGGTGGACAGGAAGGTCCGCGCCATCCCGTGCAGGTCGGTGATGTCCTCTTCATATCCGGACAGCGTGCCCGCGCCACTGAAGACCTCCCGGTTGGCGGCGATTTCGCGCTCGCCCTGGCTCTTCCCCAGAACTTCGACAATCGGCATGCCCATCGTCTCCTCAGGGCCCTTGTCATAGAACGAGGCCATATATTGATTGACGAACACGTAGTTGCCGTCGCGGTCCGATACCGAAACCATCGCCGGGACCGTATCGACGATGCCCCGAAGGCTGTTCCGCGTTGCCTGCAAATCGCGGCGATAGCGGCGTTCCTTGGCAGCCAGGCTGCGTTCCAGCAGGTCGGCGCGCATCTGGATTTTCTTGACGCGGACCCAGGCGGCAAGAAGGTTGCGCGCACGCAAATGAAATTCGCCCTGGTCAACCGGATCTGCGAGGACATCCGAGGCGCCGGCCTCCAGGGCCTGGAACCGCTGGCGCCGATCTTCGGGCTCCACCAGGACGATTACCGGGACGTCTCCGCATTCCGGTATGCGGCGGAAGCGACGGATGGCGCGAATGCCGTTCAGCGCCGGCGGCGTCCGTCCGATAACGACAAGATCAGGCGGTATGTCCGCGGACGCCTCTATGGCGGCCTGCGGGTTGGCGAAGCCTTCGATATTCACGTCCGCCTCGATCGAGGCCGCCAACTCGAGATATTGGCGCCGTTTCGCCGGGCGATCGTCTATGACGACGACAAAGGGCATGACCTACAGACTCGCTCGTCTCCCAACCCTTCTTGAATAGAGGCTGCGGGCATTATTAGCGAACCACCAACAAAAAGAGGAGTTTTCCCAAATAAGGTTTATTTTTCATTAAAATGCGCTGCACGAATCTTTAAATCAATAAAAAACTTCAATGGACTGGTCTGGCCGAATTGTCTGCAAATCTTGCAAGAGGTCCGGAGTCCGGCGGACGGATTCATTTTGGAGTGGCGAGAGGTCGGGAAACACGGCATCTTCAAGACATCGCTCTACGCCAAGGATCGCGAATAACGACCCTTGGGATTACAGTGTAGCGACATATTTCAGGGAGGATTTCGCATGGCGCCGATGAGAATTCAGGTTGGACCGCGCATGAGCCAGGCCGTTATCCATGGCGATACGGTCTATCTGGCCGGGCAGGTCGCGCTGGACGCGCCGGGCGGTTCGGTCACGGATCAGACGAAAAACATCCTGGACCGGATCGACGCGCTGCTCGGCGAGGCTGGGGCTGACAAATCCGGGCTGATCACGGCCACCATCTGGCTGTCCGACATGCGCGACTACAACGAAATGAACACTGTATGGGACGCCTGGGTGACCCCCGGCGATACGCCTTGCCGCGCCTGTGTCGAATCGGCAAGGCTGGCGTCGCCCGACTACACGGTCGAAATCCAGGTCGTCGCCGCCTTGTAGCACCCCGCGAAAATACTGTGTGTTGCGGGCCGGACGGCAGCCCGGCGGCAGCGGGACGGCAGACACTACGTTGAGGAAAGGAATCGACCATGGCTGAAGCCGCGAGCACAAGCACCGGCGCGAAAGCCGGTTTTGTCAATCGCACCCACATAGCCTTCAAGACCGATGGCGGCGTCGCCGGGCGCGCGGCGATCGGCGTCATCGTGCTGGCCAGCGATCACACCATCGAGCATGAGTTCCGGCAATTGCTGGCGCTGCCTGGCGTGGCGTTCTACGCGGCGAGAATCCGCAACGATGCGCAAATCACCCCGGAAACCCTGGCCGACATGGAATCGCGCATCGCACCCACGGCCGAACTGATCCTGCCCGGCATTGGGCTGGATGTTATGGCCTATGGCTGCACCTCGGCCAGCATCGTACTGGGCGAACAGGCCGTCTTCGATCGCATCCACGAAGTGCGCCCGGGTGTGGCCTGCACCACGCCGATCACCGCGGCCTTTGCTGCCTTCGACGCGTTCGGCGCCCGCAATATCGCGGTCCTGACGCCCTACCGCGACGATGTGAACCAGCGGGTCCGCGGCTATATTGAAGGCGCCGGATACAATGTCCCGGTCTTCGGGTCGTTCAACGAGGAAGACGACAATGTTGCAGCCCGCATCGACCAGAAGTCGATCCGATCCGCCGCCGCCGAACTGGGTGCGGTGGACGGCATAGACGCCGTATTCGTGTCCTGCACCGGCATCCGCCTTGGCGCCCTCGCCGGGCAACTGGAGGAGGAAATCGGCAAGCCCGTAACATCCAGCAACCACGCCATGGCCTGGCACTGCCTGCGGCTCGCCGGCATCGACGACGCGCAGCCTGAATTTGGAAAGCTCTATACGATGCCCTTGCCGGATTAACGGCGTTATCCACTTACGTGGAAGCGGCCAGAGCGGATTTAACGGATATTGCGCAGACCGCAACCGGATCAGCGGACGATCATCACCGAATTGCTGGCGCGTTCCAGGATCTGGTCCGAGATATCGGTTTCGAACAGCCACCATCTGCGCCGCTTTTTCGACCGGCCGATGACGATCACGGAATAGTCGGCGCCCGCTTTCGCGATGCCCTCGACGGGGTCGCCGGTCCTGAGCAGGCTTTCGACGACCTCCAGCCCCTCTTCCTCGATCGCGGATTTGGTCCGCGACAGGATGTCCGCCGCCTCGGTTTCTCCCACATCTTCGGGAACCACCGTGATGAGCGAAATCGGGCAGTTGCAGCGGGCCGCAAGGATAGCGTCCTTGCGGGCGACGTCGATGGCGTTTTCGGTGCCGTCGGTGCAGATCAGGTGGCCGTGGCCGGATTCAAGCTCGCGCGCGACGATCACGGAACAGTGCGCGCGCGTCACCACCTTTTGCGCGACCGCAGGATCCCAAAAGGTCTTGTAGGAGCGGGAGTTCCAGCGTTCGGAGGCGCCTATGATCAGCAGGTCGTAATTGCCCCCCTCGCATTCCTCCAGAATGCCGCCGACAATGTCCGGCGCCACTTCAAGTTTGAGGGTCACCTTCTTGCCGCCCTCGCTGCTGTATTCGATGGAATTGTCGCCAAGCGGGTCGCCAAGCTTGTCGACATGGATCATTTTCTGGCCCCATTCATCGCTCATCAGGCCAAGCTCGGTCAGGATTTCCTTGCCCTTCATCAGATGCTTGGTGCCGGGAAGCTCCAGGCCCCATTCCAGAAGGTTTTCGCGCACGACCCGTGCCTGCAGGCCGCCCGACCGCAATCCCTGGTCGACCGGCCGCACATAAAGCAGGCAGATATCGGCGTCGACGCCACCGCCCAGGCGCGCGGCATAACGCAGGCCCCGATAGGACTCCTCGGAACCGTCGATACAGACCAGTATCCGGAATCGTTTTTCGTCGGCACGTTCCATTCCCAGGGCGCCCCCCAGCGCTTATACGACCAGCGGCCAGTAAGCCGATGCCGCAATCAGAGAAAGAATGGTCGAAACGATCACCATTTTCCAGCCTGCTTTCAAGAAATCTGTCGTGCGCAGATAACCGGACGAATAGACGATTGTACAGGCCGGCGTGCCGACAACCGTCAAATAAGCGAAAGCGGAGGCCACGGCCGTAAGGAATCCGAGAATCAGCGGATCCTCGCCGGCTGCCACCGCCAGATTGAGGACGATCGGCCCCAGCACCGCTACGGCGGCGCCGTTCGACATGGTGTTGGTGACCGTCGTCGTCAGCGCTATGACCGCCGCCCACAGGCCAAGGCCACTGTCGCCGCCTAGGGGTTTGAGAAGGGCGAGGAAGTTCTCGGCCACCCACAGGGCCGCGCCGGTATCCTTCATCTCCACGCCCAGCGAGATCACCGCGGCGTAAAGCAGGACGACGCCCCAGTTGACGCCGTTGTTGATTTCGTCCCACTCGACCAGGCCGAAGATCAGGAAGGCCGCGGCGCCGAAAATCGCCACCGTGCCAAGCCCGATGCCGTCGGAAAGAAAAATCCAGCTCAGCAGGATCGCGAAGAAAATAAGGATCGTGGTCCAGTCGGAAATCTTCATCGGGCCCTGGTCGGCCAGCTGCGCGCGCAGGCGCACGACGGCGCGGGCGATATTCTTCTGTTTCGGCTTGAAGGTATAGAACAGGACGGCGGTGACGAACGGCACCTGGATCAGGAACAACGGATAGGCGAAGACCATCCAGCGCAAATAGTCGATGGCGTATTTCCAGGTTTCTGGGTTCGCCGGATCGTAGAAGAATTCGCGCCAGTAGCCGATCATGATGGCGTTGCGTGCACCGCCGGAAGGCGTGCCGACGCCTGCGATCGAGGCGCCGTAGCTGATGGAAAACAGCAATACTGCCGCCAGGCTGCGCACCTGGCGCGAATCCTCGGACGTCAGGCGGATCAGGGTGACTCCGACCGGCAGCATCATCGCGGCCACGGTATGTTCGCCGATAAAGGAGGCCAGCACCCCCGACACCAGCGATATGCCCATGCAGACATTCGCCGTCTTGGTTCCGGTAAAGCGGATGATAAGGAAAGCCAGCCGCCGGTCCAGCTTCTGCCTCACCACGGCCACCGCGATCATCAGCGAACCCATGATGAACAGCACCGAATCGCTCATCAGGCTGCGCGCCACGTCGGACGAGTCGAGCCCGATCAGCAACACCTCGCCGACGATGATCAGCAGTGCCACCGTCGGCAGCGGGATGGGTTCGGTCACGAACAGGATGGTCGCCACAACCGACATGACGAGTACGATATGGCCCTCATGGGTGAGGCCGGCCGGGGTAGGAAGCTGCAGCAGGATCACGCCGACCGCTGCGGCAACGAAAAGCCAGCGCCGGGCAAGCAGGTAGGATAGCCAAGCGCGAAGGGGAATCGCGGAAATGCGCCGCCATCCCTTGTTCAATGTCCTCTGTCCCGTAGCCATGGCGGCCCGGGTGAGGCTACCGCTTGAATTATGCTCCATATCGGAAAGGAGGAGTCCTTCCCCAAACCTTATTCTTACTTGCAGGAAACGCTAATGTGCTCCGGTTTCCGGGGAATTGAAACGGGTTTTTTGCCGCACTTGGCATGTTTTTCGGGTAGCGGGCGGGCGAAGGACAGAAAAATCATCGCCGGCGCACGCTGACGATCGGCCTGACCGTGCCGGGCGGGACAGTGATTGGGGGGTTAATGGTGCCGACGCGCGGATTTGAACCGCGGACCTACTGATTACGAATCAGTTGCTCTACCACTGAGCTACGTCGGCACGAGGCGCCGGGAACATAAGGCCAAGTTCGGCGGAGTGCAAGGGGTCGTTATCGACGACCTTCGGAACCGCCCGCCGCTCTTTGTCGGCGCACCGGCTCTTCCCAACGGACTTGGTGGGGCCGGCTTTGCGTCTGTCCCGGCGAACGGCCTATCCGGTGTTCTTCCTGGCCGGGGCGGACGCCCCGGACTTCGCTTTTGCGGGCAGCGCCGCCGTCCTGGACCTGGCGACCGCGCCGGGCGCCGTCAGCCTGACGGCGCGTGGCGGCGCCTGCCAGGCAAGAGAACCGAACGAGGCGCAATTGCCGCACAGCGCCGTCCAGGCGCCGGCGACCGCACCGCAATCGTTGCACACCCAGGCTTCGTCCGGTGCCGCAGTCGTCGCCCTGGCCAGCCATTTGCGCGACGACTCCATATCGCCGTTCTCGCTTTCCTCGAGTTCGGCCATCAGCCGGCAGACCCTGGCAGTCGGCGACTGCCCGGCCGCGGCATTCAGATGCTTGCGCGCCTCGCCCCACAAGCGGGCCGCCAGCGCCGCCTCGGCCAGCGCGATATGGCTTTCCGGATGGTCGGGCCGGAAACTGAAAAGCCGCTGGAATCTCTTGACCCGGGCCAGCGGCTCGGTAGCGGAGATAACCTTCCCGTACATCGTAGCCAGTTCCGGATTTGGCGCGCGCGCCCAGGCTTCCTCTATCAGCCGCTCGGCTTTGGCGGCGCGGTCGCGCGCCTTATAGAGCCGCGCCAACGCCAAGGTCGCGGGGACCAGCGTCGGATCCAGGTTATGCGCTTCGCCGGCCCGGGCGAATGCGGTATCTGCATCCCCCTCCGCTTCCGCGGCGCGGCTGTGCTCTACCAGCACGGCGGCGCGGCGGCTGCGTGCGCCCGCCGCCGGCAGGGTTTTGCGGCGGATGGCCGAGGCGATCAATTCGTTGGCCTCGCTCCACAGCCCCGATTCGACCTGCAACTCGAACAGCTGGTCGACCACCCAGCCGGTTTCGGGGCGCAGCTTATAGGCGCGCTCGGCAAGGCGCAGCGCCTCAACCTTGTCGCCGGCCTTGATCGACTGCATCAACAGCCCGCGCAGGCCCAGGAAAGCCGTGTCGGGATGGTCCAGCATCGCCTCAAAATATCGCCTGGCCGCGGCTTCCTCGCCGCCCAACTGAGCGGCCTGGGCCGATAGCAGCATGGTCAGCGGCGGATCGTCCAGCAGGGCGTCGGCCTTGCGCGCCCAGCGCCGGGCTTCGCCCACATCGCCGGCTGCGACGGCCACCATGCCTTGCGTCAGCGCCTTGTATCCCCGGTCGCGCCGGCTGCCTCGCCGCATGTCCAGGAAACGGCCGGGCGCGCGGCGAATGGCGCCCCAGACCAGCAGGACCAGAACCCCGGTCGACATGTCGATGCGCCAGCCCCGCCAGTCGACCGAGACCCGGCCTGGGTTATCTGCCAGGGTGACAGCGGCGAAAACTGCGGCCGCGATCAGAGCGAACAGAAAGAGGGAACGGATCATTGGCCCACCGCTCCGTCATTGCCGACGTGGCCGGCGAGAGGCAGGATAATCTGTCCATACAGGGCCTCGATCTCCCGCTCGGCATCGATGCGGGCCTTTACGCGGTTCAGCCAGGTATCGCCCTCCGGCCCAAGAGAACCCTTGCCTTCAAAGGCAGCCACGACCGCGGCCAGGTCGCCATCCTCCAGTGCCTTTTCCGCCTGCCCGATGGGCGTCAGATCGCTGCCGTCGAGCCTGCGAATGGTCACAAGCCCGGTCACGCTGTTCCACACGCTATCCAGCCAGCTGCGCTCATCCGCACCGGAAAGCGCGCGGTCTATGTCGGGCGCCAGTCCGGCAAAATCGCGGCGCAGCGTCAGGCGGCCGGGAATGCCGTAGTCCGCCCAGGGCGACAGGGTGTCCACCGCCGCGCCCCCCGATATGACAGGATCGTCCCGCCCCAGAATTTCCAGCCGGTCGAGGGCCGCACGGTAAGGCTTGCCCGAATTCATGGCGGCCTCTACCTGGCCCAGCGCCAGCACCATGGCGGCGATTTTCTCGCCGGTCTGTACCGGGCGGGTTTCCAGCGCCGTCACTCGGCCTTCCAGATCGCCGATATTGGCGCCGATCGACGCCAGGCCGTCCTTCAGGGCGCCGGCCCTTTCGCCCAGTTCGCCGATCGCGGTGTTCACCGCGTCCAGGCCGGTTTTCACGCTTTCCGGCACCTGTCCTTCGCTGGCCTCCAGCCTGGCGATCCGCGACTCGATGCCGGAAAGGCCCGCATCCAGCGTGTTCAGTATGCCGGCGAGATCGTTCACGCCTTGCTCGACCACCGAAAGCTGTTCGGCGAAGGCGGCGCCGGTTTCGCCGCCGCCGGCCTCAAGCGCGCCGATGCGGTCGGAAAGGTCCCGGTCTCCCGCATCCAGCTCGCGCGCCAGTGCCTTCGTCGACTCCTCGATCGCGGCTAGGCTGGCAACGATCTCTTCAAGCCGGGCGTTGTCGGCTGTCGAGGGGCCGCTCCCAACGCCGGGATAGAGTTTTGATTCCCACAGGGGACGCGTCAAAATCGCGCCGCCCAGCAGCACGATAACGACGACCAGCGCGAGCCAGGACACGCCGGCCGTAGGCCGTGGCGGGGCAGTAGCAGCCTCCGCCACGGTCGGCTGTATCTCTTCCGTCTGCGTGGGCGCGGGTTCCGATTCGGGCTCAGGCGCCGGTTTCGGCTCCCTCTCCTCCGGCTTTCCTTCCGTTGCCGGCTTCGGTTCCGGTTGTTTCTCCGGCGCAGCCTTCACCGGTTCGGGCACAAACACCGTTTCCACGCCGATATCGACTCCGTGCTCGGCCGCCGCTGCAACAATCTGCGGGAAGCGGCCTTCCGGGATATGGCCGCGCTCCTTCCATCCCTGGACCGTGGTGACGGCAACGCCCAGTTTCGAGGCCATGGGGCGAATGCCGCCGAAGCGCTCGATTATTTCGCCGTCCGGAATGGGGGGTCTGCCGTTCGAGGATTCTGCTTCGCTTGTCATCTTTGTCCGTTCTTAAGCTACTGTTCTATCCCTGGTCGAGCGCGGCAAGCAGTGCGGCCCGGGTCGGGTCGGCCGCGATAACGATGCGCCGCCAGGGCAGTTCGCCGACCGGGCGGGCCACAGCCGGGCTGAGGCAATAGGCGTTCACAGTTTGGCAGCTGTTTTCCAGCCCGGCCGATTTCGCCAGACTAACAAAGGTCGCCGCGGTACGGGGAGAGAAAAACAACACCGCACCCAAAAGTCCCTGCTTGAAGGCGTTTTTCGTGTCTTCCCCCAGCGCAGTCGCGGGAACAGCCTCATAGAGCGGAATGCGATCGATGGAAAACCCAGCGGCGCGCAATGCGCCCGCCAGATCGCCGGCGTTTACGCTGCCCGCAATATGGACCATCCGTCCGTTCTCCGGCCGGGCGTGGGCGATGACATAATTTGCCAGCGTATCGACATTTCCCGCCGCGCTGTGGATGTCCGTGAAGCCAGCAGCCTGGGCGGTCCGCGCGGTCTCGTCACCAACGCACCAGACGGGAAAGCCGCGCTCGCCGCTGGTATTCTCGAAAGCCCTTACGCCGTTGCTGGAGGTAAAAAGCAGACCCTGTGCGCCGTCCAGGTCGATGGCGGCATCCTCCATGCGCCGGATGACCAGCATCGGGTCGAGCAACACTTCGATCCCGCGCCTGCGCAGTTCCCGCTGAAGCGCGGCGGAATCTTCCTTCGGCCTAGTTACCAGGACCCGCATTCCCGTTCCCTTCTCCTCGATTGCGGGGGAGGGTGCATCCGAAATTCTCGCGTTCAGGTGAAGAATTCGGCCGGCATCCGCGCCCGCAGCGCCTGCCCCAGCGTCGTTCCCAGCGCCTCCGCGGCGCCCGCGGACCCCTCCTCGCTCATCCGGTGCAGCTGGCTGCCGTCCGGCATGGCGACCAGGCCGGTCAGTGTCAGCCGACCGTCCGGCAACAGTTCCGCCAGCCCGCCAATCGGCGTATGGCAGGACCCGTCGAGCGCCGCCAGCATGGCGCGCTCGGCCGTGACCCGCGTCCAGGTCGGCGCGTGATTCAGCGGCGCGACAAGGTTGCGCACCGCGCCGTCGTCGCGCCTTGTCTCCAGCCCGACGACGCCCTGCGCCACAGCCGGCAGAATCACATCGGTCGCGATATAGCTTTGCGCCAACCCCTCATTGCCCAGACGCTTCAACCCCGCAAGCGCCAGAAGCGTTGCGTCGACAACGCCTTCCTCCAGTTTCCGCAAGCGGGTTTGCACATTGCCGCGCAAGGTTTCCACCCTGAGTTCGGGCCGCAGGTGCAGGATCTGCGCCTGGCGCCGCAGGGACGAGGTGCCGATCGCTGCACCTGCCGGCAGTTCGTCGAGCGTCCCGGCGCGCGGCGACAGGAAGACGTCGCGCGGGTCCTCGCGCTCCAGTACCACGGCGATGATGGTTTCGTCCGGCAGCCAGGTCTCGACATCCTTCATGGAATGGACGGCGAGGTCGATCCGCCCGTCGATCAGCGCCTCCTGGATTTCTTTGGTAAACAGGCCCTTGCCGCCGACCTCGGAAAGCCGCCGGTCCTGCACCTGGTCGCCGGTGGTGCTGATGATGACGATTTCCACGTCCAGCCCATCATGGACGGCCAGCAGGCGGTCGCGGACCTCATTTGCCTGGGCCAGCGCCAGCGGCGAGCCGCGCGTGCCGATTTTCAGTTTAGAAGAAGATACGGTCATGGGGGTCAGTGTGTACCCGCAGAGGGCGGTTTTGCGCAAGCGGGACATGCGCTCATTGAAAGTCTCGTGCGCAAAGGGTACATCCAAGCCCATGAATGTGCTGGGCATAGAGACTTCCTGCGATGAAACGGCCGCCGCCGTGGTGACGGGCGACCGGCGCATATTGTCGAATATCGTGCTGTCGCAGGTCGAGGAACACCGGCCCTATGCCGGCGTGGTGCCGGAGATCGCTGCGCGCAGCCACCTGGACCATACCGACCGGCTGATCGGCGAGGCGATGGCGGCGGCGGGGATAGGCTGGGACGGTCTGGACGGCGTTGCGGCAACGGCCGGGCCGGGGCTGATCGGCGGCGTGCTGGTCGGCCTGACAACGGCCAAGGCCATCGCCATGGTGCGCGGCCTGCCGCTGCTCGCGGTCAATCATCTCGAGGGGCACGCGCTGACCGCCCGGCTGTCGGACGGGCTCGACTTCCCCTATCTGCTGCTGCTGATTTCCGGCGGGCATTGCCAGTTGCTCGCCGTGGAAGGTGTCGGCCGGTACAGCCGCTATGGCGGTACAGTGGACGATGCCGCCGGCGAGGCCTTCGACAAGACCGCCGCCTTGCTGAACCTGGGCTATCCGGGCGGCCCCGCCGTCGAGGAGGCCGCACAGCGGGGCGACGCCGGCCGCTTCGCCCTGCCACGCCCGATGGCTGGACGGCCCGGCTGCGATTTTTCCTTCTCGGGCCTGAAGACAGCGGTTCGCCATACGGTCGCGGCCCTGCCCGGCGGAGAGGCTAACGACAGGGACTCTGCTGACATCGCCGCGGGCTTTCAGCAGGCGGTTGCGGATGTGCTGGCCGATCGCGCGCGCCATGCGATCCACCGGTTCCTGTCCAAATTCCCGTCCGAATCCCACGAAGGACGGCATTTCGTGGTCGCCGGCGGGGTCGCCGCCAACCGCCAGATCCGCGAAGTCCTGTCGAGGGCCACCGAGGACGAGGGCATGCGTTTCACCGCGCCGCCGCTTGATCTCTGCACCGACAATGCGGCGATGATCGCCTGGGCCGGGCTGGAACGGCTGCGCCTGGGCATGACCGACGACCTGACCTTCGCCGCGCGGCCGCGCTGGCCGCTGGACGAGAGCGCCAACCCGTCCGGGCGCGTAGCCTTGGGGCAGGCGCGATGAGCCGCGTCGCCGTCATCGGCGCCGGCGCTTTCGGCACGGCCCTGGCCTGCGTTGTACGCCGCGCCGGGTCGCAGGCCATCATCTGGGCGCGCGACCCGGCAATCGCCGACTCGATCGCGTCGGGCAAAGGCAACCCGGTCTATTTGGCGGACATCCCGCTGGAGGCCGGCATCGCGGCTACGACGGACCTGGCGGCAGCCCTGGAAGGCGCAGACGCGGCGTTGCTGGTGGTGCCGTCGCAGTTCCTGCGCGCCGTCGCCGAAAAGCTGGCGCCCCTGCTGCCCGCCGATGTCCCGGTCATCCTCTGCGCCAAGGGGATCGAGCGCGGAACCTGCGCCCTGATGACCGAGGTGGTGGCCGAAACCTTGCCCGACGCGCCGGTCGCGGTAATGTCCGGCCCGACTTTCGCGAAGGAGGTGGCGGCCGGCCTGCCGACGGCGATTACCCTGGCCACGGCCGACGCCGCGCTGGGCGCGCGGCTGGTCGAGATGATTGGCTCGCCCGCTTTCCGGCCCTATCTGTCGGACGATCCCGTCGGCGCGGAGATCGGCGGCGCGGTCAAGAATGTAATTGCCATCGCCTGCGGCATCATGGTTGGGCGCGGCCTGGGCGACAATGCGCGCGCCGCCACCATGACGAGGGGCCTGGCCGAAATCCGGCGGCTGGGTCACAAGCTGGGTGCAAGGGGCGAGACGCTGATGGGGCTGTCGGGCGTCGGGGATTTGTCGCTGACCTGTAACGGCATGCTGTCGCGCAACCTGACCCTGGGCGTGGCGCTTGGCGAAGGACGGTCGCTGCAGGACATCCTGGGCGAACGGCGCGCGGTCACCGAAGGCGTCGCCACGGCGGAGTCGGTGATGGAGCTTGCAGCGCGCCATCGGGCGGATATGCCGATCGCCCGGTCCGTCGACCTGATCGTCAATCACGGCGCCGATGTCGGCGATACCATCGCCGAACTGCTTGCCCGGCCCTTCCGGCCGGAAATTCACGACGGATAGAAACGCTATACTAGAAATCGCTGCAGCGGCCGGCCTTTTCCCAGTCGCCGTAGCGGGTCGGCTCTAGCCCTTCCGGTCCCCCGGTTTCGGCCGGCATCTCGCCGCGGGCGGCGGCTTCTGCGCGGGCCTTGCGGCCGGCCTCCTCGGCGACCATGTCGGCCTTGCGGCGCGAATCGATGCCCTTGACCTCTGATTCGGTCTGATTTTGCTGCTTCGCCATGTCTGAGATATGCCGCATCCGGCCCCGGCAGCCAAGTCTTTAAAGGCTGCTGGCGAAACCTTATTTATCGCTTGTCGCATGACCCATCGGAGACAGGGACCGTGAACTACTTCAGGACCGGAATATTGCTGGCCGCCATGACCGCGCTTTTCATGGCCTGCGGCTGGCTGCTGGGCGGCACGGGCGGGATGTTTATCGCGCTCGCCATCGCCGCCGGCATGAACCTCTTCGCCTGGTGGAAATCGGACAAGGTAGTGCTGCGCATGTATCGCGCGCGCGAAGTCGGACCGGACCATTCGCTGCATGCCGTGGTCTCGCAACTGGCCCGCAATGCCGACCTGCCCATGCCGAAGGTCTATATCATCGAGAACGACCAGCCAAACGCCTTCGCCACCGGCCGCAATCCGGACAACGCCTCGGTCGCGGCGACCACCGGGCTGCTGCGCAATCTGACCGCCACCGAGGTCAGCGGCGTGATGGCGCATGAATTGGCCCATGTGAGGAACCGCGACACCCTGACCATGACGATCACCGCGACCATCGCGGGCGCCATTGGGATGCTGGCGAACTTCGCGCTGTTCTTCCGCGGCCGGCGCAACAGCCCGCTGGGCATCGTCGGCGCGTTGCTGGTGATGTTCCTGGCGCCGCTGGCCGCTGCGCTGGTCCAGATGGCGATCAGCCGCTCTCGCGAATACGAGGCCGACCGCATCGGGGCCGAAATCTGCGGCCACCCCGATTGGCTGGCCGACGCGCTGTACAAGATGGCCACCCGTGCGGCAGCCATCGACAACCCGCAAGCCGAGGACAACCCGGCTACCGCCCATATGTTCATCGTCAATCCGCTGCACGCCCACGCCATCGACGGGCTGTTCTCGACTCACCCGCCGATCGGCGAACGCATCCAGCGCCTGCGCGAAATGGCCGGCCAGGGCGCGCCGCCGCGCGGCGGCCCGTGGGGTTGATTGCCACATCTGCCGTCTCAGTGCTTGGCGCGCGGCGCAGTTTCCCCTAAACCCGCCCGATGAAAGACGCCCGCACCATCGCCCTCGACCTGCTGCAAGACGTGCTGCGGCGCGGCCGGCCGCTTGACGAGGCACTGGCCGCGAACACGGATCTGCCCGGACTGGAGGCGCGCGACCGCGCCTTCGCCCGGCTGCTGACCGCGACCGTGCTGCGCCGCCTGGGCCAAATCGACGCGGCCATCGACGAGCGGCTGGAGCGCCCGCTAACCGCCAAGCGCGCCGCCGTGCGCGACATATTGCGGTTGGGCGTGGCGCAGATCGCCCTGTTGGGCCTCGCCCCCCACGCTGCTGTGAACACCTCCGTCGAGCTGGTCGGCCGCGGCGGGCAGGCCGGCATGAAAGGGCTGGTCAACGCGGTGTTGCGGCGCATCGCCGAGGTCGGCCCGATCCCGCCCGACGATCCCGAACATCTGAACGTTCCCGCCTGGTTGTGGCGGGACTGGGAAGACTCTTACGGGCCGGAGACCGCCGCCGCCATCGCCACGGCCAATCTCGCCGAGGCGCCGCTCGACATCACCCTGAAATCACGCGGCGAGGCTGAACTCTGGGCCGAACGGCTGGAAGCGGAAATCCTGCCCACCGGCACGCTGCGCCGCATGGCGGGTGGGGACGTGACCGCCCTGCCCGGCTTTGCCGATGGTGCTTGGTGGGTGCAGGATGCCGCCGCCGCCCTGCCGGTCCGCCTTCTCGGCGATGTATCCGGCCTGCGGGTTGCCGACCTCTGCGCCGCGCCGGGGGGCAAGACGGCGCAGCTCGCGGCGGCCGGCGCGCAAGTCACCGCCGTCGATATTTCCAGCAGACGCCTGCAGCGCCTGTCGGAAAATCTCGAGCGCCTGGGGCTCGCCGCCGAGACCGTCGCCGTCGATGTGGCCAAATGGACGCCGGACGCACCCTTCGACGCGGTGCTGCTGGACGCCCCCTGTTCGTCGACTGGGACGCTGCGCCGCCATCCCGATATCGCCTGGAACAAGACGCCGGAGGATGTCGCCAGGCTGACCGCCGTGCAGGACCGCCTGCTGGCGGCCGCCCTGGCGCTGGTGAAGCAAGGCGGGCTGCTGGTCTACGCCACCTGCTCGCTGCAGCCGCGCGAGGGCGCGGAACGCATCGACGCGCTGCTGGCGTCCGGCGCCGCCGCGGAGCGCGTGCCGGTCGGGCCCGACGAGGTGCCCGACCTGACCGAGGCGATCACGCCCGCAGGGGACTTGCGGACATTGCCCTGCCACTGGGCGGCGCGCGGCGGCATGGACGGTTTTTTCGTCGCACGGCTGCGCCGCGTGTCGTGATAACCCGCCGGTTCGCCGCTTGCGCGAGCGGGGGAAAGCCTCTAGGAAAATAGCATGCAACAGCCGATCCGAATCGCCCCCTCGATCCTCTCTGCCGACTTCGCCAAGCTGGGCGAGGAAGTCCGCGCCATAGACAGCGCCGGCGCCGACTATATCCATGTCGACGTGATGGATGGCCATTTCGTGCCGAACATCACCATCGGCCCCGGCGTTACCAAGGCCCTGCGTCCGCATAGCGACAAGGTCTTCGACGTGCATCTGATGATCGCGCCCGTCGACCCCTTTATCGAGGATTTCGCCAAGGCCGGCGCCGACATCATCACGGTGCATGTGGAGGCCACGCCGCATGTGCATCGCACGATCCAGTTGATCAAGAGCCTGGGCAAGAAGG
>CAMYNJ010000072.1 GCA_947259795.1 uncultured Alphaproteobacteria bacterium | reverse complement strand
GTGACGCCGCCGTCGTGCAGCAATTTGCTGCGACGCGCGACCACGTCCTTTTCCAGCTTGAAGTTGGGAATGCCATAGACCAGCAGTCCGCCGACGCGGTCGTACCGGTCGTAAACATGGACCTGATAACCCTTGCGGCGCAGCTGTTCGGCCGCCGCCATGCCGGCCGGGCCGGCGCCGATAATTCCCACCGAAAGGTCGAGTTCCCGGGCCGGCTGCGCGGGCTTGACCCACCCCATGTCCCACGCCGTATCGGTGATGTACTTCTCGACCGAGCCGATGGTGACCGCGCCGTGGCCGGACTGTTCGATGACGCAATTGCCCTCGCAGAGCCGGTCCTGCGGACAGATGCGGCCACAGATCTCGGGCATGTTGTTGGTCGCCGACGACAGGGCGTACGCCTCTTCGAGCCGGCCCGCCGCCGTCAGCATCAGCCAATCGGGGATATTGTTTTGCAGCGGGCAGTGCACCTGGCAGAACGGCACGCCGCACTGCGCGCAGCGCGCGGCCTGCTCGGCCGCCCGGACCGGCTCGAACTCGCTATAGATCTCGCCGTAATCCTTCCGGCGCTCCGCCGCACCGCGCTTGTCGGGCATTTGCGGGTCCGTCTCGACGAACTGCAACATGCCTTTGTATTCGCCTGCGAGCGCCTTTGGCGCGCGTGGCGTGCTCGCCTTGCTTTTCTTCGTCATATGCCTGTCCGGTTGGTTGTCCCGCGGTCAGCGTCGCCGTCGCGGACCGTTTGTGCGTCTTCGGCCCCCGTTAAGGCCCGTTTCCTGTCTTCTGATGGAATGCTAGCTATAGCCCATACGGCCCGGATAAGCGAGAAAAATCGCAAAAAAGGTCAAATATACTGCCTTATATTGGTGTTTTGTATCCAAACCCGCAGATATTTTTTGCAAATTGAAAACAGATCCCTCTAGAAATGGCCGATTTGGACCTTTTTGCCGAATCCGGGAAGGTGGATAGTGGCGGTTGTCTATGGCATAAGCGGTGCGGCAGGCGGAATAATCAGGGCGAATCGCCGGAGTGCACAGCGTGACGCTTATTCAGATCCTAATTCTGGCGATCGTCCAGGGACTGACCGAATTCCTTCCGATCAGCTCGTCCGGCCATCTCGTGGTCACGTCGCGTGTGATGGGCTGGCCGGATCAGGGCCTGACCATCGACATCGCCGTTCATGTCGGCACGCTGGCGGCCGTGGCCATCTATTTCTGGCGCGATCTCATGCGCATTGTCAGAGGATCGTTGCGGCTGCTCACCTTCCGCGGCGGGCCCGAAACGCGGCTCGCCGCGATGCTGCTGGTCGCGACCGTGCCCATCGTCAGCGCCGGATATTTCGGCCGTGAAACGGTGATCCCCTTGTTCCGCAACGTCGAGATCATCGCCTGGGCGACAATTGGGTTCGCGATTTTACTGTGGGCGGCCGACAGGATCGGCATGACGGTACAGCGCATCGAGCATATCGGCTATTTCGGCGCCCTGGCGATCGGCCTCGCCCAGGTCCTGGCGCTGATACCCGGCGCCAGCCGCTCGGGCATCACGATGACGGCGGGACGCTTTCTTGGCATGGAACGGATAGAGGCCGCCCGGTTTTCGCTGCTGCTGTCGATTCCGACGATTGCCGGCGCCGGCCTGCTGGCCGGTTACGGTCTCTGGCAAGGCGGCGATATCCGGCTCGGCTACGATGCCGCCCTGGCCGCCGGGCTTGCCTTCGTCACCGGCATTGCGTCCATCGCCGTGATGATGCGCTGGCTGGAGACTTCCGGCTTCATGCCCTTCGTGCTCTATCGCCTCGCGCTTGGCGGCGCGCTGCTGTACTGGGTGTACATCTGAGCGGTCACACCTGCAGCGGCGTTCTGAACCGCCCGCCGGAGCGGTAGCGGTCGAGATAGGTGGGGATGATCGCCTCGGCGCTGGTGGGCGCGATGCCAAGTTCGGCCAGTCCCGGCAGATCGCCCGAGACGACGTTGTCGGTTTTCAAAAGCCTGACCTGGTCGGTGGTCAGCAGGGGCTTTGGCATGAGCTGCAGGAACCAGGCCTCCAGCGAGGCGAGGAAGTAGGGGAACGGGAGCAACAGCCGCTTGCGGCCGGTCTCGCGCAGGATCATCTCCATGATTTCCTTGAAACTGTAAACGGCCGGGCCGCCGAGCTCATAGGTCTTCCCCGCGCACGACCGCTCGCCCAGGCCCTTCATGATGGCATCGGCGACGTCGCCGACATAGACCGGCTGGAATCTCGTCCCACCGCCACCGCCGATCACCGGCAGGACGGGCGTAAAGCGGGCGAGCGACGCGAACAGGTTGAAGAAGCCGTCCTGCGGGCCGAACACGACGCTGGGCCGGACGATCACGGCCTCCGGAAACGCCGCGCGCACCGCCGCTTCGCCGGCCGCCTTGCTGGTTGCGTATCGGGAGCGGGATTCGGGATCCGCGCCAAGCGCCGACATGTGGACGAGCGCCGCGGCCCCGGTATCCTTCGCCGCTCGCGCCACGATGCCCGCACCTTCACGATGCACGGTATCGAACTTCCGGCGGCCTTTTTCGTAGAGTATCCCCACCAAATTGACCACGCCGTCGGCGCCCGCGACCGCGGCGCGGGCGGAGCCCTCATGCGTCACCGATGCCGGCACCGGCACGATCTGCGCGACATCGCCCATCGGCTGCAGATACGCGGCCTCCGCGGGGCGGCGAACGGCCACGCGCACCCGCGCACCGGCAGCGGCCAGACGCTGCACCAGATGGCGGCCGACGAATCCGGAGCCACCGAAGACCGTGACGAGCTTGCCTTTCATTGTTCTTCTCCGCCGTTTTGCGCCGCGGCGAGATGCCGCTATGCGAAATGCCGCCAAGCGGGATGGAAATTACACCCTGCGATACGCCGTATGCCAGTCGAAAACCGCAGCGGCCGACGAAAAACAATCGGGCCGGGCGGGCAATTGGAGCGGTTCGGGTTTGATTGGGTTCGCGTTTGCGCCAGCGGCGCGACCTCATACTTCGAGACGGGCCTGAAGGCCCTCCTCAGCATGAGGCTCCAACAGCCTTTGTGCCCTCATGCTGAGGAGGCGCGCAGCGCCGTCTCGAAGTATGAGGTCGCGCGGGCGCTGGGGCCGATCGAGCT
>CAMYNJ010000071.1:7099-21648 GCA_947259795.1 uncultured Alphaproteobacteria bacterium | reverse complement strand
GACTGCCTGGAGGACACCGCCCTGCCGGATGTGGACGGCCTGTTCATCGGCGGCGGCTTCCCCGAGACCCAGATGGCGGCCCTGGAAGCCAACCAGGGCATGCTGGCCAGCATCCGCATCGCCATCGAAGCCGGGCTGCCCACCTACGCCGAGTGCGGCGGGCTGATGTATTTGTCGCGCAGCCTGACCTGGCGCGGAGAGACGCGCGAGATGGTTGGCGTCATCCCCGGCGATACCGTCATGCACCCGCGCCCCCAGGGCCGCGGCTATGTGGTGCTGGAGGAAACCGGCGCCGGCCCCTGGCCGCTGCCGGCGTCACGGACCGGCATGCCGGCGCGCATCCCGGTCCATGAATTCCACTACGCCTCGCTGGAAAACCTGCCGACCAATGTGATCTACGCTTGGCGGGTGGTGCGCGGACACGGTATCGACGGCACGCATGACGGCATCGTCCAGGGCAATCTGCTGGCAGGCTTCAGCCATCTGCGCGACGTCGAGGGAGACCGCTGGGCCGCCCGCTTCGTCGAATTCGTGCGGGACTGCCGAAAAGACAAGAAGCGGGTGCCCGCCATCCGCCGCGCCTGACCCCGCCAGACTCCTGGAACGCCCCGTTCCATAAATTTCAATCGACTGCAATCAATTGAATTTCCCTGATTTTTTGGGAACTTCTCGAATGCTTTTCGGATATTTCAAGATAATAAGGAATAAACGCTGAGCGGGTTCGTTGTACTGGTTATTAACGTTTCATTAACGGTTCGGTTGCGCGGGGAACGGGGTCAAGCCCGAGACAGGAAACCGGAGGACGAACGGTGACAGTCAGGATGAACCGCCGCGGGAAAGCAGGGCAAGCCTTCGCCAAGCGCGCCAACGGCAACGGTATATCCGGCGGGCGAATGGAAGGTCGAAATCGTGGGTGAGGAAGGCAAGATGCCGGCGGCTCAAAGTATGAGCTATTCACCAGCGGGAACCGCGATAGCCACGCACTAGCATTTGGGACGGCCGACTCAGCCCCCGGCCGATCCTCTACTGGGCGCGCCATACGGATTTTCCGTATCGGCGCGCCTTTTTTTGCCGCTGTAATCGCTGCTCCGGCCGGGCTGGTGGTGCCTCAGGAAGCCCTTCATGGACGTGGGAAAAGGCACCGACTACGGGTGACGCCGGTACCGCCTGATTAGCTTTCGATTAAGGCATTGATATTCAATAAAATTACAAGATAACGCTATCCGTTCGCCGCCCCGCATCTTCTTCTTAAAAAATTCCGAAATTTTTCGACATATCCGGAATAAAAGCTCCGGTAATTCGTTTTGTTCACAGTTTCTTAAGCTAATAGAACGAATCGGGATCGACAGATGCTTCGAGTGGAATCGGTAAGACAGGAAAACCTGGAGATTAGGATGGTGAAATTTCATTTGACGTTTCTCACAGTGATCCTGGCCGCCATGATCATGACGATGAACTGACGCAAAGCATGACTTTCTTTTGGATAGGCCGCAACCAGGACAACGACTGACTCGACTTTGTCGCCCGGTGGGTGGCAAAGGCACGATGCGGGATCTCCGTATTACCGCGATCCGGCTATGGCCAAACGGTCGCAAGCCGTTATATTCTGGCGTCATGGGCAGAATACTCATGATTGTTGCGGTGTTTCCGCTGTTTCTTTCGCCTTCAGCAGCCAATGCCGCCGGCGACCGGGAGAAGGGCCGCGATATCGCCCGCCAGCACTGCGCGCGCTGCCATGTGATCGGGGACCATAACCGCATGGGGGGCATCGGAAGCACCCCGTCATTCCCATTGTTGCGGAAAATGGCGGATTGGCGCGAGCGATTCGAGACCTTCTATGACCGCCGGCCCCACCCGGTCCATGTCCGGGTCGAAGGGGTGCGCCAATGGACCAATTTGCCGCCCAATGCGCAACCCTTCACGATTACCCAGGATAACGTGGACGACATCCTGGCCTTCGTGGAATCGCTGGCGGGGCCGGACTCTTAGGTCCTGGCCGGCCTTGACGTAGGTCAAGGAATCCGGGCGCCACCCCCGCTATAGTCGCCAACGGATACCCACTCCCAACAGCATGACGGACACAGACCCGTGGAAACCAAGGACAGGACGGCGAAAGCCACGTCCAGTGACATAACGGATATTCTCGGCCCCATGTCCGACACGCGGCGCACAGCCATCATCGCCGTGGCCGGCACGATCGAACAGCTTGAGGAGGCCGCGGCATGGGCCGCAGGCGAAAGCGACGTGATGGGCCAGCTGCGGCGGCCGGTCAGCGGGCCTGTCGCCGCCATCTACGACATCATTACGGCCGTCGAAGAGCAATATGGCGAGGAGGACTGAACGGAGGGTGGACCTTGCGCCCCCTGATTCACAGCCGGCTCGTCAACCCTCCCTTCGGCGACCCCGGAGTCTATCTTGAGTTCATGTTCGAAAAGCGGGCCATGCTGTTCGACCTCGGCGACCTTCAGCCGCTGTCGGATCGCAGCCTGCTCAATGTCCGACATATCATGGTCTCCCATACCCATATGGACCATTTCGCCGGGCTGGACCGGCTGATCCGCATTCTGCTGGGGCGCGACCGTATCCTGCACCTGTTCGGTCCCGCCGGCTTCATCGAGCGGGTATCGCATCGCCTCGCCTCATACAGCTGGAACCTGGTCTCGGGCTTCGCGACTGAACTGACCTTGATGGTCGGCGAATATCGTGAGGACGGAACCCTGTGCATGGCGCGTATGAATTGCCGTGATGCCTTTCGCACGGAAATGATTAGCCCGCGGGCGGCGGCAAACGGCATCCTGCTAGACGAACGCGAATATCTGGTGCGCGCAACGATCCTGGACCACGGGATTCCCTGCCTGGCCTTCGCCATCGAACAAAAGCGCCATGTGAACATATGGAAGAACAGGGTGGAGGAGATGGGGTTCCGGGTCGGCCCCTGGCTGCGCGAACTGAAGCTGGCCATCCTTGGCGAAGAGCCGTGGGACCGCCCCTACACCGTAATCTGGCGCGACGACGCGGGAGCCAGGCGGCAGGCAGTTCATCCCCTCGGCGAGCTCGCCACCAAGCTGACCCATACCGAAACAGGCCAGAAAATCGCTTATGTCACCGATGCCGGCTGGAGCGAAAGCAACCGCGCCCGAATCGTCGATCTGGCCCGGGGGGCGGACCTGCTCTATATCGAGGCGCCGTTCCTGGATGAGGATGCCGACATTGCCGCGGCGAAAAACCATCTGACGGCGGGCCAGGCCGGCCGCCTCGGCCGCGAGGCCGGCGCGCGGCGCCTGGTTCCCTTCCATTTCTCTCCTCGTTACAGCGAGCGCGAGGCGGATTTGCGGGCCGAGGTCAAAACCTCGTTTGGCGGGCTCGTCGAATCGAGTCAGGCCGGCATTCAGTGACCCCGCCGCTGACCATAGACGGTTCGCACGGCGAGGGCGGCGGCCAGATCCTGCGCAGCGCCGTCAAGATTTCGGCCCTGTTCGGGCGGGCGGTCCGGATCGAGCACATCCGCGCCGGCCGCAGGAAACCGGGTCTGGCGGCGCAGCATCTGACCTCGATCCGGGCCGCCGGCGCCATTTGCGGCGCATTGGTGGAAGGTGACGAACTGGGGAGCCAGACGCTGACCTTCACGCCAGGCCACGCGGTTCGGCCGGGCCGGTACGAATTCGATGTCGCCGAGGCCAGGGAAGGCGGCAGCGCCGGATCGGCCTGCCTCGTCATGCAGACCGTGCTGCTGCCGCTGGCCATGGCGCCGGGCGAGTCGGCGGTAGCGGTCCATGGCGGTACCCACATGGCCTGGAGCCCGCCCTTCGATTTTCTGCACGACGTCTGGCTGCCCGCACTGAAACTGCTGGGGGTGGAGGCCGAGATGACGCTGAGGACACCCGGCTGGTTTCCCATCGGCAGGGGTTGTGTCGAGGCCCGGATCCATGGGCACGAGCGCCCGCCCGCCGCTATAGAACTGACCGAACGGGGCGAACTCATGGAAATAGCCGGGCGCGCCATCGCCGCCAACCTGCCGGCCCATATCCCGCAGCGCATGGCGGACCGGGCGTCGGCGCTGCTGGGCGAAATGGGTGTTCCCGTCCGGATCGAACCGCTGCGGCTGCGGGCCGCCTGCGCCGGCGCCGGGATATTCCTGACCGCCCGCTATGCGGACATCTCCTGCGGGTTCGGGGCGCTGGGCGCACGCGGCAAGTCGTCCGAGGCGGTCGCCGAAGAGGCGGTGGATCTGCTGGAGTCCCATCACCGGTCGGCGGCCGCGCTGGACGAACATCTGGCTGACCAGATCCTGGTGCCGCTGGCCGTCGCGGACGGACCGTCGCGCTGCAGTGTGGCGAGGGTAAGCCTGCATCTGGGAACCAATGCCTGGCTGATCGAGCAGTTCGGGCTGGCCAGGGTGGGAATCGAACGGCAGGAAGACGGGACCGGCTTCGTTACGGTCAGCCCGGCGGCGCAGGCTCCTGGAGTTCAGTCCACCTTCAGGAAGGGATAACGCGCCAGATCCTCGCGGGTCCAGAACGACAGCGCGGCGCGGTTGTCGATCGTCTCCACGTCGATCACCGCGTCCGGGTCGTCGAAATCGATGCGTCCGGGCGCATCTCCGGCCTCAAGTGCGGCCAGCAGCGCCTCGTCAAGAAACCGTTCCTCGTTCTGGCTCGACATCCGGCCTTTGAAACCCCGGCGATGCATGCGCACATGAAAAGTCTTGCCGTGCAGGCGCGGCGCCCAGCCAAGCACCGTTTGCTGCGCTTCCCGCTCGAATTCCTCCGGGTCGGAGAACAGGAATGTTTTCGCGGACGGCATCACACGCGACAGCACCTCCATCACCTCGGGGACGTTCCTGACCATGGCGGCGAAACGGTCCATGAAAATCCCGGGATCGTCCGGGACCAGAACCAGCACATTGTAATAGTCCGTCGGAACGACTTCGCCAAACGGGGACAGCAACTGCCTGGCCCGATTGTAGCCCTCGGTGAGAGTGGTCACGACCACGATCATTTCCGGCATGAATCGCGCTCCCGATTACTGCAGTGACCAAGGCCGAGCTTACGGCATCGAGAACTCTCCCGTTGCCAAGCATGCCTTTTCTCCTCAATACCGGATTTCGGCAAGGCTAACCCGCCCGCCGCCACGTCGGCATTGATATGCGTCAACAGATTGGAGCTGAACGGTTCGACGGACGCTGTTTTGGCGTATAATGGAAACAAAGGAGCCTGCACAGGTCTTGAACATCAAGAGCGACCATCACGAAACGCCCGGTCTTCCGCGGCATGTCGACGGAAAGGCCATCAACGAGGCCGTCCGCGAGCGCGCGCTCGAATACCATCCGGACAGCAATATCGTAGCCGTGGCAGGCTCATCGGCGCGAACTGAAGCCCTGCCCAACGGAATGGTCGTGGCCATTGCCATCCTGCTTTGGCTGGTCGGCAGCGCGGCGCCAGGCCTCGCCGCTGAGCTGCGAAACGACATTATCGGCCGCATCCAGTACTATCAGGTCAAGGAAAAGGAGACGCTGCTCGATATCGCCCGGCTGCACGACCTGGGCTTCATCGAGCTTGTCGCCGCGAATCCCGGCGTCGACCCCTGGTTGCCCGGCCTGGGCCGGACCGTTCTGCTGCCCAGCCAACATCTGTTGCCCGATGCGCCCCGCAGGGGCATCGTCATCAACCTGCCGGAACTGCGGTTATACTATTTCGGCGACGGATCCGGACCGGCCGTCACCTATCCGATCGGCGTCGGGCGGCTGGGGCGCGAAACGCCGCTAGGATCGACCTCGGTCGTGGCCAAGCGCAAGGATCCGGTCTGGATACCGCCGCAGTCGATCCGGGCGGAACGCCCCGAACTGCCGGAAGCCATACTGCCCGGGCCCGACAACCCGCTGGGACTGTATGCGCTGAATCTGGGCTGGCCAAGCTACGTGATCCACGGCACCAACAAACCATATGGCATTGGTCGCAGGGTCAGTAGCGGCTGCATCCGTATGTACCCCGAAGATATCGAGCGACTGTTCGAAACCGTAGCAATGGGCGCGCCGGTCACTGTCGTCGACCAGCCCGTCAAGCTTGGCTGGTCGGAGGGGGAACTGTATCTCGAAGTCCATCCAACAGTCGAGGAAGGCGATGAACTTGAAGCCAAAGGCTGGTTCATCCCGATCCCGGTACAGGGGCTGAAGGAACGCGCAATCGAGGCGGCCGGGCGGTCCGCCTCGCGAATCTACTGGCCGTCGGTCCACAGGGCCGCACGCGCCAAGCGCGGCATTCCCGTGCGGATCACGCACTGAGGTAGGGGTCTTGTCGCGCCTGCACACCCGGCAGTGCAGTTACCCGGCCGGCATCGCCGCTATTTCTGCAACGACTTGGTGTAGATCCTGTCGGCCTTTTCCGCTGCGGCGCGCGCATCCGCGGCCGCTTTTTCGGCCGCACTTGCGGATGCCTGCGACTGCGCCGCAGCATTTCTGGCCTGCTGCGATACCGTGCCGACCTCGGCACGGAGATCGGCAATCTCCGCCCTCAGCGACGCCATATCGGCCTGCGTCACACCGTCTTGCTGGGGCGTGGCGCACCCAGCGACAAGCAACAACGCTGCGAGACCGAGGGAACCCGTACCGAAAATTCTCATGACTTGCATGGCACACGCCTCCTTATCTGGTTGGAACGCCTTATCGGCCTGAAACGCCGGACTGGACTCGCGCGGCGCAAGGTCCACGCGTCCGCGCTTTCGACCACAGAAAACACAGATGCGCGCAAGTCGCATTGATCCTGGTCAAGAATTTCTGCTGTACGCGGGTTACACTTGCACGGACAGGCAAGAAACAGGTGCACACCGGATCGCGCAGCCGCGCCCACGCGGTCTCAAGAGACTGACCCGAAACTTGCTGCTGTACCAGGCTCCAACTGCCGGTCGATCGGTCAGGCCGCCCCGTCGCCTGCCTCGGCATCGGCCATACGATTGTCGGGGGCCAGATAAAACTGGTGCCGGCCGATCATCGGCCCACGGGTCAGTTTGAGACGCCATTTCGGTTTTACATAGTCGGCGTGGTACCAGAGTGCGCCGCCGGTGGGATCCTCGGAATAACCCCAGAACACAAGCCTCGCCAAAACCTGGCTTTCCTTCCAGGCCTGCAGGTTTCTGGGACGGTCGCTGCGGCCGTCGCACCACCAGGAAAACTGGCATTTGTTCAGCCGCTTGGCGCCGCCCTGCTTGACGACTTCGCAGATCTTGGCAGGGAAGCGCTTGTCGGCGGCGCGGTTCAAAACAACATGCCCGACCGCCAGCTTGCCGTCCAGCGGCTCGCTGCGCGCCTCGAAATATATGTTGAGCGCCAGACAATTCAGGTCTTCGGTCACATCGGCCCGCCCCTCGCCGGGGAAGAGCAGTGCCGCCAGAATTGTCGCAAAAGCAATAAGCGATCCTTTTGTAAACATCAGATTCCACCCAGTCCGTTTACCAATCGCCGGATCCTGCAGCCCCTTTCCGACGATTTCCCAAATCGTTTGTGGTTCTTTATGGGACTTGTTATGACGCCGAGACCACCCAAGGCCGAAGTCATCATCCCGATTGTTAATAAAACGTTAATATCATGTATTTGATTTAACCTCAACCGCCAATCAATCCTTATTACACGGCTTTTAGACTAAATTTTATATATTAACCATTGCCGTTTACTATATTTATTAACCACTGCATCTCTTTTATTCTGGCATTTTTCACTTCTCATTACTTCGTTTTTTGAAAGATTATTTCTATTCTTCGTCATAAGCGGAAAATAAATTAACGTTGCGCCCGGCGCCGTTCCGGCTGACAACCAGCATTAATGAGGAACCCTTGTGGAGCGAGGCGGCAAAGCGATCGAGCGGGCCATGACCCGCGGCCGCCATGCGGCCTGATGGAAAGCATGCGACACGATGGCTGGGCCATGTTCACCTCAAATAAACGAATTCGACCTTAGGGTAGGGTGGTACACGTGATTCGCCGCAACGAGAAGAACCGTTTAAAGACATGACTGCCATCACCGCCGATAATCTGGGACGGGCCGCTATCCGGTTGCCGATGGCGATGTTCTGGCCTGCCCTCTTCCTGGCCGCCGCCTGGGGCGCAACAGCGTATGCGGAAAGGGTCCCGCAGGTCGTTCAGGGCCTTCTTATCTATCTGCCGCATGCCATATCGCTCGTTGGCGCGGTCATCGGCTGGCGGTTCAACCGCAGCAGGCTGGTTTTTTCCCTTGCCGCGGTATCCATTGGCCATTGGATGATGACGGGCCCGGCCAGCAGTATCAGGCCGGGGAGTTCGGGCGAAATCGGCTACATGGCCTATGCCCTGCTCTTCCCTGCGGGGCTCATGGTGCTGTCGGTCCTCAAGGAGCGCGGGTTGCTGACCCGGCATGGTGTGACCCGGACTGCGATCTTCGCCGGCCTGTCCGCGGCGGTGCTGGCGCTGGCCGCGGCCGAGCAATGGCTGGTTAGGGATATCGCGGCGAATGTCCAGGCGGTCGCGGTTCAGTGGCTTTCGGTCCCGATGATCCCGAGCGGCTGGATACCCGAGACCGGCATTCCGGACCTGGCGATTATCGTTTTTGTCGCAACCACCGCCTATTTCATCATGCGCCTGATTGTGCTGGGCAACCCGCCGCTGGAAAGCGGCGCGCTGGGCGGCCTGATCGCGGGCGGCATGGCGCTGCATTTCGCCGGAAATATTCAGGCAGTATCCGTCTTTTTCACCGCGGCCGCAGGATCGATGCTGATTGCCGCGATCCAGGACGGCTACCGCCTCGCCTTCGTCGACGAACTGACGGGTTTGCCCGCGCGCCGAGCCCTGATGATGGAAACGATGAAATTGGGACATCGCTATGCCATAGCCATGCTGGATGTCGATCATTTCAAGAAATTCAACGACACTTACGGCCACGATATCGGTGACCAGGTTTTGCGCATGGTGGCGAGCCGGATGGCGCGTGTCAGCGGCGGCGGCAAGTCGTTCCGTTATGGCGGTGAAGAATTTACCGTGGTCTTCCCCGGCAAGGTCACCGAAGAGGCGTTGCCGCATCTGGACGCACTGCGCCAGAGTATAGAGGATTCGGGTTTCGTGATCCGCGCCAAGGACCGGGCGAAGACCAAGAAAGCCCAAAAGAAAACCGGCGGCGGAAAGCGGGTGTCCGTAACGATCAGCATCGGCGTGTCGGAGCGTTCCGACAAGCATCCCACGCCCGAGACGGTAACCAAGGCCGCCGACGAGGCGCTCTACCGCGCCAAGAAGGGTGGCCGCAACCGCGTTGCAAAATAACCCGGGCTCAGTCTGATTTGAAGAGCTGCTGTATCACGTCGCTGATATCCTGGAACGACAACCCGCTATTTCCGCTTGCCGGTATGCCGGAGACCGAACCGCCATCGCCTGCATCCGCAATTATCGCGGCATGCGCGCCGCCGGTCGGCGAGCGGTAGACCTCGGTCATGAAGTCGTGCCAGATGCGGGCCGGCAACCCGCCCCCGCTCAACCCCTCGACCGGCTTGTTGTCGTCGCGACCGACCCAGACGCCGACCACCAGATCGCCGGTGAAGCCGATGAACCAGCCATCCCGGCTGTCCTCGCTGGTGCCGGTTTTGCCGGCGGCGAGGCGACCGATATCCGCCGCCTGCCCGGTCCCCTGCTTCACGGTCGCGACCAGCATATCGAGCATCTCTTCGCGTTTCCATGGCAGGATGCCCCTGTTGGCGCCGGGTGGCGGGCTGTAGCGGTACAAGGTCCGCCCGCGGCCGCGGATTTCCGTGATGGCATAGGGTTCCACGCGCTTCGTATCGGCCGCGATCGCCGCATAGGCGCCGGTCATTTCCAGCAGGGTCACCTCGAAACTGCCCAGCGGCATGCTGGGGCTGGGCCGGATGTCCGATTTCACGCCCAGCAGCCGCGCGACCCCGATCACTTTTTCGCGGCCGACATGTTCGGTCAGCTTGACCGCCACCGTGTTGATCGACTGGGCGAAGGCCGTGCGCAACGTCACCTTCCCCTGGAACCGGTCATTGTGGTTGCGCGGGCGCCAACCGTCGACCTCGATGGGTTCGTCCATAGCCAGGCTGTCGGGCGTAAAGCCGGCGTCCAGCGCCGCCAGATAGACGAACAGCTTGAAGGCGGAACCGGGCTGCCGCTTGGCCATAGTGGCGCGGTTGAACTGGCTTTCCCCGTAATCCTTGCCGCCGACCATCGCCACGATGCCACCGTCCAGCGTCATCGCCACCACTGCGGTCTGCGTCGACCCCTCCTCCGTTCCCAGGACGCCCGCCCAGCGCGCCACGGTGTTTTCGGCGATGGCCTGGATTTCGGGGACCAGCGTGGTTTCCACCTGCAAGTCCGCCGTCATCGGTCCCAGCAGGCGGCGGGTTTCTTCTTCCGCCCAATCCGCAAAATAGTTCCAGCCCGGATGCGCATCCGGCGCGACCGCCAGCGTCGCTGGCTTCTCTCGAACTGCCTGGGCCTCGTCGGCATCGATATGGCCCTGTTCCTGCATCAGGGTCAGCACGGTGTCGGCCTGGGCCTGGGCGGCCTCCAGGTCGCGCACCGGCGAATACCAGGAGGGCGCCTGGATCAACCCCGCCAGCATGGCGGATTCCGAAAGCGTCAGCGCCCGCGCCGATTTGCGGAAATAGCGCCAGGAGGCCGCGTCGACGCCATAGGCGCCGGCGCCGAAATAGATATGGTTCAGATAGCGGGAAAGAATTTCGTCTTTCTCGAGCCGGTTTTCCAGCCACAAGGCCAGCATCATATCCTGGATCTTGCGCTTGATCGTGCGATCCTGCTCCAGGAAATAGGTCTTGGCCAGTTGCTGGGAAATCGTGCTGCCGCCCTGGCGGACCTCGCCGGCCTGGAAATTGGCCAGCATCGCGCGGCCGATGCCCCGCAGATCGATGCCGGGATGCTCGTAAAAGCGCTTGTCCTCGACCGCCACCACGGCCTGCAGCAGATGCAGGGGCAATTCATCGACCGTCAACCGGTCTCCGCGATAGACGCCGCGACTGGCGAAGACATCGCCGTCTTCGGCCTTGATCAGCATGGATGGCCGGTCGAGTTCCGCTGTAAACCCGTCGGGCAGCGGCAGCGTATAGGCGAAATAGCCCAGCGTCGCGAACACCGCCAGCAAGCCGCCGAGCAGCAGAATGGCCAAGTCGCGCCAGCCGATCCGGCGACGCCGGCCGTGGCGCGAAAAAATCTTGCCCGCACGCGAAAACATTATGATTGTCCTGCCCGTAACTGTTGCCGGTTCTCCGGCGGCCGGCCGGTCAAAAAGGCCGGGCCACGCGGGCTTTTCTCATAACAGGCATTTTACGCACAATTATGGCATCGCCATGGCGACTTTACGCCCGGCGTAACGACAAGGGCCCCGCATAATGCGGAGCCCTTTTTTTGCCGGCAAAGTCGCTCTTGTTCAGTGTTGCAGGCCCAAAATCTCCATCGCCTTGTGAAGGGCGTCTTCGGATTCCTTATGCTTTCCTGCCTTGTGCAGCGCATCGCCCTGGTCGCGCAGGGTCTTCGCTTCCGCGTTGCTCTGCTCGGCCAGCGCCGCGTCGATCAGCTTGACATCCTTCGGGCAGTGGCTGGCGAGCGCCGGGCTGGCGAATCCAACGGCGATAAACGCCGCAATGATCAGTCGTTTCATTCCTGGAACTCCTTGGGTGATCGGTTGTTATCGAACCGCATACACCGCGCAGGCCCGCCTATTCCCGTCAAGCAACGATTTTATTGATCCTCGTCGCTTTTTCGCCCTTCGCGCAGCCGGTTCCAATAGTCAAGGCGCTTGGCGATCTCGCGCTCGAATCCGCGCTCCACGGGGCGGTAGAAACCGCGGCGGCCCATATCCTCGGGGAAATAATCCTGGCCGGAGAATCCCTCCGCCGTGTCATGGTCGTAGGCATAACCCGCGCCATAGCCGATGTCCTTCATAAGCTTCGTGGGCGCGTTGAGAATATGTTTGGGCGGCATCAGCGAGCCGGTCTCGCGAGCCGCCCCCATGGCCTGCCCGAAAGCCTTGTAGGCGGCGTTCGATTTCGGGGCGGTGGCCAGATAGATCACTGCCTGGGCCAGCGCCAGTTCGCCCTCCGGCGAGCCGATGCGTTCGTAACAGTCCCAGGCTGCCAGCGCCTGCACCGCCGCCTGGGGATCGGCCAGCCCGACATCCTCATAGGCGAAGCGCGTCAGACGCCGCGCGATATAGCGCGGATCCTCGCCGCCAGCCAGCATGCGCGCCAGCCAATACAGCCCGGCGTCGGCATCGGAACCCCGCAGCGATTTGTGCAGGGCGCTCATCAAATTGTAATGGCCTTCCTGGCTCTTGTCGTAGAGCGGCGCGCGACGCTGGACCGTGGCGGTCAGGCGCGCCGTATCGAGCGGTTTATCGAGTTGCAGCGCGAACAACTCCTCCGCCAGGTTGAGCGCAAAACGCCCGTCGCCGTCCGCCATGGCCCTGAGCGATGCGCGGGCGTCGGTATCGAGCGGCAATGGCCGGCCTTCCGCTTCCTCGGCCCGCGACAACAGTTTTTCCAGCGCCGCGTCGTCCAACCGGTTGAGGACGAAAACCTGGCAGCGCGACAGCAGCGCCGCATTCAACTCGAAACTGGGGTTTTCGGTGGTGGCGCCCACCAGGATGACGGTGCCATCCTCCACATAGGGCAGGAATCCGTCCTGCTGGGCGCGGTTGAAACGATGGATCTCGTCGATGAACAGCAGCGTGCCCTGCCCTGCCGCGCGACGGCCCTTCGCCTTCTCAAAGACCTTGCGCAGGTCGGCGACGCCCGAAAACACGGCCGAAAGCGGCTCGAAGGCAAGATCGGTTCGGTCAGCCAGCAGGCGGGCGATCGTGGTCTTGCCGCAGCCCGGCGGCCCCCACAGGATCATCGAGGCCAGACGCCCGGCGCCCAGCATGCGCGCCAGCGGCCCTTCGGACCCCAGCAGGTGATCCTGGCCGACCACCGTTTCCAGCGAGGCCGGACGCATCCTGTCGGCCAGTGGGCGCGGGGCGGCGCTTTCGAATAATCCCTGCTGGCCTGGGCCGCCCGTCACTTCACCTCTTCCTTCAGCACCCGGTCGCCTCGTTTGATGGCGATGTCCCAGCTTTCGGCGCCGCGATCCAGAACCTTGGTCGCGTCACGCACTAGCGCAATCTTCCTGTCGTTGATCGATAGCAGAATATCGCCCGGGCGAAGCCCCAGCCGGGCCGCCGGCGAGCGTTTAACGACCGCGAGAATGAAGACGCCGCGCGGCTGGCCCTTCAGGCCCAGTTCTTCCACCAGCGCCGGCGACAGATTGGCGATTTTGGCGCCGGAAAACGGATGCCGGCCTTCCAGCATGGTGGTATTGCGCGGCGGGTCTTCCGGCGGCGCCACCAGCGGCATGGCGACGCCACGCTCCTTGCCCTTGCGCAGCACCGTAAGCTCCACCGTCTCGCCGATGCGCCGCGTCGCCAGACGGAAACGCAGGGCCTGGGCATCCTCTACATCATGGCCGTTGACGGCCATCACCACGTCGCCGGGCGTCAGGCCGGCAATGTCCGCCGGGCCGCCCTCGACAACATGCTCCACGATCACGCCGACGGGCCGCGGCATGTCCAGGGCCAAAGCGAGGTCGGCGTTCACGGCGCGGCCGTCGAAGCCGAGCCAGGGGCGCACCAGCGGGCGTCCCTCGATCGCCGAGTCCACGATGGCCTGCACCATATTGGCGGGCACCGCGAAGCCGATGCCCATGGAACCGCCGCTTTTCGAGAAGATCGCCGTGTTGATGCCCACCAGCAGTCCGTCCATGCCGACCAGGGCGCCGCCGGAATTGCCGGGGTTGATCGCCGCGTCGGTCTGAATGAAGGAACGGTAGTCGGCGACGCCGACGCGGGTGCGCGCCAGCGCCGAGACGATGCCGGATGTCACGGTCTGGCCAACCCCGAAGGGATTGCCGATGGCGAGCACGATGTCACCAACCTCCAGCGCGTCCGAGTCGCCGAATTTCAGGCTTGGAAGCTGTTCGCCATTGGTTTTGATCCGCAAGACGGCGAGATCCGTCCGGTCGTCGGCCAGCACGATCTCGGCATCGAATTCCCGCCGATCGGACAGCACGACCGTAATTTCCTGTGCGTCAGCGATGACATGATTGTTGGTGACCACCACGCCGTCGGCGCGGACCAGCACGCCGGAACCCAGCGAATTCTGGATGCGCTCCTTCGGCGCGCCGCCGAAGGGGAAATCGTCGCCAAAGAACTTCTTGAAGAAGGGATCGTCGAACAGCGCCGGCCCGGATCGCTGTTGCACGACATTCTTCGCATCAATATACACCACCGCCGGGGCGGTGCGTTTTACGACCGGCGCATAGGACAGCGTGACCTGCTCGCGGTTCGCCGGCGTGGCCTTTTCCGCCTGCGCCAGGCCTGGGCTCAGGGTGATCGCCAGCCCCAAGAGGGCGGAAATCGCCAGACAGTATTTATTCAGGCATGTCAGCATGTCTGACTACTTAAGGCCCCCACGCCGCGTCCACAAGATGCCATTGCACGCCCCCTAAAAAAGAAAGGGCGGCCCGAAGGC
>CAMYNJ010000071.1:0-7081 GCA_947259795.1 uncultured Alphaproteobacteria bacterium | reverse complement strand
CCATTGCACGCCCCCTAAAAAAGAAAGGGCGGCCCGAAGGCCGCCCTACCGTTCACTGCCGCCTCTTGCGAAGGGCTAATTATTCCTCGTCCCCGGCCGCCATAGCGGCTTCCTGGGTCGGGCCGGAATCCTGGCCTTTGGCCTCCGGGTCGCGGTCGACGAATTCGATGATGGCCATCGGCGCGGCGTCGCCGTAGCGGTGTCCGGCCTTCAGGACCCGCGTATAGCCGCCCGCGCGGTCGGCGTAGCGGCCAGCCAGCGTGTCGAACAGCTTCGCCGTCATCCCGTCGTCGCGCAACATGGCGAAGGCCTGTCGGCGGGCATGCAGGTTGCCCCGCTTGCCCAGCGTCACCAGCTTCTCGACCACGGGCCGCAGCTCCTTGGCCTTCGGCAGGGTGGTCTTGATCTGTTCATGCTTGATCAGCGCATTGGCCATATTGGAAAACAGCGCCTTGCGGTGGCTGCTGGTCCGGTTCAATTTACGGCCGCTCATTCCGTGTCGCATCGCGACGGCTCCCTCTTAAATCCTTGTTACCAGAAACGCCGGTCAATACGGCTCGTCCAGGCGGCGCGCCATTTCCTCGATATTCTCGGGCGGCCAGCTGGGGATTTCCATGCCGAGATGCAGACCCATCTGCGCCAGCACCTCCTTGATTTCGTTCAGCGACTTGCGGCCGAAATTCGGCGTGCGCAGCATTTCCTGCTCGGTCTTCTGAACCAGATCGCCGATATAGACGATATTGTCGTTCTTCAGGCAGTTCGCCGAGCGGACCGAAAGCTCCAGCTCGTCGACCTTGCGCAGCAGGTTCTTGTTAAAGGGCAGTTCGGACGGACGCTCTTCGGCAACCGCGGCCTGCGGCTCCTCGAAATTGATGAACAGCTGCAGCTGATCCTGCAGGATGCGCGCCGACAGGGCGAGCGCATCCTCCGGCGTCACCGAGCCGTCGGTTTCGATTGTCATCGACAGCTTGTCGTAGTCGGTGACCTGGCCGACGCGGGTGTTGTCGACTTTATAGGAAACCTTGCGGATCGGGCTGTAGAGCGCATCGATCGGGATCATGCCGATGGGTGCATCCTCGGGACGATTCTGGCTGGCCGGCACATAGCCCTTACCGGACTCGACCGACATTTCCATACTCAGCTTGGCGCCTTCGTCCAGGGTGCAGATGATCAGGTCCGGGTCCATGATATCGATATCGGCACCGGTCTCGATCTGCGCCGCCGTCACTTCGCCTGGCCCGGTCGCGGTCAGGCTCATGCGCTTGGCGCCTTCGCCATGCATGCGCAAACCCAGCGATTTCAGGTTCAACACGATATCGGTGACGTCCTCGCGCACGCCGGGGATCGATGAGAACTCATGCAGCACGCCCTCGACCTGGATCGAGGTGATCGCGGCCCCCTGCAACGACGAAAGCAGCACCCGGCGAAGGGCGTTGCCCAGGGTCAGGCCAAATCCACGCTCCAGCGGTTCCGCCACGACAGTCGCGGTCCGGCTCGGGTCCGTGCCACCATCGATCTGGAGCTTGTTCGGCTTGATAAGTGTCTGCCAGTTTTTCTGAATCACTGTCGTAACCTCTGGGTTAATGCGTCGGCGCAACCGTCGAAATCAACGGTCGCGCCGGCTGTCTTTCAAAGCGGATCCACAAGGATCCGGTTGCCGCGATCGGCGCGCCGCTCCTAGACCCGGCGCCGCTTGGGCGGGCGGCAGCCATTATGCGGGATCGGCGTCACATCGCGGATCGCGGTAATGGTGAAGCCGATGGACTGCAGTGCGCGAAGCGCGGACTCGCGGCCCGAACCCGGTCCCTTAACCTCGACCTCCAGCGTCTTCATGCCGTGATCCATCGCCTTGCGGCCGGCGTCTTCCGCCGCCATCTGGGCGGCGTAGGGCGTCGATTTACGGCTGCCTTTGAAACCCTGGCTGCCCGCCGACGACCATGAAATCGCATTGCCCTGCGCGTCGGCAATGGTGATCATGGTGTTGTTGAAGGTGGCGTTAACATGCGCCACGCCCGAAGTAATGTTCTTGCGCTCGCGACGCCGCGGGCGGGAGGAAGTCTGCTTAGCCATGGCCTCTTATGCCTTCTTCTTGCCGGCGATCGGCTTCGCCTTGCCCTTGCGGGTGCGCGCGTTGGTGTGGGTTCGCTGACCGCGAACCGGCAAGCCGCGACGATGACGCAGCCCACGATAGCAGCCCAGGTCAAGCAAGCGCTTGATGTTCATGGCCACTTCACGGCGCAAGTCACCCTCGACCGCGTAATCCTGGTCGATGACCTCGCGGATCTGCATGGTCTCGGCCTCGGTAAGGTCCTGCACCCGGCGATCCGCCGGAATGCTGCATTTCGCACAGATCTCGGTCGCCTTGGTGCGGCCAATGCCGTGTATGTATGTAAGGGCGATCTCAACGCGTTTTTGCGTCGGGATATTCACGCCTGCAATGCGTGCCACGCTGTCAACTCCTCGATATATGTTATAAAGTTCGGTCCGTCCGCCAATGACGACCCCCGAAACCCGGCCGCACCCGGCCGCCGGACCGTTGCCGGTCCGAGCGCGCGGATTATAGGGCTATCCAGGCTCATGTCAATCATTGCAACTGCTCAATCGCGTCTTCTATCTGTTTCGTCACTTCATCGATGGTCGCCATGCCATCGACCGTGCGCAGAATGCCCTTCTCCCTGTAGAAAGGCAGGATTTGCTCGGTCACCGCATGGTAGGCCGCAAGACGATGCCGCACGGCTTCCTCGTTATCGTCGGCGCGCCTGTTGAACTCGGTCGAGCCGCATTCGTCGCACACGCCTTCCACCTTGGGCCGTTGAAACCTGTCGTGATACCCGGCGCCGCATTTCGCACAGGAATACCGACCCGTTATCCGCTCCGTCAGGGCGTCGTCGTCGACCTTCATTTCGATGACGCCGTGGAGTTTCAGCCCCTTGTCAATCATAATTCCGTCCAGCGCCCTTGCCTGGGTTTCCGTGCGGGGGAAACCGTCAAGGGTAAAACCGAACTCGCACTCGTCGCGGCATAACTGCTCCGCCACGATCTGGACCACGATATCGTCCGGCATCAATTCGCCGGATGCCATGATCTCCTTGGCCTGCCGGCCAAGCTCGCTTTCCGACGTGACTTCGTCGCGAAGCATGTCGCCGGTCGAAAGCTGGATCATCCGGTGCGATTTTTCCAATCTCTCGGCCTGGGTCCCCTTCCCGGCGCCGGGAGGTCCCAAAAGTATGATGTTCATCCACGTCTACCTCGAAGCTTTGACTTCTTGATGAGACCCTCATACTGGTGCGCCAACATATGCGCATGGATTTGACCAACCGTGTCCATTGTCACACTGACAACAATCAGCAGGCTGGTCCCGCCAAAATAGAACGGCACGTTATATTGCGATATCAGGATTTCCGGCAGGATACATACCGCCGCCAGATAGGCCGCCCCGACCACGGTCAGCCGGGTCAGGACGAAATCCAGATAATCCGCCGTATTTTTGCCGGGACGAATGCCCGGAATGAACCCGCCATATTTCTTTAGATTGTCCGCGGTCTCGGTCGGGTTGAAAACGATCGCGGTATAGAAGAAGGCGAAAAACACGATCATCGTTACATAGGCCAGCAAATAGCCCGGCTGACCGCGGCCGAGATAAGCGGTGATCTGCGTCAGCAGGTCGCTCCCGGCGCCACCGGCGCCACCGCTGAACCCGGCGAACGTCGCGGGCATCAGCAAAAGCGAACTGGCGAAAATCGGCGGGATGACGCCTGCCGTGTTCAGCTTCAGCGGCATGTGCGAGGATTCGCCGCCGAACATGCGGTTGCCAACCTGGCGCTTGGGATACTGCACCACGATGCGCCGCTGCGCCCGCTCGATGAAAACGATGAAGGCAACCACCGCGACGGACATGAACAGCAGAAACACGATCAGCAGGGTCGGCAGCACATTGGTCCGGCCCAATTCGAACGTCGTCGCCAGCGCCGATGGCAGGTTGGCCACGATGCCGGCAAAGATAATCAGCGAAATGCCGTTGCCGACACCGCGTTGGGTGATCTGTTCGCCCAGCCACATCAGGAACATGGTGCCGCCGACAATGGTGAGTACCGTGGAAACCTCGAAGAACAGGCCCGGATTGATCACGACCGACCCGACCGAACTCGTGCTGTTCTCCAGGCCGACCGCGATACCGTAACCCTGCACCGTGGCCAGGACCACAGTCAGGTACCGGGTATACTGGTTGATCTTCTTGCGGCCGGTCTCGCCCTCTTTCTTTAGTTCCTCGATCGAGGGGACGACCGCCGTCATCAACTGCATGATGATCGAGGCGGAGATGTAGGGCATGACGTTCAGGGCGAAGATGGTCATGCGGCTTAGCGCGCCACCCGCGAACACATCGAACATGCCGACGATGCCGCCGGCCTGGCGCGAGAAAATATCCTCCAGCGCCACGGGATCGATACCGGGCAAAGGAATATAGGTGCCAAGCCTGTAAACAACCAGAGCGCCCAGGACGAACCAGAGGCGCTTCTTGAGTTCCGTAGCCTTGCTGAAGGCGCCGAAATTGAAATTGGCTGCTAGCTGTTCGGCGGCTGATGCCATGTAACGGTTCCCTTCAGGGTATTGCCGGCCTCAGTAATCAGTTTTCGCCGGCCGGGGCTGCGTCGCCCTCTGCCGCCTTGGCCGCACCCTTGCCCTTCGCGGCCTTGGCCCTTGCGGACTTCTTGCCTTCGGGCTTGGCGACGACTTCCGGCAACACGACCTTGCCGCCGGCTTTCTCGACCGCCTCTACCGCAGCCTTCGAAGCACCGGCAACCTCGATGGTTACGTTGGTCTTCAATTCACCTTTTGCAAGTATGCGCACGCCGTTGGCGATCCGCCGGCCAACCAGGCCCGCCGCGATCAGTGCCGCCGTGTCGACCGTCTTCTTCGCGTCGATGCGCTTTTCGTCGATCGCCTGCTGCAGCCGGCCCAGATTCACCACCGCGAATTCCTTGCGGAACGGATTCTTGAAGCCGCGCTTCGGCATGCGCCGGTAGATCGGCATCTGGCCGCCTTCGAAACCCTTGATCGCAACGCCGCTGCGGGACTTCTGGCCCTTCACGCCACGACCGCCGGTCTTGCCCTTGCCCGAGCCGATGCCGCGGCCCACACGGGTGCGGTCCTTGCGGGCGCCGGGATTATCTGAAAGCTCGTTGAGTTTCATCGAAACTGTTCCTTCTTGCGTTGTCGCAGAGCGCGGGCCGTCAGCCCGCCTCCTCGACGCGCACCAGGTGCTTGATCTTGTTAATCATGCCGCGAACCGAGGGCGTGTCCTCAAGCTCACGGGTCCGGTTCATCTTGCCGAGTCCGAGGCCCCGCAACGTCGCGCCCTGGTCTTCCGGACGGCGGATGGCGCTGCGGATCTGGGTGACTCTGAGGGTCGCCTTGCCTGCCTTAGCCATTTGCCGTCTCCTTCGCCGGGGCTTCGCCTTCGCGGCGCCCGACAATATCGCTGACCTTCTTGCCGCGCCTCGTCGCGACGGCGCGCGGCGACATGCAATTGGTCAGGCCGTCGAAAGCCGCCTTGATCATGTTATGCGGGTTCGAGCTGCCGATCGACTTGGCGACGACGTCCTGAACGCCCAGGGCCTCGAACACCGCACGGATCGGACCGCCGGCGATAACCCCGGTGCCGGGAGGCGCATTGCGCATGACGACGCGGCCCGCGCCATAGCGGCCCTTGACGTCATGATGCAGGGTGCGGCCTTCGCGAAGCGGTACGCGCACCATTGCCTTGCGGGCATTCTCGGTAGCCTTGCGGATCGCCTCCGGCACCTCGCGCGCCTTGCCGGCGCCGTAGCCCACGCGTCCCTTGCCGTCGCCGACCACCATGATGGCGGCGAAGCCGAAACGGCGCCCGCCCTTGACCACCTTGGCGACGCGGTTGATGCCAACCAGTTTCTCGATCAGTTCGGACTCCTCGCGCTGTGCGCGATGGTCCCTTGGTGTCCGTGCCATTTGTTCCCGGCCCCCGTTAGAAACTCAATCCGCCTTCGCGCGCCGCATCGGCCAGGGCCTTGACCCTGCCGTGGAAGGCATAGGCGCCGCGGTCGAAGATGACCTCGGTGATGCCGGCCTTCTTGGCGCGTTCGGCGATCAGTTTGCCGATTTCCGCGGCGGCTTCCTTGTTGCCACCCTTCTTCAGCGTCTTGCGCATATCCTTTTCGACCGACGAAGCCGCCGCCAGGGTCTTCCCCTGGCCGTCGTCGACGACCTGGGCATAGATATGCAGTCCCGAGCGGAAGACAGTCAGCCGCGGGCGCCCCTTGGCGCGCTTGCGAAGCTGATATCGGGTTCTCCGCGCGCGACGCTCGAACAATTCCTTTGTACTTAGCATTGCCGTTGCCCTTATTTCTTCTTGCCTTCTTTACGTACGATCAACTCGTTCTCGTACTTCACACCCTTGCCCTTATAGGGCTCGGGCTTGCGGAAGGCGCGGATTTCACTGGCGATCTGCCCAACCTGCTGCTTATTGGCCCCCGAAATCTCAATCAGGGTCGGCCGCTCACATTTGACCGTAATCCCCTGGGGGATCGGATAAATGATATCGTGGCTGTATCCCAGCTGCAGATTGATGTTGCTGCCCTGGACCGCCGCGCGGTAGCCGACGCCGCTGATCTCCAACCGGACCGTGAAGCCGTCGGAGGCGCCGATCACCGCATTGTTGATCATGCTGCGCATCGTGCCCCACATCTTGCGGGCCGCCGGGGCGCCCTCGCGCGGGATGCAGACCACCTTGCCGTCCTCCTGCCTGACCTCGACGGCCTCGTGCAGCGGGACGGTCAGCGTGCCGTTCTTGCCTTTCGCGGTCAGCAGGTCGTTGGCGATGGACACTTCCACCCCGCTGGGGACCTCGACCGGATTCTTGCCAATTCTGGACATCGTCCGCTCCTAGAATACCTGGCAAAGAACTTCGCCGCCGACATTGGCCGCTCGTGCTTCGCTGTCCGACATGACGCCGCGCGGCGTCGACAGGATCGCGATGCCCAGCCCGTTATAAATCGGCTGCAGCTTCTTGATGCCCGCATAGACGCGACGGCCCGGCTTGGACACG